>NZ_JBQVPI010000033.1:0-43294 GCF_052438155.1 Shinella sp. | reverse complement strand
TCATACCAGCGATAGAAGGTGGGCCGGGGGATGCCAAGCTTGCCGAGTGTTTGTCTGGCTGGCAGATGGGACTGCTCGACAAGTTGGATGATCTCAAGCTTTTCGTTTGCCGGATATCTCACTCCTCGTCGCCCCCATGCCCAGTCATGCTTTTTTTGAGCAGGCAGTTTTCCAGGGTGAGTTCGGTCAGCGCCTCCTTCAGGTCGCGGCTTTCACGGCGCAATACCTTCACCTAGTCGCCGGTCGCTGAGCGAGCGGGATCGCAGCAAGCCGTTTCTTGCCTGCTTCGAGGAATTCCTTCGACCAGCTATAATACAGGCTCTCGACAATCCCTTCACGGCGGCAGATCGCAGCAATGCTGTCCTCGCCGCGCAGGCCGTCCAACACGATGCGGATTTTGTCCTCAGCCGAATGGTGCTCGCGGGTGGCGCGGCGGATGTCTTTGAGAACCCGTTCGGCCTCCGGTTTCTGCGGCCCGGATTTTGTCTCATCTTCGCTTCCTTTGGGTGAGCTACGATGTGCCGAAAATCCTCTCTTCTCAATTAAACCAATTCTGTCGCATGGGCGCTGATGTCGGACATGCACCACCATTGCATCGGCGTCACTTCACCATGGGGAAGCCCGGAGGTGCCCATCGCCGGGCTGCACACGGACACCGGCGCTTCGCTGGGAAGGGCGGCGGGAGGGGCTGAAAGTGCCCACAAGCAACCAGAGCGGGGGCGGCTGTGGCTGCGGACTTCAAACCGCGCCGATCGTACAGGGGCCTGATCGAGCGTTACGAGGCGCTCCCGCGCCTTCAATTGCCCGAACTTCAAAATTTTACGGGTTGCGACACACACGCAACGGCGACAAAGTCGCGCGTTCGCGAGTATGACCGCGATCTGTATGCCTATGAGAGGACACGCATGGCTTATGATTGGACCGGCGAGGCAACCCGGAGAAAAAACCGCTCGAAACTGGCTTCTACAGTGCTTCTGAGCCTTGCCATTGTTGTCGGTGTCCCGGCGATGTTCGTGCCACTTCTTTAAGCATCCGACCGCCTTGAAGCAATCTAACGACGCTCGGTCGCAACCGTAACTCGCCCCATCACCGGTGGCTACGGAATCGTCTACACCCGGCGCAGGCCGGTCCGACTGCCGCCTGTGCGAGATTACTGAGTGGTTTCGAGCCGCAAGCTAGACAGCGGTTATCGCTATGAGCTTTTGATGGGATTCGAACGGCTGGCGCGAATCTGCAAGTTCTAAGGCATTGGGAAAAAGTGATTTTTCCACGTGCTTCCTGGTATCCGCCGTGAGCCGTACGCGTTGATCACTCTACAGCGCATCGCCGGAGCATTCACGTCGCGCCGCGGTCGCTCGAGCGGTTCAATCGCAAAACCGCACCGATCCCCAAGGTAGCATGTAGATAAGATCTATGGGAGGAGCTTGGCTGCAGGTGTAATTCTCCCTCTTGACATCAACGGTGGTGAGACCCCGCGTCTTGGCAAAAATTTACTGCGGGTTCAGCACCGATCAGTTCCCCGCGCCAAACCATCCGCCCAAGACCCACGCTCCGCTTGGTGTGGACCAACAATCTCGCTATGCAGCAGCCCGATACCACCACCGAGACCTTCCCGTGGTCTATATTGCCCGCTGGTAGGGGCGTGAAAATGTGGTACGCTTTTGCCATAATCGGGTGAGAAAATGCATTTGGACTGAATCTGGGAGGGTTCATGGTCGAAATATTTTCGAAGCGGGACGGACCGCGTCGGGAGGACGTGGAAGCCAGGCGACTGATAGAGCAGAACCGCGGGGTCATCACGAAGCTTGCAGATCACTTGAGCGGCGGCCGTTACTCGGAATCAAGAAAGCCGAAGACGGCCCCGCAGGCGGAAGGCCTTATCATCCATATCGGCGGCACGGCACCGGTCCACGCGCCGGAGCCGAAAATCCGCGTTACAGCCAATGGCCGTGTGATCGCCGTCGATGTTGGCACCGGGCGGCAATTGCAACATTTCGGCGATATTCGCGACCACAAGGGCGTGAGGCTGTTTGCCTTGGCGATCAAGGCCAACGGCTTCATTGCGCCGCTCGACGACGAAATGGCCGAGGCGCTCTCGGATATGAACGGCGTTCCCGTCGGACCGTCCTACGGCACCACGGACCTGGCAGCTGATATCGGTCTGCGGCTTGGCATCCCTCCTGAGACTTGAGGACGAGGCACACGCCTCCCTCCACCGCCGACCCATTTTGGCATCAAGTTCCCTCGAACGTGGAATGTGAACAGCCGTATGAGCCGAAATGTCGAAACGCCACGACAGCCGACAAGGGCCCGCCTGCCTGTCGCCGACGGCCTCGCTGGCGATGTTATGTTGGCGTCGATCTACGATGAGCGCGTCACCATGCGCGCGTGGGAATCGTTGGTGGAGGGCAGGAGCCCGTCGGCCCGCTCCTCGCTGCCGGTTCGCTCGGCGATCAACGATTCCTGGCAGCGCTGCGCCAAGGGCGGTATCGACGCACAGCGCAACGGGGCGCCGATCGAGACGGACAAGGATGCGGTCGAAGCCCTTGCCAGAAGCCGGCCGGAACTGCTGGCCGCCGCTGCCCGGCCCTTCGGGGAGATCGGCAAGCTGCTCGGCGGCACGGGCGCGATGCTGATGCTTGCCGATGGCGAAGGTGTCTTGATCAACGTCATCGGCGACAAGAAGACGATCTCCGATGGGATGGACATTCATCTCGGCGTTGGCGGAAAATGGACCGAAGATCTAGTCGGAACCAACGGTATCGGGACGGCTCTTTGGACAGGAGAGCCTGTGTTCGTCCATGCCGCCGAGCATTTTTGCGCGGGGATAAAGGCCTGGACCTGTGCCGGGGCGCCGATCCGCGATCCGTATGATGGCAAGGTCATCGGGGTCGTCGATCTGTCGGGCTATCCCGATATTTTCCGGCCGCACAACATCGCTCTGGTCACGGCCGCCGCGCGGGAAATCGAGCAGGCACTCGCCGATTCACAGAATGAAGAGCGGATGCGATTGCTTGAAGCCTTCATTGCCTCTGCGAGCCGGTATCGTTCGAACGATGGCGTCATGATCATCGATCGTCATGGCCGCGCCATCTACAGCAGCAACGTACCGGCAGCGGAAAAACAGCGGTTTGGCGAGACGATCCGCGGAGGCTCGGGGAACTGTCGGTTGCCGGAGCTGAGCAACTCCGGCTTTCTCGACAGCCTCGCGACCACGCTGCCCAAGGATATGCAATCCTGCCACATTTGCCCTCTGGAGCTGGATGGGGAGGTGCGCGGCGCGGCATTTGTCTTTCCCAAAACCGACGACGGCAGAACGGTCTCGATCGGCAGCAGACCTCAGTCCCAGCGGGTGAAGGACGAACGCGCGCTGATCATTGGGGAAAGCGAAGCCCTGCGAACGGCCGTGGAGATCGCCTGCAAGATCGGCGAGACGGAGGATGTGACATCGCTTCTGATCGAAGGCGAAACAGGTGTCGGCAAGGAACTCTTCGCCCGGCTCATCCATGCTGCAAGCCGTAAATCGGAAAACAGTCCTTTCATCGCACTCAACTGCGGCGCCGTCACCAAGGAGCTTTTCGGCAGCGAACTGTTCGGCCATGTCGGGGGGGCGTTCACGGGCGCATCGCGTGAGGGCAAACCCGGCGTCTTCGAACTCGCCAGCGGTGGCGTGCTCAGCCTCGATGAAATCGGCGAGATGCCGATGGACATGCAGCCCTTCCTATTGCGCGTGCTTGAAGAGAGAGCAGTCAACCGGCTGGGCGACAGCCGGCTGCGGCCAGTTGATGTGAGGCTTGTCGCCTCCACGAACCGCGACCTCAAGGTGGAGGTCGCAAACGGTCGCTTTCGCAAGGATCTTTTCTACCGCATCAGCACGGTGTCCATCTGCGTTCCACCGTTGAGGGCGCGCGGCAGCGACAGCCTGCTGCTGATCGAGCATTTCAATCGCAAACTGGCAGATCGCAGAGGGAGCCTGCCGCTCCGGTTCTCGAACCAGGCGCTGGACGCCCTGCTCGCCTATCGCTGGCCGGGCAATGTCCGCGAACTGCGTAACCTTGTCGAACGGCTGCACCTGCTTTCAAACACCGGGCTGGTGGGTGTCGAGGATTTGCCCGCCGATGTAATCGAACCGGCGCAGGACCGGACAAAGCCCCACACGGATGCAAACGACGCCGTCTTCAGCCTAGAGGATGCGGAACGCCAGGCGATCCGTTCTGCGCTGAGGGCCGAACACGGTAATCTCAGCAAAGTTGCCCAGCGCCTTGGCGTGTCACGGCCGACGCTCTACCGCAAGCTGGAGCAATTCGGCATCAAGCGCGGTTTCATCTGAATAAGGACATCCCGCGGCAATCGCTTGCCGCGGGATGTCGTCTGTTGTTACTCGGCCGCCTCACCTTCGCTGATCGTGTTGGCTTCGTAACCATGCGCGGCCTTGAGGGCTGTACGGACGCCGGCTTCGTAGTCCGCGTGAACACGCACGAAATGCACCATCTGACGCTCGATGATATCGCTCGGCACACCATTCATCGCGGCTGCGATGTTGGAGAACAGCCGCGCCTTCTGGTCCGCGTCGAACAGGTTGAAGAGGGCCGTGACCTGACCGTAGTCGTCATTGCCGTCGCGATGGTTGAAGCGCGCCATGGCGCCGTCGATCCGGAGCGGCGGCTCCTTGGCAGAGGGCACTTCCGCAGGTGAACCCAAAACCGTATTGGGTTCGTAGTAGGCATCGGGATTGCCGCTTCTGAGACCAAAATGGTTCATGTTGCCATCACGGTTGTAGTGATGGACCGGACATTTCGGCTGGTTGACCGGAAGCTGCTCGTAGTGCGTTCCGAGGCGGTAGCGATGCGCATCCGCATAGGAGAAGATGCGGGCCTGCAACACCTTGTCCGGCGAAAACCCGATGCCTGGGACGATGTTCGACGGCGAGAAGGCGGCGCTCTCGATCTCAGCGAAATAGTTATCCGGGTTGCGGTTCAGTTCCATCACGCCGATTTCGATCGGCGGATAGTCGCCATGCGGCCAGACCTTTGTCAGGTCGAACGGGTTGTAGCCGGTCTTTTCGGCATCCAGCTCCGGCATGATCTGCACCTGGACGGTCCAGCGCGGGAAGGCCTTGTCCTCGATTGCGCCATAGAGGGCTTCCTGATAGCCCTCACGCGTCCTTCCAATGACGGCTTCACCCTCTTCGTTGGTATAATGTTTGTGGCCCTGCTGGGTCTTGAAGTGGAACTTCACCCAGTGGCGCTCGCCGGCATCGTTCCAGAACGAATAGGTGTGCGAGCCGTAGCCGTTCATGTTCATCGGCGTCACCGGCAAGCCGCGGTCCGACATGAGGATGGTGACCTGATGCAGCGCCTCGGGCGACAGCGACCAGTAGTCCCACATGGCCGTCGCGGAGCGCATGTTGGTCTTCGGGTGGCGCTTCTGCGTGTGAATGAAATCGGGGAACTTGTAGGGGTCACGGATGAAGAACACCGGCGTGTTGTTGCCGACCAGATCCCAGTTGCCTTCCTTCGTATAGAATTTCAGCGCGAAGCCGCGAACATCGCGTTCGTGGTCGGCGGCGCCCTGCTCGCCGGCAACGGTCGAGAAGCGGGCGAGCATCGGCGTGACGGCACCGGGCTGGAGGCAGCTTGCCTTCGTGTATCTGGAAATATCTCCGGTGATGGTCAGCGTCCCATGCGCACCCCAGCCCTTCGCGTGGACAACGCGCTCGGGAATACGCTCGCGGTTCTGGTGGGCGAGTTTTTCGAGCAGTTGGTAATCTTGCAGCATGATGCCGCCGCGCGGGCCGGCCGTCAGGGAGTTCTGGTTGTCCGGGACCGCTGAACCTGCGGTCGTCGTGAGGGGTGGACGCGTCGTCATCATCTTCTCCAGGTTGCGTAAATCATGCGTTTGTCTTTCCGGCCAAATCGAGGATCTCGCGGCACGCTGTCCGACGAAACCCTCGACGCCATGTGTCACGCTCGGCCGAGCTTCTCCGCACCGCCGCCGAGCGCCGGTCCCTCGGTCGGATCTTCATCCTCCTCCAGATCACCGATCAGGGTCTCGGTGGTTAGGATCAGCGTGGCGACCGAGGCAGCGTTTCGAAGCGCCGTATAGGTGACGCGGACGGGATCGATGATGCCGGCCTCGATCATGTTCTGGTATTTGCCGACAGCGGCATTGTAGCCGTATCCGCTGTTGACCCGCGTCACTTCCGCGATGATGGCATCCGGATCGCCGCCCGCATTGGTGGCGATGCGCCATAGCGGACGCGACAGGACGGACTGGACGAGCCTCACCCCTTCCGCGACATCGCCGCTGACGGTCGCAAGCATCGCATCGAGCACAGGGGCGATCTGCGCCAGCGCCGAACCGCCACCGGCCACTACACCCTCCTCGGCCGCCGCGCGCACCGCATGCAGCGAATCTTCGATCAGCTGGATAGTCCGCTTCTGCTCCACGGGCGTCACACCGCCGGCATAAAGAATGGCGGAGCCACCGGAGAGCTTGGCAAGCCGCTCGCGCAGCTTGTCCTGCTCGATATTCGGCGGGGCCGCCTCGAACTGGCGCTGTACCTGAGCGCGGCGCGCGGCGATCGCCGCCTCGTTGCCGCCACCGCGCACGACGGTCGTGTAGGAGGCGCTGGTTCTCACCCGTTCCGCCGTGCCGAGATCCTCAGCCGTCACATCCTCGATACGCCCACCAAGGTCGCGCGCAATAACGCGTCCGCCCGTCAGGATCGCCAGGTCCTCCATCATGCCCTTGCGCCAATGGCCGTATTCCGGCGGATGAACGACGAGGTATTTGCCGGTCTCCTGCTTGCCGAGAAGCGCAAGCACGGCCTCAGGCGACATTTCCTCCGCCACGATCAGGAGCGGCCGTCTAGCCGCTTCGGCTAGACGCCGGACGGCATCAAGGGAGCGAGGATCCTTGATCTTCAGGTCGGTCATCAGGATATAGGGCCGGTCGAGAACCGCCTCCATCTTCTCCTGGTCGGTGACCATGTGATGGGAAAGATATCCGCGCTCGAACGACATACCCTCCACGACCTCCAGCGTCGTTTCTGTCGTCACGCTGAACTCGGTCGAAATGGCGCCCCTGGTGCCGACGCGCTCATAGGCTTCGGCTACCAGCGCGCCGAGCGCGGGGTCGGTGGCGGCGATGTTGGCGACGGCGGCGAGGCTGCCGTTGCGCGCCGGCTTGGCGCTCGCCTTCAGCGCTTCCACGATCCTTGCCACGGCCAGGTCGATGCCCCGGCACAGATCGACGGATTTGGCGCCGCGTTCGCCGGCCTCTATGCCCTTCTGGACGAGCGCATTGGCCAGCACGATCGCCGTCGTCGTTCCGTCGCCGGCGATTTCGTTGGTCTGCATCGAGACTTCGCGAACGACCTGTGCGCCCATATTCTCGAAACGGTCGTGCAACTCGATCTCCGAGGCGATGCTGACGCCATCGCGGGTGACCATAGGCGTGCCGAGCGGCCGGTCGATCATGGCATTCATGCCTTTCGGGCCGAGCGTCGGCTCGACCGCGGCGGCGAGTTTGCCGACACCGCGGGCAAGCGCGCGCCGGGCATCGGAATTGTGGAGCATAATCTTGGGCATAGGTCCTCCTTCCGCCTTACGGGCGGTTTGTTGATTTGGCGCCTCTTGCAGAAAGGCGTTGTTTTCAGTGCAGGCGTTTCAGGTCGCGTGCGAGGGAGCCGGCACGCGGTCCATGATGAAGTCGACAAGCGTCGGTTCACCGTCGATCACATCCATTTCCTTGTATCGCGTGTGCTTCAGTCCCCGGCAAAGCGCGCCGCTGAACTCCATGTTGATGCGCACGCTGCGCAGGTCCGCGAGATAGGCGGCGAGTGCCTCCACCGCGATCCGATCTCCCTCCCAGGTGACGAAGGCCGCAGAACCCGGTTGCCTGTCAGGCCAGCGGCCGAGCAGCGCGTCGCGATAGCGCGGCTTCTGCTTTGTCGCCTCGCCGGCATCAAAGCCGGCGGCGTCGAATTCGGACAGGTCCATGCCGACAATCTCGCCATCCGTAAGGCCCTGCTGACGCAGGCCCAGCAATACGGCTTCCTGGCGCCGCTTGAAAGCCTTTGCCCGAAATATCGCGCGCAAGCTTTCAAGATCCTGATCGCCGGCAAGTTCGCCGAAGATTTCACCAAAAGACTTTCCATCGGCGATGCCCCTGTTCACCTCTTCAGCAAACATATGATCGTGCAGCGTCACCCGGTAGGCGGGTGACCACGAAAGCCCATCGAGCGCATTGCGGATGCCGTCGAGCATCAGAAAGGCGAAGTTCGGAGAGCACCAGTAAGTGGGCAGGCGGAAATCGATGTGCACGCTGCCATCGAGCGCAAAAACGGCGCGCTCGACGAACCCCATCGCGGTGACCGGCTCGTCCAGTTCCGGATCGTTCACCTGTTCGAGACGCCGCCAGAGCTCCTCGCTCCGGCGGGCTGCGGACATACGGGTCTGCGTCATCATCCCTACTCCGCCGCGACGCTGAAGGGCGAGTTGGCGAACGCCGCCTTCTTCTCCTCGATGTCGATATCGTAGAGACGGGCTGCATTCAGGCCGAGGATCTTTTCCTTGATCTCCGGCGTGAGATCGACGCCACGCTCCTGCTTTATGTCCTCGGGCAGTTCGAAGGCCCAGAACTTCTCGACCAACCAGCGTGGGGTCCAGATCGCGTAGTCCGATCCAAACAGAATCTTTTCGGGACCCACCCAAAACAGCAGCTCGGAGATCACTTCCGCGAAATAACGCGGTCGCGAGTGGATGAAGGGTAGCGCCACGGCAAGGCCACCATAGACATTGGTCTCCTGCACGGCGATCCAGCAGAAATCGTCGAGGCGCGGTAGCCCGCAATGCTCGACGATCCAGTTGAGCTTCTGGAAATCCGTTGCCGCATGATCCACGTCATGCACGTCGAACGCATCCTTGTTGAGCGGCAGGATGGTCGGTCCCTTGTGGACGTGGACATTCTTGATGCCGAGCTTCTCGCACAGCTCGAAACACTTATAGGCCGCCGGGTCGTCGAGCTTCCATCCTTTGGAGGCACCGTTCCACTCGGCCGTGTACATCTTCACGCCCTTGATGTCGTAGGTCTCCTTCATGAAATGGATGTATTCCAGCGCCTTTTCGCCGTCACGCGGATCAAAGGAACCATTGACGATGAAACGCTCGGGATAGCGCCTGGCCATCTCGGCATTCTTCTCCACCGTGTTGAAGCCGTTCTTGTAGAAGTCCTTCAGATAGGTCGATTGCACGATCGCGATATCGTCCGGCCCGTCGATGAACAGGTCGTGATAGAGATCGTCGGCGCTGTATTTTTCGAATTTGCTCTTTTCCCAAAGCTGTTCCTTGGGACTGAGCGCCGTATGATAGGCGTAGAAACATTCGACGAACTGTTTGCCGTGAATGTTGCGCTGGTTTTCCGGGCTCCCATCCCAGAAATGGACGTGGCCGTCGACGATGAAGATTTCCTTGCCTTCCGGTGTCTTGAACATTGTCTGCCTCCAAAAACAAATGTGTTGAGCAATCCGGCGCACCGGGATGGTGGTGCGCCGGTCAAGGGGTCGTCAGATGTATTCGAAGACCTCGTCCATATCGCCGAACAGGATCACCTCGTTGTCGTCGATGCGCACCATCCGGCCGTAGTGGGTGGACGTGTTCACCTCGAAGATTTCCGCGGTCATCTCGCGGCCGAGATATTCGCTGATGTCGTCCATCTTGAAGATCAGCTTGCCGTTGCCGTCGATGCGGATCATCGCCGGCTGGTAGGTAACGGTGACGCCGGGCTTCTTGCCCATGAACTCGGCGATGGCCCTCGCCTCGACCGAGTCATTCATGGTGACACCACACTGGTGGGAGATCGTCTGTTCGAAGGTGATGTCCTTCATCGCCTTGAAGATGTTGGACTGCGACGCGTCGCGTGCTGCGGTAGACATGCTGAATTCTCCCTTGATTAGCGCTTGAGGCCGAGTTCGCCGAGGATCTGTGCGATGCGCTCTTCGGAAGAGGCCCGCACGTCCTGGAAGGAAATCGGCTTGGAATGCGGCATCGACCAGATCGGCTGGAGACCGGTGGCTGCCTTGTCGGCGAGCGCGCCGTGCTTCTTGACCCAACCCTGGAACAGCGCCTTGTTGGCGGCACCATGGATCTCGTCATTGGCGAGCAGGTAGATGAGGTCGATCGTGTTGGCGAGGTTGCGCTCGTAGTCGGCTTCTGCGGCCGACACCACCGGCGGGGTGATGAAGTCGTGGTTGGCGGCCGACGCCTGCATCAGAAAACCGGAGCGGAACAGTTCACCGACCAGCGGTTCGAAGACGATATTGATCGCGAAATACTGTTCCAGATAGTCGGTCGCGCCCATGATGGTTTCGATGGCTTCGCGCGTGCCCTGCCAGACGCTGTCTTCCAGCCAGTGCTTCTTACCCAGTTCGTCGTCCCAGCCGGGAATATCCATGCCGATTTCGGCAAGATACAGCGTGATGTCCTGCGCGAGCCGGAGCTTGTAGGAGGAGTTGGTCAGCGTGGCGTTGTTGATCATCTGGGTGTAGCCGTAGCGCTGCGCCTGCATCAGCGAGGTGCCCAACCCGAATTCGGCATGTTTCCATGCGCCCAGATGCGCCTGCAGGATCTTGACCCAGGTCTTGTCGAAGGTTTTCGGCGCGCCGGCCCGGCGGGCATTGGCGATCACGCTCTGCACCATCGTCTCGATCTTCGACTGGCGCTGGTAATGGGTACGCTCCCATTCCTGGTCCGGCGCGCGGAAGGCATGCCAGTTGGAGCTCCTGGCCGCCGTGTTGTCCTTGACATAGGCGCCCTTGCCATCGGCGAACGAGATGATCCAGTCCTGGATCAGGTAGCGTTCCGGATCGGGCTGAACGTCGACGGTGACGTCCTCGTAATGGGTGGCGCGCTGGCCCTTCGGGTCGTAATAGCGGTATTTCCGGCTGTCGGAATCGGCGAAGACCGCGGAACCCGCCGCACCCGATCCTGTTGAAGTCGCTGTCGCTGTCATGGTTTCTCACTCCCTTTTTGCAGTTGGCTTTCGGACCTCGATGGTCGTTTCAGTGGCCAGGCGTGGTGGCGCCGGACGAGGTGGTGAACTTGTCGAAGAAGATGCGCTCCAGCTCGAAGCCGTTCATGAAGAGAACCGGCTGCAAGGCGTCGATCATCGGAGGCGGGCCGCAGGCATAGACGTCACCCTCGCCGTCGATACCGAGCTGTTTCAGAATGGCGTCGACGCTCTGATGGACAAAACCCCGTTCGCCCTCCCATCCGCTCGCCTCATCGGCATGCGACAGGACCGGGATGAAGGTCACGTCCGGATAGGCGCTGAGGAGTTCCTCTATCCGGTCGAGATAGAACAGGTCGTCGGGCGTGCGGGCGCCGTAGAAGAAGTAGACCGGACGCGTCTCGCCGCTCTTCACATGGTCGTTGAGGATCGACCAGACCGGCGACATGCCGGAGCCGGCACCGACCAGCACTAGCGCTCCCTGTCGTTCCTCCCGCCGGAAGCAGGTTCCATAGGGTCCAACGACTGTGACTTCGGCTCCAACCCGGATGCCTCCGGAATCGAGTTCTCCGGAGAACTTTCCTTCGGGGTATTTCTTGATGATGAAGGAGAGTTTCTGGGTTTCGTGCGGCGTATTTGCCATGGAGAACGAGCGCGTAATCGTCTCCCCTTTTTCCGTGGTGACTGTGATGTCGACATAT
This sequence comes from Shinella sp., assembly GCF_052438155.1. Taxonomy (NCBI): domain Bacteria; kingdom Pseudomonadati; phylum Pseudomonadota; class Alphaproteobacteria; order Hyphomicrobiales; family Rhizobiaceae; genus Shinella; species Shinella sp. Next base: position 31,583 of record NZ_JBQVPI010000033.1, on the reverse strand, counting down.
TGCCCCGCCCAGAACTTCATCGGGGAGCTGAGCTCGATCTCGATGCCGCGGATATCGTGGGTCAGGTTTTCCTTGGCGGAAATCCGGCCGCTGAATGTCTTGACGGCAATCGATTTCGCCAGAACCTCCTCGTCGTAATTGAGAAGTTCGACTTCCATGTCGGAATAGGCGATCGACCGGCACAACAGGATGTGGCCGGTATCCTTCTCCATGTCGTTGAGGGCGAAGGTCGAATACTTGAGCATCTCGACTTCGCCGTCGAGCAGCACGCACTTGCAGGCGGAACATTGCCCTTCCTTGCAGCCGTGCGGCAGCGCGATCCCCTGGCGGAACGCGGCGTTGAGAACCGTCTCGCCATGTTCGACCTCGAACTCGACGCCGACCGGTTCAAGACGGACCTTATGTGCTTCCTGATGTCGTTTTTGAGCTTCTGCCATGCTGGAACCTCCCAATTCCCGATCCCGGACTGATGCGGAGGCCGGCCGAAACCGGCCTCCGCGGGTCGTAACCCGGTTAAAAGGCCTCAGTTGATGGCGTTGATCTTGAAGCCCGCGCGATACTCGGCGAGGTGCTGCTCACGGGCGGCCGGCGACATTTCGCGCAGCAAGGTCAGCGGCGACTGGATGGTGTGCCCGCGGATATCGTCGAGGGTCCACATGTCCTTGGCGTCGAAGCTCAGATGCGGTTGCGGAATGAGCGTCTTGCCATCGGAGCGGATGAAGTTCAGGTCCTTCATCGCATCGCCGAGATCCCAGCCGTGATAGAGGGTTTCCCATTCGCGCTTGCCGCTGAAGCGGCCCATGGCAGGCGTCGGCCGGCCCTGGTACTCGTCGGAGAACGCCTCGACGGCGGTCCAGCGGTCCAGTTCATGGGCGAAGGTATGGATCTGCCCGTCGATCTCGTCGACCACGATGTCCTCGCGGATGAGGCAGGGCACCAGGCAGCTCCAGCAGCGATGCGGATAGACGTAGCCGACATCCTCGTTGAAGGTGATGATCTTCTCGCCGCGCTTGCTAAGCTTGGCATGCCACTTCCAGAAGTCGCCGAATTCGGCATACCAGCCAGGATACTTGTGCTCGAACCACTCGAAGTCCTTGTCGGTCTGGGCTTCGATGCGCCAGAAGTTCAGCGGCCAGCCGACCGTGAAGAACTGGGCGACCTTATGGACGTAGTTCTTCTTGGTGATGCGGTTCCAGGCTTCGTGGACGTCATCATGATGAACCTTGATGCCGTATTTTTCGAGCGGCAGCATGTAGGTGCGATAGTAGTCCTCGAAGATCCAGCGGTGCCACATCTCCGCGTAGGATTCCTTGTTCTTGTCGCGGTTGGTGGTGCCGTATTCGATCAGCGTACCGATGGCGGCATCGACGATCGCGTGGTTCTGCCAGAAGGCGTAGCGCAGGTCGCGCTCCAGAAGCAGGTGGTTTTCCGGCTCCTTCAGGGCGGCCATCAGCAGCGAGTGGCCGTTGCCGATATGGCGGCTTTCATCGGACTGGACCGACAGGAACACGGTCGGCAGCGCGTAGTCGCCGTTACGCGCGGCTTCCGAAGGCATGGCTACGAACAGGGTGTTGGTGAACGCCGTTTCGGCGACCACGGTCAGGTACATGCAGGCCGACGTCATCACGTCGCCGGTGATGAAGCCTTCGCCGAACTGGCGGCCGATGGTCGTGGCGTAGCACTTGCCGAAGGCTTCCTCGGTGATGTCGAAGCCCGCCGGGTCGATGTAGTTCTCCATGTACCATTTCTTGAGGTTCATCTGGATGGTCGAGTGACGAAACTCGTCGACCATCTGCATGGTGAAGCCGGTGCGCAGGTCTTCGCCGGGCGCGATGCGCGCCACCATCGCCATGGAGCGGGCGGCCGAGATTTCCGGGAAGGGGATGATGGCGAGGAACAGCTTCATCCACTCCACCCAGCGCGGCTGGACGTTACGGAACATGTCGCCGCGAAGGGCGGCATCGAGCGCGCCATAGACGCGGTTGTCCTTTTCCTCCTGCATCGGGAAATAGGACCGCAGGACCTGCTTCATCGGATCGCGCGGCGCCTTGGTGATCTTGTAGTCCGTCGGAAACGTCATGGCTTCCTGGACATAGGTCGGGTTCCAACCGAGGTCGGAAATCTTCTTCGTCGCCTCGCCGACGGATATGCCGCGCTGCGAAGTAATCTTGTTGAGCGTCAAAGACGACATCGTTATTTGCCTCCACTGTGTTTGAACCGCGAGCCTCCCGGCTCCGGCTGGAACGGCGCCATCAGCACCGCGAGCGAAAGTTGACATGGCACGGCAAAGGGTGGCGCCCGGGGCGCGACCAAGGTCCGACCATTCAAGTGGATCACGGCAAAGGTTTTTGGGGGAAAGGCCCAGTCACTCCGAACACGGACTGTTGCGAACCTGTACCCCCACTCCTTCGTTCTTCTGGCGTCGCTTCAAGCGCGATGGCTTCTTGTGAAATAGACGTTGCAAAGCCCGTGCCAGTTTAAAAACGCCCGACAATCCACGTCTCGCAACAATTGGACAATCAAAAGTGTAACGTTATTTTACAATCGTAAATTACAACATGTAACGCATTAAATACTTAGCACATGCAGCATAAATTCATTTGAATCGAAAATAAAACACCATTGGACATGAATTTATTCTTTACCTATATAAACCACTTCATTCTCAATTCGGAAGACAGCCATGGCAGACGACGATGATCCGGCCGCAGGAATGAGCGCCGGCGAGGATGTCAGCACCGCACTCGCACGGCTCATGCAGCGGGATCTGGTTTTCGCAATGCGCTTCGTGGGGGAGAGGCAGCACCTGATGCAGGCCCACTTCCAGCAGTTCATTCTCCAGGAACTGGCGATGGCCAGTATCACCCCCGAAACCCATCCGATGCTTCATATCTTTGCGGAAAAACACGCGCTCATGCTGCGCGACTTTGTCTTCTCCGGCGTCTCGCTTTCCCGGCAATTCCGCGTCGAAGAGATGGAGCAACTGACCGGCGACACGATGATCCGGGTCGATGTCTGGGATCAGTTGCGCAGTCACGTTTCCATGGCGGAACGGCAGTTCAGAACGCAACTGCCGGACCTGCCGACCATCCTGGAAGCCTGGAAAGCGCCGAAGACCGGCGGCAGCACCCGCCGCTGAACACGCCGTCATAGTCAGGAGGATTTCGATGTCCATTCAAAACCGTTCCGCTCTCGATCTCATGCGCCACCGCGTCGATCTCGTCGGTGCCGTATCGGCCCTGACCGCGAAGGCCCTGAAGCTGACCCAGGCGGTCTCCGGGGCCGAGATGGACATCCTGCGCCTCGAGCTGGAAATCGGCCGCGATCCCGCAAACGAGCAACTGGTGCAGGAATTGCATGACCGGGAGGAGAGCGCCGCCGCGATCCGCGAGGAACAGACCGGCTGCGCGCAAGACATCGCAGCGGCAGACCGGGAGGTCGCCGCACTGGATGCGCTGATCGCGGCCGCAAAGGGAGGATGAAATGAACCAGCAGACCATTCCCAACGTCACCCTGTTCGATCTCCTGGCGCGCAACTGGCAGCGCCCGGCGCCAGTCCGCCAGCTCTGTTTCAACGAGGACGACACAATCCTGGCGATTGGTTCCACCGATGGCGCGGTGGCCCTTGCCCGCATCGGCGACAACGAACCGCCGGAATCACGCATCGTGATCGACAACGGGCAGACGACGATCTCACCGCGCCAGGGCAATCCCTCGCCGTTAATCAGCACCCGCATCCAGGAAGGCGCTACCCTTTCGGCCTATCGGGACGGCACCTTCCTTGTCTCGACCGCCAGCGGCGAACTTCTCCACGTCACGCGTTCCGGCGAGATTTCGGGAAAAGTCCTGTCCGATAGAACTCCGATTTCGGCTTTTGCCCACAACCATGCGGCAGGCCTGACAACGGCGGTCGTCAGACGGCGGTTGCGCCTGCAATCCGGCGAACCCACCTCGATCCGAGAGATCGATCTTGGCGATCTGGCGCCCGTGCTCATCTCGCTATCGGACGATGGCAGCCTGATCGCCCTTGCCGGCCCGGACAAGTTGAGCGTTCGGCGCATCGGCGACGATTCCGGCCCGCTATGGGAAACCGGCCTTTCATCACCGCCGCTGTCGCTGAAATGGAGCGCGGACGGCAGATGGCTCGGCTGCGGGCAACACGCCGGCGTCCTCTGTCTGCTGGATGTTGAAACCGGCGAGAGCATCGTGTTCGGCGATTTTCCAGGCCAGGTCGGGTCGGTGGACTGGAGTGAGGCGACCAACACCATTCTTGCATCCGGCGCCTATCGCATCGCCGGCTGGTCGATGACGGCGGCGCTTGCCAAGCCGCTAGCAACGGGACGCGCGGGCTTCGTCCCGGTGGAGGCCGTGGCCGCGCATCCGGTGAAGGCACTGGTTGCGGCAGGCTATGCAAACGGCCGGATTGCCGTCGCCGAGATCGGATCACCGGAGGAGTTGACCATCCGGGACATCGGCGGACCCGTCACGGCGCTGGAATGGTCAGCAAGCGGCCGCTATCTCGCGGCGGGCGATGCATTGGGCAACACTGCCATCATCACCTTCCCCAATGAAATCTTCAAATAGCAAACAGCAGGAGGACATCATGCAAGCAGAACAACGCACAACGGACGACACCAGCAAGGACGCCTTTTTCGAGCGGATCGCCAAACTGTCGGAAGAAATGATCGCCGTGCATGGCAAGGACTTCAGCATGGGCGCGCTGGTGCTCGGCGCGCGCTGGATCGCCGAAGGCCGCGTCGAACCCGAGCGCAAGGACAATTGAGCGCCGCGCAACACCATCTCGCGGACAGCATCCGGCGAGGCCGGTATCAGCAGATGTTGCCCGTCTGCCGATACCGGCCTTCAGGCCCGGTTTGCCGCCTGGATCCCGTCCCGGCATTCCTCCTGATAGAGGAGACAGACGGTCCGCAGCATGGACGCCAGATTGGAGATGCCGCCGGGCAAGTCCATCGCCTCGGCGTAAAGCTGCGAAATCAGCTTGGAGGTGGTCAGCCCTTCCGTCTTCGCTATGCCTTCCAGAACCTGCCAGAACGCCGTCTCGAGCCGGACACTGGTCGAATGTCCCGAGATCCGCACCGACCGGCTGACCTTCGCGAACCGTCGCGGGCTCTGGTCTGTCAATACCCTGCACATCATGGTCTGTTCCTTCGGTTCCTCGCACCGTCAACAAACACTCCCCGCCGTTTGTTTCGGCAGGGAGTGGCAGAAGGTTTGCGACTGATCGGCATTTCAGGGAATGAGCACGGCGCGCCCGTGGATCTTGCCGTCGCGCAGATCCTTGAGCGCCTGGTTGGCATCGGCGAGCCGGTATTCGACGGTCGTCAGATCCACGAGCCCTCGGTCAGCGAGCGCCATCAGTTCGGTCAATTCCGCCCACGTGCCGACCAGATTGCCGATGATGTTCTTTTCGGAAATCACCATGTCGACCGTCGGAATGCGGATATCCTCGCCATAGCCGACGACATAATAGCTCCCCATCGGCCGGGTCATCTTCAGGCCCTTGAGCGTCGTCCCCTTCTCGCCGACGAAGTCGATGACGGCTTCAGCCCCCTGCCCGCCGGTCAGTTCGAGCACGGCCTCCACCTCATTGCCGTCGGCCTTGACCAGCTTGTCCGCGCCGATCCTGCCGGCAAGCGCCAGCGAAGCGTCGGAGATATCGACGACAATCACATCGGCCGCGCACATGGCCTTCAGGCACTGGATGCCGATATGTCCGAGCCCGCCGGCGCCGATGACGACGACCGATTCACCGGGCAGCAGATGGCGGGTCGCCTTCTTGACCGCGCGATAGGCGGTGAGGCCGGCGTCGGCGTAAGGCGCGACCTCCTTGGGCGCCAGCGTCTTCGGCAGCGGCACGATGTTGCGCTCGGAGGTGCAGAGGTATTCGGAATAGCCGCCGTCACAATCGAGCCCGGGGAATTTTCCGGGACCATGCATGTCAAAACCACGACGGCAGGCAAGGCAGGTGCCCCCGGAGATCTTCGGATGCACAATCACCGGATCACCGACCTTGATGCCCTCGACTTCCTTGCCGATGGCTTCGACCCAGCCGGCATTTTCATGGCCCATGATCAGCGGCAGCAGCGCGTTACCGTTCGGGTCCATGTGCGGGCGCCAGATGCCTTCAATGATGTGCAGGTCCGTGCGGCACACCCCGGCCCCACCGATCCGCACGATCACGTCGGTCGATTTCTTGATCGTCGGGTCGGGGACATCCTGAAGCGAGACCCACTGTCCCGTTTCGAGCTTATCGTCATATTGCGTCAGAACTTGCGCCTTCATGCTGGTGTCTCCTCCTTCGGCGGGCGAGTGCCCGTTGCCGGGGATAAGCAGCAAGCGCCATGCCATACAGAAAATACAAGCGATACCAACATGATAAGCAGAGTACGCCGCGCGGCGACTGTTCACCGACTGAACGGTGCGGACAGTGGACCTGTCCAGTTTCTGTTCATTGCGCAAGCGCGCTGAAAGCAGTTATCCTGCTTGAGGAGGAGACATGCAGCATCTATCCGGAATGGACCGCGCTCGCAACGCGCTCGAAAAGGGCGAGCGTTTTCTAATCGGCACCCTGCAACCGATCGTTGCCGACAGCTGGCAGCGATGCCGCGATTTCGACCTCGATCCACGCGGCACGCCACGCCACAACGTCATTGCCTTCACCGACGTGAAACAGCGGCGTGAGGTCAATGCCGCCATGCGCCTGCTGGCGCTGGCCGAGATGCAACTCCTGCATTCCCAGATCGCCGGCTCCAATTTCATGATCGCGCTCGGCGATGCGAACGGCGTCGTGCTGGACACGATCAGCGACCAGCACTTCGCCGACAGCGATGCCGGCCGCGCCATCATTCCCGGCAGTATCTGGAACGAAAGCGAGCGCGGTACCAATGCGCTGGGGCTTGCCGCCCTCGTCGAAAAGCCGGTGGCGATCTATGGCCGGGAGCACTACTTTACCTGCCACGGCCATCTGAGCTGCATGGCAGCCCCGATCTTCAATTCGGATGGCAGGGTTCTTGGCCTGCTCGACGCATCCTGCGCCAATGAAGCCCGCCAAGAGCACACCCATGCCCTTGTCCGCATGGCCGCGGCCCAGATCGAAAACGGCCTCCTCTACCAAAACCATTCCAAAAGCTTCGTCTTCGCCTTCCATCCGCGCGTGGAATATCTCGACACGCTCTCCGCCGGCCTGGTTTCCGTCTCGCTCGACGGCGAGATCCTGTCGATCAACCGCCCGGGTAAGACCTTGCTGGACGGCTTGCCCGCGCTGCTGGGCAACCATTTCGACATGCTGTTCGAAGCAGGCTTCAGCCAAGCGGTCGACGGCCTCCTGAAGGGTGGCGTCATCCGGATCCGCGATCGGGCGGGCAGCGGCGTCTTCATGGTCTGCCGGCAGATCGGTGAACACCACGCCCCGGTGCGCAAACACGCGTCCCCATCCATGCCAGCGCTGATCCGACGGGAAAGTGCGCCGGACTTCATCTCACACGACCCGGCCATCAAGCGGTCGCTCGACGACCTTGCCGAGGCGGCGACACTCTGCATGCCCGTTCACATCACCGGCGAGACGGGCACCGGCAAGGAACTGATGGCGCAGCATGTTCACAAGGTCAGCGCACGCAAGGGCGAGTTCGTCGCCCTCAATTGCGGCGCTGTGCCGGAAGAGTTGTTCATCGCGGAAATCTTTGGCCACGAACGCGGCGCCTTCACCAATGCGCGCGCCGAAGGTTCTATCGGGCTGGCACGCGTGGCTGATCGTGGCACGCTTTTCTTCGACGAGGTCGCCGATATTCCGCTCGCAGCGCAGACCTCGTTGCTGCGGTTTCTCGACAGCATGGAAATCCGCGCCGTCGGCGCACAGAAGACGCAGAAAGTGGACGTTCAGATCATCTCGGCCACCAATCGCGATCTGGAAAGCATGGTGTCGCAACGGCAGTTCCGCGCTGACCTCTACTACCGCCTGAACGCCTTCTCCATCCGCTTGCCGCCGCTGCGCAGCCGGACCGATTTTGCAAGCATCGTGCGCCACCTCATGGACAAGATGGCGCCCGGAACACCGGTGACCGATGCGGCGATCGCCACGCTCTCTCTAAAGAAATGGCCGGGCAATATCCGCGAACTCAGGACCACCCTGCAGCGCGCTTTGGTGCGTCGGAGCGCCGACTACATTGATGAAAGCTGCTTTGACGAGGTCAACCTCGGCCCCGACCTTGCGTGCGATTGCTGCGAAGAATGCCAGGACCGCCCGCTCAGCCGCGCCAAATGCCAGGAAATCCGTTCGGTGTATGAAAAGACCCACCAGAACATTTCTCGCACGGCGCGGGAACTCGGGCTATCGCGCACCACGGTCTACAAGCATGTGCGAACGACCGGTGAGGCATAGCTCCACGGCACTTCTTCTGCCGCGTCTTCCACCAGGATTGCATGATCGCCAAGGGCGTGAACTGGTTGGAGACGGAGCATAAAATCCTTGGGGTGCAGGACGGGCGCAAGGTAAGATACCGCCCCGAACACACCGTCGGACGCCTCTATAGAGCGGAAGAAGCGGTGTCCGCTCACTATCGCGCGCTGGTTCCCTGCAGATGCTTCAATCCGCTCGTTGGACAGACAGCGAAGTGGTGTACCGGGGATGGGTCTCGTTCCCCAGCGTCCACCTTCAGTCTACTCGGCGGCGGCGACGATGCGGAAGCGTGGAGCGGTCTCTGATTTGTCCGCGTTCATCAGGTAGATAAGACAGCTCGTGCGGAGGAGCGAAGTGAAGTTCGAGATCGAACCGTTGATCTCCAGCACCTCGTCGTACATCGTCGACAGGAACCGCGCCGTCGACATGGACTGGCCATCGGCGATCTCATCGATCAAGACCCAGAAGGCCGCTTCGAGCTGGATGCTGGTGGAGTGGCCTCCGATCCGGACCGATCGGTTTATCGGACGATACCGTTCCGGGTTCTGGCCTGCATAAATTTCACACATTGAATCCACCTCTTATTATTTTCTGTGAGAATGCCCGGACGCGCGCAGATCGTCAAACGATCTTGACGCTCAAGGCGCGTTTCAAGGCCGTACTGTCGTGGATTCCGTACACATTTTCGCATGCGGTAATCGGTTGCTACCCACACTCGCTTCGCCTGATCTAGATTCGTTCCAGCAATGGGAGACGTAGTTTTGGCGAAAGCAATTCACTCCATGATCCGGGTTCTCGACGACGCCCGCTCCGTCGAGTTCTACAATAGGGCATTCGGCCTCAAGGTTGCCCAGCGGTTCGATTTCGAGACCTTCACCCTTGTCTACATGAGCAATGGCGAATGCGAATTCGAAGTCGAGCTGACAATCAACAAAGGTCGCACCGAACCGTACACTCTTGGAGATGGGTACGGACATCTCGCCGTATCGGTTTCCGATCTCGATGCCGAGCACGCCCGCATGACGGAAGCCGGGCTCAACCCGAACAAGATCGTAGAGTTCAATCGCGACGGCGGCCTGCTCGCCCGCTTCTTCTTCGTAACCGATCCGGACGGCTACAAGATCGAGGTCCTGCAACGTGGGGGCCGCTACAAGTAACCGAGCGCGCCTGAGGAGGAGCGCACGACCACGTGCCTGCCTGACGCAGGCATTCGACCCAAGGGAGGAACCGAAATGACGACGATCTACCAACAGCGCGGCCTGTCACGCCGCGAGCTTCTGAAACGCGGCACGATCGGTGCTGCGCTCATCGTCTCTGGAAGAGCGGTCATCAGCCCCGATAATGCCTGGGCCCTGGAAACCACCACGCTCAAGCCCGACACGATGGCGACCCTCATCCAGATGGCGCGCGACACCTACCCGCATGATCAACTGGCCGACCGCTACTACGCCATCGCCATCAAGGGCCATGACGCCAAGGCCGGCAAGGACGCCGCCTACAAGACCCTGCTCGAAGACGGCGTTGCCGATCTCGACAAACGCGCAGGGACCGGAGGCTATCGCGGACTGAAGTGGGAAGACGATCGCGTCGCCATCCTTCGTGACGTCGAGAAGAGCGCCTTCTTCCAAGCCGTTCGCAGCGACCTAGTGGTCAGCCTCTATAATCAGAAGGAGATTTGGCCTGTCTTCGGCTACGAGGGCGAGTCCTATTCCAAGGGCGGCTACATCGCGCGCGGCTTCGACGATATCGAGTGGCTATGACAAAAATACGGGCCGTGCCGGAGGAGGCGCTGGCCAAGAAGGACGACTTTGCAATTCCGGGAGGAAACAATGGCAGCTCCATATCAGCTCAACGACGACAGCGTTGTCGTCATCATCGGGTCCGGCGCCGGCGGCGGCACGCTGGGCAATGAACTCGCCCAGAAGGGCGTCGACGTCGTGATACTCGAGGCAGGTAGCCGCATCGAGTACGAGGATTTCATCAATGACGAATGGGAGAGCTTCGCCCAGCTCGCCTGGCTCGACCACAGGACGACGGGAGGCGGTTGGCGGGTCCATAAGGATTTTCCGAACCTGCCTGCCTGGATCGTCAAGGCTGTCGGCGGCACCACCACCCACTGGGCTGGCGCGTCACTGCGCTTTCAGGAACACGAGTTCCAGGGCCTTACCCACTACGGCAAGGTCGAGGGCGCAAACCTGCTGGACTGGCCGATCACGCTTGCAGACCTCGAGCCATTCTACGCCAAGGCTGAGGACAAGATGGGTGTGACCCGCACCAACGGGATCGCGGGCCTACCTGGCAACAACAACTTCAAGGTCCTGAAGGCCGGCGCCGACAAGCTCGGTTACACGGAATGTCACACCGGACAGATGGCGATCAACTCCGCCGACCGCGATGACCGGATGGGCTGTCAGCAGACGGGCTTCTGCTTCCAGGGATGCAAGTGGGGCGCAAAATGGTCGACGCTCTACACGGAAATCCCCAAAGGAGAGGCGACGGGCAAGCTTGAGGTCCGACCCAATTCGCATGTCGTAAAGATCGAGCATGACAAGACAGGCAAGGTCACGGGCGTCGTCTATGCCGACAAGGATGGGAAGCTGCACGAGCAGAAGGCACGCATCGTCGCCGTCGCCGGAAATTCGATCGAAAGCCCGCGCCTGCTCCTGAATTCGCACTCCGCGATGTTCCCCGACGGCCTCGCCAATTCCTCCGGCCAGGTCGGCAAGAACTACATGCGTCATACGACCGGTTCGGTCTACGGTGTGTTCGAAAAGCCCGTCCATATGTATCGCGGCACGACCATGGCCGGCATCATCCGCGACGAGGCGAAGCACGATCCCTCACGGGGTTTTGTCGGCGGCTACGAGTTGGAAACGCTGGCGCTCGGCCTGCCATTCATGGCGGCGTTCCTCGATCCCGGCGGCTGGGGCCGCTCGTTCTCGTCAGCGCTCGACAGCTACTCGCACATGGCGGGCATGTGGATCGTGGGCGAAGACATGCCGCAGGAGCAGAACGCCGTCAAACTGCATGCCGAACTCAAGGACCAGTACGGAATGGCAATTCCGGACGTATGGTTTACCGACCATCCGAACGACGAGGCCATGCGCAACCATGCTTACAAGCAGGGCATCGCGCTTTATGAGGCGGTCGGTGCGAACCGCGCCTTCCCAACACCACCGTACCCGTCTACCCACAATCTCGGCACCAACCGGATGAGCGCCAAGGCTTCGGATGGCGTGGTGAACAAGTGGGGTCAGACCCACGACATCAAAAACCTGTTCGTCTCTGACGGTAGCCAGTTCACCACGGGCGGCGCCGAGAATCCGACATTGACGATCGTGTCCCTTGCGATCAGACAGGCTGAACACATCTCCCAGCAAATGGCCGCGGGCATGATCTGACCGCACGCTCCCTCCGACCGCGGTCGTGCGGCCGGACCTCTCCGCGGCGCTGTTCGAGCTTCACACAGATAGATAGCGCGCCTGACTGGGTGCGCTATCTATCTGATAAAGACAAAGATCATTGCGCAGCGTCTTTGCAATACGTGGTCAACTACACACCATGTTTTGCAGTTTCCATGAGTTCGCTTACAAACGCGGTATTGAAATCACTCGACTGAAATTTCGGATGGCTCAACACCGCTTTATGGAAGCTGGCAGTGGTGGTCACGCCCTCGATTACGACTTCGTCCAGCGCCCGGAGCATCCTCGCAATGGCCTCGTCGCGATCCTTGCCCCAGCAAATCAGCTTGCCGACCATGGAATCGTAGAATGGCGGGATCACGTAGCCGGTCTCGATGTGGGTTTCCATCCGAATGCCGAAGCCGCCCGGCGGATAATAGCGACCCACTTTCCCGGGACTCGGCGCAAAATCCCGCTCGGGATTTTCCGCGTTGATGCGGCATTCAATGGCATGCCCTGAAATGCGGATGTCCTCTTGACGCAACTCGATCGGCATTCCGCTTGCGATTTGGAGCTGCATCTTGATCAGATCGATGCCGGTCACCATTTCCGAGACCGGATGTTCGACCTGAATGCGGGTGTTCATCTCGATGAAATGGAATTTTCGTTCGCGGTTATCGAAGACGAATTCCACCGTTCCGGCGTTCTTGTATTGGACAGCATTGCAAAGTGCTATGGCCGCATCGGCGAGTGCGCTTCGCAAGGTCTCGTCGAGAACGGGCGACGGCGCTTCTTCGATGAGCTTCTGATTGCGCCTTTGTGCCGAGCAGTCACGCTCCCCCAGATGGAGCGTCCGAGTGCCGTCAGAAATCACCTGAATTTCGATGTGCCTGATGTCGGTCAGATAACGCTCGATATAGACGGAAGCATCACCGAAGGCGACCTCCGCTTCGGACATGATTTCCGAGAGATCGCGTTCGAGGGTCTCGCGCCGCTGCACGACACGCATTCCGCGCCCGCCGCCGCCTGCAGCCGCCTTGATCAGCAATGGGAAGCCGACCTCGTCTGCGACGGCAAGGGCTTCCGCAGCGTCCGAAATCGCCCCGATCGAGCCCGGAACATTCGGAACCCCCGCCTGGCGAGCGATCTTCTTCGCCTCTATCTTGTCGCCCATCTGGCGAATGACGTGCCCGGAAGGGCCAACGAAGATGAGGCCCTCCTTTTCACATCTCTCGGCGAACTCCGCATTCTCCGCCAGGAACCCATAGCCGGGATGAATAGCCTCAACTTTGAAAGCCAAAGCCGCGCCGATGATGGCCTGCTGGTTGCGATAGCTGAACTTCGCTTGAGCAGGTCCGATGCAAATGGACTGATCGGCAAGCCTGACCGGCAGGGAGCCGGCATCCGCTTCGGAGTAGGCAATCACGCTGCGGATACCAAGCTCCTTGCACGCGCGAATGATCCGCAGAGCGATTTCGCCGCGATTGGCGATCAGAACGCTCTTCATGAGTACTGGCATTGTTCGTCTCCGATGTCGGCGGTCATCCGTGTTTCTTGATGATCATCAGCGGTTGGCCGTATTCGACAGGCCGTTCGTTATCGACAAAGATCTTGGTAACGGTCCCCGCGACACCGGCCTCGATGCTGTTCATCAACTTCATGACCTCGACGATGCACAGCACGGTTTGCGCATCAACCGCGTCGCCTGTCCTCACAAAATTCGGCGCTCCGGGATTGGGTCCAGCATAGAAGGTACCGACCATCGGTGCCTTAATAAGGACCTCGTCGGCGGCCAGCTCACTTTTCGGAACGCCAGCAGGGGCAACCACCACCGCTGCCGTGTCGATCGCGGGAGGCGCTGCGAACACCGTTGCCACGGACGAGGGCGCAGCCTGCTGAGCCGGCTGCTGTGTTGCTGCCTGCTTGTTACGCGAGATGAACAGCTCCAGTTCGCCGAGCTTCAGCGAGAATTCGCGCACATCCTCAGTAACGTTTACCCAGTCGACGATCGCCTTTACTTCTTTCAGATCGATAGCTTTAAGCGACATTTTCACGTTCTCCCTTTTCTAGGCTGATGTGCACATCAGCAGTCTTCAAGACGATGGTTCCGGTGCTCTTTTTCCTGTGAAGGCCTTTGATCAGGTCCAGAAGAGAGGACGGCACATTGTCAGCCCTACCCGCGGATTCCACGACCTTCTTCATGTCGTCGACCTGCGTGCCGGCAAACATGGCCCGCAGGAGCACATGATCGATGCTGTCGTCAGGATGACGCGCCTGGATGTCCGGCAGCATCGGCGCGATCGGTGTCGGCTCGTGCGCAATGTTGGATGCCCCATTGGCAATGATCCGCTCATGCAGCTCTGGCGCGATCGGAGCGAGAAGTTTGCCGTAGTAACCGAGCGCATATTTCTTGATCTCGTTCGGCACCACGCCGTACCGGTCACCGGAAATCATGTTCATGACGGCCTGGGTTCCGACGAACTGGGCAAAGGGCGTGATCATGATCGGAAAGGCCAGCTCGGCGCGGACCCTGGCAACTTCGTGGAGAAGCTCATCAAATCGATGCGAGAGACCTGCCGTTTCCAGTTGGGACCGGAAATTTGAAAGCATACCGCCGGGAAGCTGGTGCATGTAATGAAGGCCGTCATATTCAACCGGGATACCCAGAGGCTTGCCTTCGTCCTCTGCAATTGTTTTCAGTTTTTGTGAAATGGCATCGATGGCATCGTCGTTGACGTTCACCCTGTATCCCAGTGCCCGCAGATCTCGAACGATGCGCTGCGTCGAAGGCTGACCGGCACCGTTGGCAAGTGGCGCGATCGACGTGTGCAGGGCATCGCAACCGAGTTCGACTGCCTCGAGATAGACCAATGGTGCCAGGGCTGTCAGGCAATGACTGTGAAGCTCGAGTGGACGGTCGCCGATGACATTCTTGATCGCAGGAACCAGAGTACGAATCCGTTCCGGCGTCAGCAGACCGCCCGCATCCTTGAGCATGACGGCGTCGACGTCGGTCTTGTCTATCAGCTCGCGGGCCTTGGCGATGTAAAGTTCGTCCGTGTGGATCGGGCTTTCACAAAATGACAGGGCACCGAAAGTAGAGGCCCCGAGTTGCTTGGCTCTGATGAGACCTGGCGCGATATTGTCGATGTCGTTCAGGCCGTCGAATGAACCGATGATGCGAAAGCCATTGGCGTAAAGCCGCTCGACCCAGGCCGTGATGACATCGTCAGCCAGAAAGTCGAATGAGGCTATGTTTTTGGAACGGATCAACGCCCGAAACCGGGTACTTGGTGCGCTCGCGTGGGCCAGTCTCACCCGTTCCCAGGGGTCTTCCTTCAGATAGCGAACCGCGACATCGAACTGGATCGGTGCCATCAGGTCGACCTGTTCGAAACCGCCATGATCGAATTCGTCTGCCATGGAAAGAATGTGTTCCGTGCGCATGCGTGTCGCCCACAGGCTCTGGTGCCCATCCCGCAAGGTGGTGTCGATAATCTTGATCTCGCGTCGGCTGTTGGCCGGCCGGCCACCCATGCTCATGATGCTGGCGATCGTTTGCCTGTTTTCTGTGGTCATCTCATAGGTCTCCAGCCATTGTTTTTCCAAGTCTCATCACACATCGCGCGGAACCAAGGAGAACTCCCGGTATTCGGGCGCCATTGACCGGGGTCATGCCGCCAGCCTCTCGACGCGATTGATCGCAGCGGCGACATCGGCAGCGGTGATCGCGAACGGCAGGTTCTTGAGATGCGGCGCGGTCGTCGTCCAATCGGCGATCTCGGCGATTTCCGGTCCCGTTGGGTTTTCCATGCCAAGCTGCTGCAGCGTCGTTGCAAGTTCGAGGGAGCGATGGAATGCGATCATGTCCACGAGTTCGGCATCAGGACGGCCTTCCGCGGCGAGTTGAACCAGAACCCCCCAGGCGACGTGCTGACCGTGAATGGCATTTTTCGCACCGCGCGCTTTGACCAGGCCGCGTGTCAGCGAATGGGACAGCGACAATCCGCCATTCTCAAAACCAAGTCCGCTCATCAAGATCACTGCTTCGACGGTTGCCTCGAGCGCTTCGCTGACTTCACCCCGTTCCACCGATTGCAGCGCGGCGGCGGAATGCTGGCGCAGGACGCGGTAACAAGCATCGGCGATGACGATACCCGTGAGCAGTGGCCGTGTTCCGAAGGGAGTGATCCCGGTCCCCGCAAGGCAAGCGTCCGCCTCGAATTTCTTGGATAGCGCGTCGCCGATGCCGGCGCGCAGGAACAGCGCCGGCGCTGCCGCAATTAGGTTTGTATCGACGATCACCGCCTCGGGGCTGCGCTTCAGCCGGTCGACCGAGATCATTACGTGATGATCATCATACATCGCGATCGAGGCACTGGTCGGGCTGTCATTGGAGGCGATGGTCGGCACGGTGATGACGTCGATGTCGAGTTTCAGCGCCAGGCCCTTGGCGGCATCCAGTGACTTTCCGCCACCGATACCAATGGCGACGCCGGGAACGGCGCCGTCCAACGATTCCTCCAACGCATCGATTGCCGCATAGGTGATCTCGCCGCCAAAGGCGCGGATCACCGGCGTCAACTCCGCCTCGCGCAGGATGGTCTCTATGCGGGAGCCCATTTTTTCGAGGATGAACGCATCGGCAATCACCACCGGAGAGGGCCCGAAGGTGGCCGCGACCTTGCCCAGTTCATCCAGCGCATCCGGACCCTGGATATAGCGGTGAGGAGCACCGAAAATCTTGCGCAGCGGGCTCATCGGGTAATTCCCTCGGCAAAATCAGCGCCGAGACCGATCGCTTCGTAATGATCACGGGCGGCCGCCAGCTTGGTGAAGACATCCTCGTAGCCAAGTGCAACGCCATCCGGATCGACATAAACGTAACCACCGGTGACATGGAACAGTGTGATCATCTCCGGCACGTCGTCAGGCACCACCAGCGTATGGGTTTCGCCGGGCGGCTCGAAGGCGTAGCTCAATGGCACAGCCTCCCAGTCATGCTCGAGATAGGACCAGCGGCCTCGCAGCGTGAAGGCGTGGACCGGGCCGGCATGGCGATGACGCGACAGCACACCGGAGTTGCGGACCCGCAATAGGTTGACGTAGTAGCCCTGGCTGACACAGAGAACGAGAGGCTTGAACCAGACGCCAGCGGCCTGCGGCACCCAGAGATGTTCGTCGGCATCCAGATCCAGGGCGCCGGGCATGAAGGTATCCGGCATCATGCCGAATGGCTGTGGTTTTCGGTAAGCGACCTTGGTGTTGTCGCGGCGATCCCGAACTGCATCGAGCATGGTGTCCTCCTAGTGCCTCAATCGAGCGGGAATGCGTCGCTGGGCGCACCCCAGGCGCAGTAGCCCCCGTCGACCGGCAAGGTGATGGCGGTGATGAACTTCGCCTTGTCGGAGGCAAGGAACACCATGGCTTCGGCGATATCCTCGGCAAAGCCGAGCGTTCCCATCGGTGTGCGGCGGCGAATGCGCTTTTCGTCGATCTTGCCCTCGGCAATCAGCTTTTCGGTGAGTGGCGTCAGCATGTAGCCGGGCGCAACAGCATTGACGCGGACATTGTGCGGCCCCCATTCGCAACCGAGCACTTGGGTCAGCATGCCGATACCGGCTTTCGCTGCGCTATAGGCTGTGCGCACCGGCAGACCCAGCAGGCCGGCGATCGAGTTCAGGTTGAGAATGACGCCGGATCTCTGCGCGATCATCGATGGCGCCACCGTCTTCGAGACCAGATAGGTGCCCGTCAGGTGCACGTCGATCAGCCGCTGCCAGTGGGTCAGCGTCTGATCCACTGTCGGGGTGAAACTGTCGGGCATGCCTGCGTTATTGACCAGGATGTCGATGCGGCCATACCGTTCCAGCACCGTCTCGACCATCGCGCCGACATCCGTCTCGCTGGAGACGTCACCGCCAACGGAAAAATGTTTGTCGCCAAGCCGGGCGGCCGCTTCCCTGGCCGCATCGGCACGCAGATCATTGATGACGACGGTGGCGCCTTCGCGGCCAAAGGCCGTCGCGGTGGCATAGCCTAGCCCGCTCGCGCCGCCCGTGACGAGCGCGATCCTGTCTTTCAGCAACATGTGTTTTCTCCTATTGCGCGTCGATGATGGCGCGGGTGAACCGCGGCAGATCGACACCGTATTTGGCTTCGAGATACTCCTGAGAGCCACATTCGAAGAAGCTGTCGGCAAGGCCGATCTTGATCATCGGCTTGACGATCCCGGCCTCATAGAGCGCCTCGACCACCAGTGAGGCGAGACCGCCGGACGTCTTGTGGTTTTCGGCAACGATCAGACGTTCGAAGCGACTGGCGAACTCGATCACCGACGTCGCATCGAACGGCTTGATGGTGCCGACATGCAGGACGCCGGCATCGACGCCCGCATCCTGTGCCACCTTGGCTGCATCCAGGGCCCGCGAAGTCATGTAGCCGGTTGAAATGATGCCGACATCGCGGCCGGGCCGTAGCACCTTGGCCTTGCCGACCTCGAATGTGTAGTCGGCTCCCAGCTCGACCGGCACCTTGCCACGCAGGCTGCGGACATACACGGTTCCGGGAATATCGGCGACGGCGCGCACCACCTGCTTCAATTCCGTGGCATCGCAGGGGTCGATGATGGTCAGGTCGGCGATGCCGCGCATCATGTTCAAGTCTTCGGTCGCCTGGTGGGTGGCACCATAGCCATTGACCAGACCCGGCATGCCGGCAAAGATCTTCACGTTCGCCATCGAGTGGGCGCAGGCGAGCGCCACGAAATCATAGGCACGGCGGGTAATGAACACTGAATAGGTGGTGCAATAGGCAATCTTGCCGGTTTTGGCTAGGCCTGCCGCCGTCATGATGAGACTCTGCTCCGCCATGCCGACATTGAAGAATCGGTTTGGGTGCGCGTCTCGAAACGGCAGGATGTCGCTGTAGCGGCCCATGTCGGCGGTCAGCCCGACGATCTCTGGCCGTTCGTTTGCAAGCGCTGCAAGTGTGTGCCCGAACGGTGCGATTTCCGTCACCTTACCGGCGATGTCGATGAGTTCGCCCATGCCGCGCGTGCGGCCGGATACGGTTTGGGTATCAGCCATTGTGTGTCTCCAGTTCCTCGGTAAGAGCGGTCCATTCCGAATTGTCGATGCGCACAAAATGGGCGCGGTCTCGGGCCATGATCGTGGGGACACCGAAGCCCGGTGTGGTGCGCATGACGATGGCCTTGGGCTTGCCGTTGGGGCTGCGCGAACTGGCCAGCGCCGTCGTCAATTCCTCTACGCTGTTGCCGTTGATTTCGACGGTCTCGTAGCCGAAGGCCGTCATCTTGTCGGCCACGGGCTCGATCTTCACCGTTACCGGCCCGTCGGCCTGGATGCCGTTGCAATCGATCATTACAACGAGGTTGTCGCACTTGAACGTGGCGCCGGCCATGGCCGCCTCCCAGGTGGACCCCTCCTGCAGTTCGCCGTCGGAAAATTCGCAGAAGACGCGCGCCGATGAACCATCGAGCTTCAGGCCCATGGCCATGCCCACCGCCTGACCAAGCCCATGGCCAAGCGATCCGCCAACCATCTCGACGCCCGGCGTTTCGTCGAAGGTGCTCATCGGCAGACGCGAACCATTGAGACCATAGCTGGCCAGCTCGGTCGGAGAGATGATCCCGGCTTCCGCCAGCACCGCATACATGGCGATCGAATAATGCCCCGTCGACAGTACGAAACGGTCACGCCCGTTCCATTCGGGATCCTGCGGATCGTAGCGCATCTCGTGGAAGTAGAGGCTGGCCAGGCAATCGGCCATGCCGAGACCCTGGGCAATGTACCCTTCGCCCTTGCCCGTTGCCATGCTCATCATCTTGCGGCGCAGATTGAGCGCATGCCCCCTGAGTGCCGGCAGGTCAACCTCGGACGGCGGATGGTTCAATATGCTCATAATCGATTTTCCTTATGCAGCAGAAAATGAAATCGGTTCAGACAGGCAGGCCGGGACGCATCCAGTCCATGGAGACCAGCCGGCCGCTCCCCGACAGGGTGATGAAGGCGGTCTTCATGCCGGGGCCGCCAAAGCAAAGATTGGTGGTGTAGGGATCGGGTGTACGGATGCGCTCGACTTCTCTTCCTTCCGGTGAAACGACGACGACGCCGCCGAGACGCAAGGTGGCGATGCAGATGTTGCCGCCGGCCTCCACAGCGAGTGAATCGTAGCGCTGGAAGCCGGGAAGGCCGGCGGCAAGATCGCCACCGGTCGGTGACGGCCAGTCGGCTTTGGCAAGCACCCCCGGTGCGTCCACCCGCCACGACCACAATCGCCCGGAGGAGGTTTCCGCCACATAAAGCGTCTTGCCGTCCGGCGAGAGACCAATGCCATTGGGGCCGACCAGCGGATAGGCCACCTCCTGGATGAAGCTGCCGTCGGCCCTTGCATAATAGACAGCGCCGAAATCAACCTTGCGGCCCTGACGGTGACCGTGATCGGTAAAATAAAAACCACCGAACCGGTCGAAAACGATGTCGTTGGGTGCCGACAGGGCGATGTCGCCACAGCGGTCGTAGAGCCGTTCGACCTTGCCGGTTTCGGGATGCACTTTCTGGATGCTGCCGCCTTCATTGTCGGCCGCCTTCGCAACCGGACGCCAATTGCCGCCGCCGCGATCCCACGAAAAGCCGCCATTGTTGCAAATATAGAGATGCCCGTCCGGTCCAAGCGCCAGACCGTTGGGTCCGCCGCCTGTCTCCGCGACAACTGTCTTCCGGCCATCCATGGTGATCCGCGTCAGCCGGCCGGCGGCGATTTCGCCGAGGATGATGCTGCCATCGAGCATCAGCACCGGCCCTTCGGGAAAGGCGAGATCCGCGGTTATTTCCCTGAACGCCCTCACGATTGCGTTCCTGCCGTCTGGATGATGCCGAGGGCCGCGGATAGTGCCTCGACGCTGTCGACCAGGGTGTCTGGTCTGTGCGGCTGGAGCATCGTCCGGTCATAAAAGCCGTAGCTGACGGCAACCATCTCCATGCTGGCGGCACGGGCGGCGAGAATGTCCTGCGGGCCGTCGCCGACATAGATTGCCTCGGCGGCGTGGGCGCCCGCCCGCTTGAGACCGAGCAGGATAGGCGCCGGGTGCGGCTTTCGATCCACGGTATCCTCAGCCGTGACGATGACCGCGAAGGTCTCCGGCGCGATGCCGGCGACGCCGAGATCAATGAGGGTGCGCTCTAGCCCCTTGTTGGTGACAACGCTCGGCTGGCGGCCATCGCGAACAAGTGCGAATATCAGATCACGGATACCATCGAACACCTTCACCAGCCCGGTGCAAAGCGGATAGGCGTCGCGATAGGCGGCATGCAACTCGTCTATCCGATCCGGCGCGACGACCGCGAACACCTCGGCCGGCCGCATGGCGAACAGATCGGCGACCGGAAAATGCGCCGGCGGGAAATCGCTGTTCAGCTTTTCGCGGAACACCCGCGTGTAACAACCGACGACGGCCGCACGGGTATCGACCAGCGTCCCATCGAGATCGAAGAAAACATGCTTCTTGGGTGTCGGCGTCATGGCGCGTCCTTTTTGCGGTGGGTGCGCTCCACAAGTGCAGCACGAAGTTTCCAGAGAGGGGCAAGATCGCGGCCGAGATCGCGAAACAGCGGATAGGCGGCGGCGTAGCGGGCGGCGAGGACCGGATCTGGCTCGACCGTACTGGCGATCCGCACCATGGCACTGGCGGCATCCGGCAAGCTCGCATAGAAACCGGCAGCCCTTGCAGCAAGCAGGGCAACGCCAAGCGCCCCCGTTTCCTCGGCTTCGGGAACCTTGAGCGGCCGGTTCATCGCTGCCGCGCAGATGTCCCGCCACAGCGGCGAACGAGCGCCACCGCCGGTGATGCGGATTTCGTGCACGGGTGCATTCAAGGCGCCGTAACAATCGATCATCGAAAAGGCGACGCCTTCCATGACACCGCGCACCAGCGCCATCGGCGTGGTTGCCATGTCGAGGCCGAAGATCGAGCCCCTGGCGAGCGGCTCATGACGAGGTGCCGTCATGCCGGACGTGTTGAAATAGGGATGGATTAGCAAGCCGTTGCTCAAAGGCGGGATGGCACGCGCCTCTTTCTCGATCCGGTCGAAGAGGTCGCCGCAATCCGGACCAAGCGCCTTACCGCAGAACGCGGAGACGATCCAGTCAAGGCAGAGCGAGCCGCCGCCGGTGTTCGACATCAAACGCTGCCAGCGCCCCTCCGGCATCAGAAACAGGAAGCCCACACCCGCGGGCTCCAGAAGCGGTTCGTCGACGGTGAGGTTGTTCATGAAGCTGGTGCCGATGACCGTGACCGCCTGCCCGCTTTCCAGCGCGCCGACGCCGATGGCGGCGGCAACCGCATCACCGGCACCAGTGACCACGAGCGTTCCTTCGGCCAGCCCCGTCTCGCTGGCCGCCATCGTGGTAACCCTGCCGACGACGGCGCCGATTTCCAAAACCGGAGCCAGCCTCGTCCGCATCTCCGGAACGCCTGCGAGTTCAAACAATTCATCGGAGGGCAGGCGCCGGCGGATGTCGCAGGGAAAGAAGGACAGGTCCGATTCGTCTGTGGCGATGACATCGGTCAGTCGGTAGTTCACGTAGTCCTTGGCGCAGAAGACGGTGGCGATGCGGCCATAGAATTCCGGATCATTGTGCTTCAACCAGCCGAGCAGCACCAGAGGCAGACCGGGGATCGGGGCATTGCCGGAGATCTCGAACAATCGCTGTACCCGACCTTCGGCCTTCCACTGCTCCAGCATGGTCGCCGTGCGCCCATCCGGCCATGCGATGGCGGGACCGGCCGGACGGCCTTTGCTGTCGAGCGTCCAAAGCCCGCCCATGTGGCCACTGACACCGACCGCAGCAATGTCGTTCGCGTCGATGCCGGCATTGGTGATCGCCTCGCGGATGGCCGCCGCGACACCGGCATAGGTGCCGTCCATGTCCTCTTCGTGCCAATCCGGATGCGGCCGGAAGCTTTTGGTAGGGCGACGGGCGGTTGCCAGCACACGGCCGTTGGCGGCATCGAAAATCGCGGCCTTGGTTGTAGTGGTTCCCTTGTCAATGCCGAGGATATAGCTCATGCCGCCACCTCGCCTTCCGCCGCCAGAGCGGCTCGAGCGGACGAGTAGGTGCGATAGACGTCGCGCGACTGCCGGTAGAGGTCGAACCAGCCATCATAATCGCTGCTGGCGCCGGGGTTCGGCTCATAGCGTGCCGCAACGTGCGTGGTTGCGGCAGCAGCGGTTTCGAGATCCGGCCAGAGACCAGCCGCCATGCCGGCAAGGAGAGCTACACCGAGAGCACCGGACTCTTCGACGGAGGCAATCTCGATCGGCACGCCGCAGATATCGGCAAACATCTGTGCCCAGAAAGCACTCTTGGCGCCGCCGCCCGTCAGTACAAGCGACCGGGGCCGGGTGCTCATCGCTTCAAAGCAGTCACGCGTGGCAAAGCACAATGCTTCATAGACGGCGCGCAGCAGATGGTCGTAGCCGGTATGGCTGCCGACACCGAAAAAGCTACCGCGGGCAAGCGTGTCGAAGAAGGGCGCGAGCACGCCGCTGCCATTGACATAGGGTATGAAGATCACCCCTTCGGCACCACGCGAAACGGCAGCGGCCTGCCGCTCGAGCGCGGCAAAATCAGTTGTCCCATGTTCCGTCACCGGTGCGCCAAAGCGCTCCAGAAACCAGTCGAAGGCGATGGTGCCGGAGGTGTTGGGCAGAATCCGCAAATAGCGATCGAGCGGCATCGCAAAAAGAAAGCCGAGACCTTCCGGAGCCCGTTCGGGGCTCGTCATGACCTGGCTGTTAAGGCAGCTGGTCCCCAGCACCGTCAATGCCGCCCCTGGACGGATGGCGCCGACGCCGATCGCATTGGCACACGCATCCCCAAGCCCGGTGACGACGGGCGTTCCCTCCCGCAACCCTGTCTCTGCCGCTGCAGCGGCGGTGATCGTGCCGGCGATATCGCCAGACGGCAGGATCTGCGGTAGCTTGCCGATCCAGGCCGACGCACCGCACAGTTCCATGACGCGGGGAGAATGCATCCGACCATCGATGTCGCCGGGAACGAAGGAGACATCAGATGGATCGGTGGCGACAACGCCCGTCAGGCAGAACCGCAGATAGTCCTTGGCGCACAGTACCGATCGTGCCTGCGCCAACGTTTCCGGTTCGTGTCTGGACAGCCAGCCGAGTAGCATGGCGGTAATCCCGGGCATGAGCCCGTTGCCGGAAAGAGCAAAGACCTCCTTGAGCAGACCGACCTCTTCCATCGCCACCTGGTCCGACTGGGCGCGGTTGTCCGGCCAGCAAATGGCGTTGCGCACCGGTTGTCCCTCCGCGTCGATCAGCCAGGCGCCGCCCATATGACCGGCAATGCCGATGGCCGCGATGTCGGCCCCGGAAATCCCCGCCTCGGCGAGGGCGTCCTGCACCACCGCGACGCACAGCGCCCAAGTGGCGCGCGGGTCTTCTTCATGCCAGCCGGCCTTCGGCTGCAGAACTTGGACGCGGCGCTGGGCCACGCCGCACGCCGTGCCTGATGTGTCGAACACCACCGCCTTGATGACGGACGTTCCTTTGTCGATGCCGAGGAGAAAGCTCATCGTGATGCCTCAAGCGTAGGAGGCCAGACGGTCGATCTGCAGAGCAGACTGGCCGGAGGCGAACCGCAACGTGCGCTGGTCATCGCCGTCGAAGACATAGAGCGCGTCGTCTCGGATAACGATATCGACAGGTTCGTCGATGCCGAAACGGTAGCTCGGCGAGGTCATCGCCTGGATCGTCGTATCGCCGGCCTGGACCGTGACAAGGATGGCGTCGCCGAGCTGCTCGGCAACATAGACCCGGCCGGACAGGGTCAGCGCATCTCCGCCCCGCGGCGCCTCACCCTGCTTATAGACCGAGACACCACTTGGGCGGCTGCCCACTTGAACTTTGCGACTCTGGCTGCCGACATGCGACTTGACACAGTCGGGCAGCATGACCTTGTGCGTGCCGCACTGGCCCGACAGGTCCGGCGTGTCGCACACGTCGCTGACGGTGAAGACGTTCATCGAATGCAAGCCGAAGAACTGGGCGACGAAGGCGTTGACCGGGCGCATGTAAATCTCGTCAGCCGTGCCGATCTGCTGCATCAACCCGTCGCGCATAACGGCGATGCGGTCGGTCATCGTCATGGCCTCGATCGGGTCATGGGTGACGATGACGGATGTGGTGCCGAGCGCCCGTTGCAGGCGCTTCAGCTCGCCGCGAAGCCGGGCGCGCAACAGCGTATCGAGATGGGCAATCGGCTCGTCGAGGCAGAGAAGATTGGGGCGCCTCACCAGGGCGCGGGCGATCGCGACACGCTGCTGCTGACCGCCAGACATCTGCGAGGCCCGCCGGTCGATCAGATGGCCGATATTGAGCAGGGTCGCCACTTCGGCCACTTTCGCCTCGATGTCGGGCTTGGACAGGCCGCGGATCTTCAACGGATAGCTGATGTTCTGGCGTGCACTCATATGCGGATAGAGGGCATTCTGCTCGAACACCATCGCGACGTTGCGCTCCTGCGGTGTCTTCGCCTCGACCGACAGGCCATCGAAGGAGATCGTGCCGGAGGTCGGGCGTTCCAGCCCCGCCAGCATACGCAACACCGATGTCTTGCCGGAGCCGGAGGGCCCAAGCAGGCCGAAAAACTCGCCGTCCTCGATCTTGAAGGAGATATCCCGCACCGCATGAACGGCGCCGCCATACCATTTGTTGATACCCGAAAGGGTGACTGATGCCATGACTGGTCTCCTTACCGTCCGCCGCTGCCGACGGAAAAACTGCGAATGAGAAAGCGCTGCATGTAGTAGGAAAGCACGAGCAGCGGAGCGATTGCGACAATGCCGATGGCGCCGAGCTGGCCCCAGTTCGGCTGCTGGAACAGGAAGAAGCTGGCAAGAGCCTTCGGCAAGGTGATGACCTTTTCGCCGGTCAGCACGAGAGCGAACAGGAACTCGTTCCAGGCAAAGATCATCGCCAGGATGCCGGCCGTCAAAATGCCGGGGGCCGACAGCGGCAACAGCACGTCCCAGAACAGGCGGTACCACGGTGCCCCGTCGATCCGGGCCGCCTCCTCATAGGTCTTGGGGATCTGGCGGATGAACTCGGCCAGCAACCAGATGACCAGCGGCAGGTTCATGAAGGTGTAGACGATGATCAGGCCGGTATAGGTATCAAATAGCGACAACTGCTGGAACAGCAGATAGAAACCAATCACCGGAACGATCGGGGGCATCATCCTGAGCGACAGGATGGTGAAGCTCAGCTGCCCATGGGCGGAAAAGCGTCGGGCCAGCGCATAGGCCGCAGGGTAGCCGAGCAGGAGGCACAGCACCGTCGAGACGGAGGCGACGATCAGGCTGTCGCCGATGCCCTTGCCGCCGCCGATTGCCCAGCCGTCGCTGAAATTGATCAATGTGCCGTTGACCGGCAGCACCGATGGCGGGCTGGTGAACAGCTCCGCATAGGGCTTGAAGGCGGTCAGAAGCAGCCAGGCGAGCGGCAGCAGGAAGAGAGCCAGAACCAGTACCAGCACGACGTGCTTGATGACGACGGAGAACCGCGCGGACAGAGCCTCTTTTTCAACGACCGGTTCTTCGGCCGGTGCAAGTGAGATCGGCATGGTCATGCTTTCAGTCCCTGATTGTTCACCGCAGTGGCGTTGATTACGGTCGGTGGCAGCGGCGCGTCGGAAACCGGCGCCTTGTCGAGGCGCTTTGCAAAGCCAAGGATCGCCATGGTGCCGCCGGTCAGAAGCACTAACTGGATGATGCTGAGCGCACCTGCTGTCGAAAATTCGAACCGGCCGAAGCCCATGTCATAGGTGTAGTAGGCTAGGTTCTGCGTTGCCGTGCCGGGGCCGCCGCGCGTCAGGATGTAGATGATGTCGAACACCCGGAAGCTGTCGATGAAGCGCAGCACGAAGGCGACCATCATGTAGGGAAACAGCATCGGCAGGACGATGTTGACGAAGGTCTGCCAGCGGTTCGACCCGTCCACCTTGGCGGCTTCGTAGACACGTTGTGGAATGGAATTGAGACCGGCGAGCAGGACGATCATCACGAACGGCGTCCACTGCCAGGTATCGACCATCACCAGCGTCGGCAAAGCCCAGTCGGGCGATTGCGCCCAGGCCGGCGGATTGAAGCCGATGGCTTTGAGGAAATTGTTGAGGGGCCCGTAGATCGGATTGAGAAAGAGATTCCACGAGAAGCCGACGACAATCGGCGCCACCATCATCGGGATCAGGAACAGTGACGCATAGAATTCGCGCCCGCGCGTCACGCCGTTCAGGAGCAGCGCCATGCCGAGGCCGGCTGCGATCTGTAGCGGCACCGCCACCAGCGCGAAGATCGAGGTGATGCCGAGGCTTCGCCAGAAGCGTGGATTCGACATCATCCTGGTGAAGTTATCGATCCCTACCCACTCGATCGGGATCGGAATGGCCAACTGATAGGACGTGAAGGACGCATAGATCAGATAGACGAACGGCCAGATGGACAACACGCCCAGAAAGGTCAGTGCCGGCCCCAGCAGAAACAGCGTCGCCCGCCGTTCCCCCCTGTCGTCTCTCATCGTCTTTGCAGGCGGCAATGCTTCGCCCTGAACAGGTGTCGCGGTCATCAGGTCATCCGGATTCTGTGTCGAAAAATCTTCTCCGCCCGGCGGTGGTGCCGCAGCGGTGGGGCTGTCGCCGCCGGAAAAGCCGGCAGCGACAGGGGAGGATCAGGACCAGTAGCCCTGCTTGATCATCCGCTGACGATACTCGTCATAATGTGCGATCTGTCGGTCGCGTCCGTAGGTCTCGGTGGTTTCCTCGAACTCGGCCGCCATCGCCTCCAACGCCTCCTTCGCCGTTGCCTGGCCGGTGATGGCGCGCGGTACATGCTGCATGATCGAGCTCAGATAGCGGTTGGTGCCGGGGATCGAGATATCGAGATAGGCCTTGGGGGCGGCAAGCAGTTCCTTGCTGACGCTGGCAAAGTTGTCGGCAAAGCCGGATTCCGACTGCAGTGGGAAGGTGCTCTTCGGATCATCGAACATGCTGTTGCGCCAGGGATCCATCAGCGACTGCTCGAAGGTCTCGGCCACCCAGCGGTTGGCGTTGGCCGACTGCTGCATCCACGCGATCACCTTGAACGCGCCTTCCTTGTTCTTCGAGTTGGCCGCAATCCCCATGGCGCGGCCGTAGGGCAGGATCGTCACGTCCCCAAAACTGCGGGCACATTTGATCTTGCCGGCGACCTTGGAAATCTTCGGATCGGCAGCCCCCTTCGGCATGTCGGTCCACCAGTTCGCCTGGGCGACGCGGCCGTCGAAGAAGATCTGCCGTCCCACATCCCACGGCATCGCCTGGGCGAGGTCCTTTGGCATGAAGGTCGACATTTCGGTATAGCGGCGGATAGCCTCCTCGCCGATCTCGTTCACCAGCTTCGGCTTCATCTGCTCATCGAACAGTTCGCCATAGCGCACGCCCTTTTCTGAGCCGAGCTGCACCAACTGATTGATGAAGAAAGCATAGACGAAGAAGCTGGTCACTTCGACGTGGCCGTAGAGATTTTGGTCGGGGCGTGTGAAGAACTCCGCCGTATCGCGGTACTCCTTGTAGCCCTTCGGCGGTGCCAGATCGTAGCCGTACTTCGCCTTGAAAGTCGCCATCTCCTGTTCATTCTCGAACAGGTCGGTCCGGTAGGTATTGATGAACATGTCGCCGTCGATCATGACACCGACGATCTTGTTCTCATAAATATTGAGCTGCTGGAACGGCTTGGCGATATCGGAGAAATTCAGCTCGTCCAGCGTGCCGACCTCGTCGAGCGGGGTCAGGAACGGGCCGAAATCGCCGACGAAATTCGGCCAGAAGTTGAAGACATCAAAGCGCGCCGTGCCCTGACGCAGCGCCAGCAGGTTCTGGTCGTACATGTTGCCGAGTGGATAGGATGCAAAATCGACGTCAATTCCGGAGGCAGCCTTAAATTCGGGGGCGAAGGTTTTAAGGATCGGTGTGAACGCGCCGCTGTCGAGGCCAACTGTGACCTTGCCGCTGGCTTCCTGTCCCGCTGCCGACAGCACGCCGCCGAAGGTGGAAAGGGTTGCGGCCGCCCCGAACAGGGCACTGCGTCGCATCAGTTCGCGTCGCGAGATCAGGCCTTTCGTATCGATGCTGGATAGAACGTCGAGATCGCGCTCGACCGTTTTCGGACGTCTGTTAAGCAGATGCATGTGTGGTCTCCTCCCAGATGACACTCTCCCGCCAACCTGCCGCTTCTTTCGCCAGAGCCTCCTTATTCTCTGCCGGTGGACAAATTGAGCTTTCGAAGTGACCCTAAGCATGTTATTGGAATATGACAATCAATATATTGACATACAAAAATGCTGAACAATGTAATACAATTTGGCGAAAAGCCGGGCTATGCGACCATCGTGTCGACGATCGTGGATGCCATTGCGCGGCGCCTTCTCGTCGCCGGCGAACGGCTCCCACCGCAACGAGAGCTTGCACACAAACTCGGTGTGGCAATTGCGACCGTGGGGCGTGCCTATTCTCAACTTGAGCTTCAGGGCTTCGTGGAGAGCCATGTCGGTCGCGGGACGTTTATCGCCGGCGGACGGCGACGAGCGGACGGAGCACTAGACCAAGCGGATGCGGAAACGATTGATCTTTCAATCTACCGTGTGCCCGTGGCGGACCTTGACAGCGCACTGTCAGACACTCTCAAGGCTATTATCGCAGAACATCACCCGCAGCAGATTCTGGGTTCATCGCCAGCGGCCGGTCAACTCAGTCACAGACAGGCTGTTGCCGGCTGGCTGAAACGCTACGGTGTGGATGCCTCGGCGGGACAAATCATCATCACCAATGGCGGGCAGCATGCCGTAATGGCTGCCATCTCGACACTGACGCATGCGGGCGAGACGATTGCGACGGAGGAATTCACCGATCCGAAGATGAAGTCCGTCGCCAGCTATCTCGACAGAAAGCTCATCGGCGTCGAGATGGACGGGGATGGCATGATACCATCCTCGCTCGAAGCGCTCTGCCAGAGGCAATCAATTGGCGCCGTCTATGTCACGACACGGGGACAAAATCCGACCAATGCAACACTGCCGCTGCACCGCCGGAAAGAGATAGCGGAAATCGCGCGGCGTCACGACCTGCCGATCATCGAAAGCGATATCTACGGCACAACCATGGCCGATCCACTGCCGCCGATTTTCTCCATCGCTCCGGAACGAACGCATTTCCTGACCAGCTTCGGTCGCATCATCGGGCCAGGCATCAAAGTTGGATGTCTTGTCTCCCCACCTGCGGATGTTGCAACGACGCAGGCCGGCGTTGGCATGTCGACGGGATCCGCGACCTTGATTGCCGCTGAAATCGTCTCGCGCTGGATTACGGGCAACCAACTGGAAGGCATGATCCGCTGGCAGCAGGCTGAGAATATTCGGCGGCTTTCACTGCTTACAACGTATCCCCTACTTGGTGGTGCCCGCACGGATGTCACCAGTCCCCATGTCTGGCTTCCCCTGCCTGAGCAATGGCGCGCCGAAGATTTCGTCGATGCAGCCGCCGCGCAGGGCATCACGATCGCTCCAACGCATAGTTTTGTGGTGGGGCGACGCTCCATGCCGCACGCGGTGCGCCTGTGCATCGGCTCGCCGCCATCGGTCGAGGCGTTGCAGATTGCCTGCGAACGCCTTGAACGACTGTTGAACTCGCAGCCGAAGAGTAGTTTCGAAACCTGAACGAAGATTAAACTGCGAGGGATAGCATTGCATCAGGATGGCGGGGGATCCGTCCTCTTCGTCGGCGCAACGGGTGTTGTTGGGCGCGCTGCATTGGAGATCTATGAGAGCGACGACAACTGGGATGTCAGCGTTCTCTCGCGGAAGGAGCCGAACTTTGCAACACACGCCAGGTGGCTTGGAGCTGATCTTGGTAATCTGGGTGCGCTGACCAATACCCTCGCGAGCGCAGGACCTTTCACCCACATCGTATATGCCGCCTGATCGCCCTCTCTATCCTGGCCATTTCACTGGCGTGGCATGAGGGGCTGCTGCGGCATTATACGATCTCAGTACTTTAGTGGATTTATTGCTCGCATGGCTCCGACATCAGTTTGCGCGCCTTGAAGGGATACGAACCCAAGCCCCTGGAACGATACCTTTAAACTGTTGCTTACATTGATATTTCCCGTTGATCTTGGATATCTCATTTTGCACCGTCCAACTTAACCAAGGCTCTGTATCTGCGAGAATAACGCTGGACGATGACCTACGATTTTAAAACGCTTTCGCATCCAGATTTCAGGGATCTTGTCCGCGACTTAATAGGGAAACACTTCGGCGTAACATTCGAGGCGTTTTCTGCCAGCCCAGACCAGGGAATTGATGGCCGGCATTCGAAGGCCGGCGAAACGACCATATTGCAAGCGAAGCATTTTGCCGGCTCACCATTTGCTACCCTCAAGTCTGCGATGAATGACCTTGCCCCCAAGTTTATCCAGTTTTGAATTCGCTCCAGCGGTTTTTGATTGCTGTATTTTGGGCGGTAGCTGCGGGTTGCGGTGCGGAGCCATTTCGGCTGCGCAGCACGGCATCACGTCGCGGCTTGATGGTCTGGGCGAACTCGGCTTGTGTCAGCCAAGCAAGGCCTGAGTGTGGTCGGTGGTCGTTGTAGTCGCTGCGCCAGTTTGAAAGCACCGATCGAGCATGGGGCAG
>NZ_JBQVPI010000032.1:0-46950 GCF_052438155.1 Shinella sp. | reverse complement strand
GCATCACACCCGCACAGAAACTGAAAATGGCCGCGTGAATTCTACCGTAGAGCCCCGTTAAGAACGGGGGGATTACCGCCTGCCTATATCGTCATAAAGGCCAGCAACGAGTTCAAGGACAAGACCACTCGCCCGAACGAGATGTGGCAAACCGATTTCACCTACCTGAAGGTCATTGGCTGGGGGTGGTTCTATCTATCGACCGTTCTCGACGACTTCTCACGATACATCATCGCCTGGAAGCTATGCACCACCATGAAGGTAGAGGATGTCACCGACACGCTCGACCTGGCGCTTGCTGCGTCAGGCTGCGACCGGGTTAGGGTCGAACATCGGCCACGCCTGCTGTCGGACAACGGCCCGTGTTACGTCGCCTCCGATCTCGGCGAATGGCTTGAGAAATACGCCATTGAACAGGTCCATGGCGCTCCCGGTCATCCGCAGACGCAGGGCAAGATCGAGCGCTGGCACCAGACGCTGAAGAACCGCATTCTGCTGGAAAACTACTTCTTCCAAGAGGACCTCGAAGCCCAGGTCGCGGCTTTCGTCGAGCACTACAACCATCGCCGATACCACGAGAGCCTCGAAAATCTCACCCCGGCAGACGTCTACTTCGGGCGAGGTCAGGCAATCCTGCTCGAACGCGAAAGGATCAAACGAGACACCATCAGACAGCGCCGCTTGAACCATCATAGAAAAGCAGCTTAAATCAACCCGCGACCGAGCCGCAAAATCCACTCTTCCAAGGCCAAAAAAATCTCAGTTCATTTGACGACGGACAATCTCCGGCTATCAGCAAAGGGTGCACTAAATCACGTTGAGCTGAATTCGCTCTGCCGCATCAAAAAGCGGCGATAAAAACTGGTGGACCAACTGCGATGGTGCAACATGCGCCGCTGGGTCTCCTCTAAGTGACGTTCTGGCGAACATCACTCTGGCACATTGCGATGCCGTCGGGAGGGGGCATCCACTCCATCAGTTCTCATGTTTGGATGCCCCTTTCGATGCAAGGACTTTTTTGACCGCTGGAGCGAGTGATCGCGTGCGTACATGTTTCAGACCTCATATTGCGGCCATGACATGCCGCGGGCCGGTATGGTGATACGCGGACTGGACTCCAAATCAGTGGAACGAGCTAAAAGCTCCCTGAGAACTACTGGTTTGCCCAATCCCGATCTGATCGATCATTTGCCCATGCGGATCATGTCCTCCTCACATCGCCCGCACTCCGAATTAGAACAGTTGCAGTCAGCAAACTGATCCAGTCGGATCTCTATAATCCTCGTTGCGTGCGAGCATGGCCCAGACCGTTCGCGCCATTTTGTTCGCCATTGCAATAGCCACCAGCATGCGCGGCTTTCGCGCGAGCATGTTCGAAAGCCACGATCCCGGTTTGCCGCCACCGCGCCCTTTCCAATGCACGACGGACATCGCACCGATCATCAATAGTCGCCGGATGTCTCGCTGCCCCATCTTCGATGGTGCGACCGAGCTTCTGCTTGCCTCCGCTCGAGTGCTGCCTCGGAACGAGACCGAGCCAAGCAGCAAAGTCGCGACCACATCGGAATTCCTGCATCGAGGGTGCGAAGGCCGTGATTGCCATTGCGCAGATCGGGCCGATACCAGGCATTTTTTGCAGCCTGCGAACCACATCGCTTTTCCGCGCTTCAGCAGCAATATGACGGTCGATCTGATCGATTTCGCCGTGCAACTGCTCGATCTTGCTCAAGTAAAGTCGGCTCATGCTCTGCACCAGCTCGGGGAGGTTATCCGACGTGATCAGGGCCGCGAGGCGATCAACTTTTTCGAGGCCTTTGCCGACTATAATACCATGTTCAGCTAAGTGTCCACGCAGAGCGTTCACCACCTGCGTTCGCTGGCCAACGAGCAGACCGCGTGTCCGGAAAAGCATGGCACGCGCCTGCTGTTCAGACGTCTTCACAGCAACGGTCCTCATCGTTGGTCGCATCGCAGCTTCTGCGACAGCCTCAGCATCTGCATCTGTAGCATCATTCTTCTGGCGCTTGACGAAAGCCTTTACATAGACCGGCGGGATAAGGCGAACGTCATGGCCGAACCCTGACAACTCACGCCCCCAATAATGGGCCGTGTCGCAAGCCTCCATCGCAATTACGCAAGGTGGCAGTGCCGCCATGAATTTTGGAAACTGAAGACGCGAGAGTTTCTTACGAAACAATACCGACCGTCCTGTGCCGCACCGTGAACTTAGAAAACCTGCTTTGCGAGATCAACACCAACAATGCTAACTTCATCCATGGATGCCTCCTCCTTTGTAGGTGACGTAAAGCATCACCATCATGGCACATTGCGATGCCGGTGGGAGGGGCATCCAACCCATCAGTGGCAATCAACAGCGTAGGCCCAAAGATCCAGATCGCGAGAGACAAATTTGCTGCCGTTGTCGACCCTCATCGTCTTGGGGTAGCCGGGCAATAGCGGGAATGGGTATCCACGACTGTCAGTATGCGCAGTTTTTTGCCTGTTGCGAGCTGGCGTGGACAAAGTCCATCACCCAGACATCCTTCGGACCAGATGCGACCTGGCGGTCGCCCCGGTGCTTTGCCTTCACCCGACGCTTGGGATACTTGTTGCAACTGAAGGTCTATCGGCGCGTGCATATCATGCTCAAACGAGAAGGCTGACAGATTGGCAAGCATGCCGTTTACCGGCTCTACCGCGAGGAAGGGCTGCGTTTGCGGACCAAACGGCCGCGCCGGCGCAGGATGGCGGTTCACCGGGAAGCCCGCTGCCTGGCCAGCAAGCCGAATGAAACCTGGAGCATGGACTTCGTTCATGACGTCTTCCAGCGGTGCAACCCCAAGGGTTCACTCCACTGCCGTGTCAACATCCGTTGGCACGGCAGCTACCCAGCGCTCGAACGATAGGGCGCCGCGTTCTCCAAGGGGTCGCCGTTTCCAGGTGGCAAGCGACCTTGAATAGGGTGCCCTCGTCAAACGGCCTGCCGCCGATCTGCACCGAAAGGGGCAGACCTTTTGGCCCAAACCCCATGCAAACGGCAATGGCGGGATAGCCTGTCAGATTCCACGGCAAGGTGAAACTTGGCTTTTCCAGACCGTCCCAGAAGGGCACGTCTTCCATGAGCGGCGCTTCGGATGCGGAAGCGGCCGTTATGAGCACATCGAACGTTTCCATTGTCCGCGCGAACTCATCGCAGAGTTCGTGTCGACGGCGTTGCGCCTGGATGTAGTCATTGCTTGTCAGAAAGGATGCCAGCAACAGCCTGTGCCGCAGGCGCTCGCCAAAATCGAGAAAACGTGTCTTCAGAGCTTGCTCGTGGTAAGCGGCGGCCTCCGCATTCATTATGATGCGATTTGCGGCGGAGTATTCCGCTAGGGACGAGAGCCTGACCTCGTTTACATCGGCGCCCTCTGCCCGAAAAATCTCGATACTGTCTGAAATTGCGGCCGCCGTTTCCTGGCTGACAGGATTGTCAGTCTCATGGAAATGGCGGACAACCCCGACTTTCAGGCCTTGCAGGCCCTTGCCGATGTCACGCGAAAAATCCGGGACGGGAACGTCGGCGCTCGCCCGGTCGGATGGATCGAAACCTGCCATTTCCTGCAGCAGGAGCGCGCAATCCTCAGCGGTCCACGCCATGGGCCCGATGTGATCCAGCGAATTGGCAAGCGGGATCACGCCCGTGCGGCTGCAGCGTCCGAAGGTCGGCTTGATGCCGGAGATACCGCACATGGCGGCAGGCCCGCGGATCGAACCACCAGTATCCGTACCAGTCCCCCCGAATATCATGCCGGACGCCACTGCAGCGGCGGTTCCGCTGCTGGAACCCGATGTGAAATGGTCAGGATTCCAGGGGTTTCGGGCAGGAGGCCAGGGCAGATCGAACGACGGTCCCGCAAGAGCGAATTCCAGTGTGGCGAGCTTGCCGAGCATGACGGTCCCGGCATCGGCCAGGCGCCGCACAACGGTGGCGTCAGTCGAGGGAACGTAGTCCTCCAAAATTCGGGAATGCGCCGTGGTAAGGATCCCCGCGGTCTCGAAAAGGTCCTTGTGGGCGATGGGAATTCCATCGAGCGGCGTATACCGCCGGTTCTTCATCATCCGGTCTTCCGCCGCCCGAGCGTCCGCCAGCGCCCGCTCGCCCGTCACCGTGATGAAGGCCGCAATCATTGGATTGAGGGCCGCGATCCTTTCGAGACAGTCGCGGGTCAGTTCCACGGGCGATACGGTTTTCGTGGCAAGCTGGCGGCTCGCATCCGCGATCGTCAGCGGGCTCATCGCAGAGGTTCCGGCTGGAAGTCGAGGGCAAGGCCGGTCGTCAGGGCCGATGGCCGGTTGAGAGCGGCAATCATGCGCTGAAGCTTGAGATAGCCGTCAAACAATTGCGCGAGATCGACCGCGTCATGGGGCAGGCCGCTCTGGCGCACGAGAACCACGAAATCTTCAAAACTTGTCTCAGGCATCAAATGCCCCTCTTCCTGCACGCCCATCTTATTCCCCGCGGAATTCCGGTGCGCGCTTTTCGATGAAGGCCGCGCGCCCCTCGGTAACATCGGTGGAGTTGCGCTGAAGCAGACTGTTCAGCAACTGCTCGGTGCGAAGCCCGTCCTGAAGGCTCATGTCGCGCGCTCGCATGGCCAGTTCCTTCGTGGCCTGAACGGCGAGCGGCGCATTCTGGGCAATGGTTTCGGCGTAGCGCCACGCTGTGGACATCAGTTCGCTCGCGGGCACGACCCGATTGATGAGACCGCGCCGCTCCGCCGTTTCCGCGTCGATACTGTCGCCCGTCAACAGCATTTCCATGGCATGCGCATAGCCGATCTGCCGCACGAGCCGCTGGGTTCCGCCCAATCCCGCAACGATACCGCGCTTGACTTCGGCAACGGCGAACTCGGCGTTCACGGATGCAACCCGGATGTCGGTGGCAAGAAGCAGCGTCATCCCGCCGCCGAGGCAATAGCCGTTGACCGCGGCGATGACCGGCTTCCACAGTTCAAGGCCGCGGTTCAGCAGCGGCATGTCCTGCGTTTGCCAGAGGCCCTGCAACTCTTCCTTCGCGCCGATCACATCCTTGATGTCCGCGCCGGCGCAGAACGATTTCTCGCCCGCCCCGGTCACGATGACGCAACGGATGTACGGATTGTCCCGCACCTCCACCCAGACCCTGGAAAGCTCCGCATAGTGGGCGCGGTCGAGCGCGTTCATGCGGTCCGGGCGGTTGATCGTGATCGTGGCAATGCCATTGGCGTCGGCATGAAAATCTATCGACATCGGCTTTCCTTACGCTCTCCCGAAAGAGAACCGGCGCGATGTCATCGCGCCGGCCTGCCCGGGTCTCAGTTCAACGCACGATCTCGGGTTCGATGGCGAGTTTTGCGTCGATCCCGTATTTCGTGAGGATATTGGCAACCGTGCCGTTCTGGTAGATTTCCTTCATCCCGTCCAGATAGGCCTGGAGAAGCTCGTTGTTGTCGTTTTTGGCGGCAAAGCCGACCTTCGCATCGCGCGCCTGGGTGAAGGCAATTTCCAGATTGTCCGGATCGTCCTTGACGCGCACGACCGCGGCTCCCGCATTGTCGAGCAGAAAATCGATGCGCTTGTTCATGATCCCGCGCACGGCCGCGTCCGTTTCCGTCGCCACCACGATGTTGATCGCCGATTTCCCCGCCGCCACGCAGGTCTTCGACTGCTCCTCCAGGGCCTTTTGCGAAAACGTGCCGATGACGGCGCTGGTCGTCAGGCCGCAAAGGTCGTCCATCGACTTGATATTGTGCTCATTCCCCTTCGGCACGAGCAAGGCGCTTCCGGCCTTCATGTAAACCACGAAGTCGACGTTCTGGGCGCGCTCTTCATTGTAGAAGAGGTTGGCATTCATGATGTCCGACTGGCCGTTGAGAACCGTCGGCAGCAGGCTCGTGAAGACGCCTTTCACATATTCGGACTTCAGGCCGACGCAGTCCAGCGCCGCCTCGCTGATTTCGACGTCGCTGCCGACCAGCTTGTCGGAGTCCGGCGCGGTGTAGGCGAAGGGCGCATACAACGGCGATATCGCGACCTTGACGGCCTTGCCGGCAAAGGTCGGGTATTTCTCGGCAGCCTTGCCGGGCTCACAGGCCGCGTTCGCCGCGCCAGCCATGAAACCAAGGCCGGCGATAGCGACCAGAAAACGCATTGCTCGTCTGCTCATCTCGATTCCCCTGCTTTTGATCTGAATTGTGGCACCCGGCGGATCTTTCGCAACCGATTTAAATAGTGCACCAGTACACTGTGCTACTGATTTACCTTTTCGTCAATTCCCACGCATTCGTTTTTTATCCGTGCGAAAGGTCGCGGGAAATCGCCCTAATCGCGTGGGAGATTGATTGACAGGCACGCATGATATTAGGTATACCCTATTAATAGTATACCTATTTATTTCGGGAGCCGCTCATGTTCATTAGGTCGGTCGCCAACGACAATCGTCTGGATGCGTTCCGCGTAGAGGTCCGCGAATTCTGCCGCGCAAAGATGCCCGCAGACATCCGCAGGAAGCAAGAGAAGTCTCAGCACCTCGCGAAGGAAGAATACGATGCCTGGCTGAAATTGCTCGGCGAGAAAGGCTGGCTCACCGGTAAGTGGCCGAAAGAGCATGGCGGCCTGGGCTGGGAGGCGGAACAGTTCCTCGTCTTCGAGGAGGAACTCGGCAAGGCGGGAGCGCCGCCCTTGATCAATTTCGGCATCAATCTCGCCGGCCCCGTCATTTTCACCTTCGGCAATGACGCGCAAAAGAAGAAGTACCTCGACGACATCGCCAAGAACAACACCTGGTGGTGCCAGGGCTATTCGGAACCGGGCGCCGGTTCGGACCTTGCAAGCCTCAAGACCCGCGCCGTGCTCGACGGCGATCATTATGTGGTGAACGGCCAGAAGACCTGGACCTCCTGGGCCCATTGGGCCGACATGATCTTCGTGCTGGTGCGCACCGACCCGACCGTCAAGAAACAGGCCGGGATCTCCTTCCTGCTGGTCGACATGAAGACGCCCGGCATCACCGTGCGACCCATCGTCGGCATCACGCGGCACCATCATCTCAATGAAGTCTTCTTCGATAATGTCCGCGTCCCCGTCGAAAACCGCATCGGCGCGGAAAACCAGGGCTGGACTTACGCCAAGTTCCTCCTGGCAAACGAGCGGCTGCACAGCCTCAGCTTCGCGAAGTTCGAGGCCTACCTGGCGAAAATCCGCAAAGCGCTCGATGAAACCAAGGACGGCGGCAAGCCGCTGTCGCAAGATCCCATCTATCAGCGCAAGCTCGCCGAACTCGAAGTCAAGATGGCGACGGCGAAGGCGCTGATGGCCGATCAGCTCGCTGCCGCGCGCACGACCGGATCGCCGCCGATGATGGGCGCAGCCGCCCTGAAGCTGCGCGGAACCGAGCTGCAGCAGAGCATCCTCCAGCTTGGACTGGACGTGCTTGGCCGGCAGGGCCTCGTCTACCAGGATTTCGCGCTGGACGCCGATTGGGGCGGCGAATTCATCGGCCCGAAGGTCTCGGCGGGCCTGATCTACGAACATCTCTATCGCCGGGCGGCGACGATCTATAGCGGCTCGAACGAGGTGCAGCGGAACATCATTGCCAAGGGCGCTTTGGGACTTTGAGGAGTAGGATCGATGACACGGTTTTCCACTGATGAACGTCAGCTTCTCGACGAAAGCCTCCAGAGCTTCCTGTCGGAGAAATACAGTTTTGAACGGTGGCAAAAGCTTTCCGGCGCCGCCAGCCGCGAGGATGGATCGAACGAGTGGTGCCAATATGCCGATCTCGGTTGGCTGGGGGTTGCGCTTCCCGAGGACTTCGGCGGCAGCGGCGGCGGGATGACCGAACTGGCAATCGTGATGGCGGCGACCGGCCGGCACATGGTGCTGGAAGGCCTCTCCGGGACGCTCGTGCTGGGAGCGGCCGCAATCGAAAGGGCGGGCTCGGACGTGCAAAAGGCCGAACTCCTTCCGAAAATCGCGGCCGGAGACCTGCGGCTCGCCTTCTGCCATTTCGAGCCGGATGCCGGCTACGCCCGTGACTATGTCAAGACCGTCGCCCGGCCCGTCGGCGATGGCTATCGCATCGAAGGAACCAAGGCCTTTTCACTGGGCGCCGATACCGCCGACCGTCTGATCGTTTCAGCCCGCATCGGCACCGCCGATGGTCCTGTCGGGCTCTTCCTGCTGGCACGCGCAGCCGATGGTGTTTCGCTCAAGATCGCACCGGCGCTCGATGCGCGGCTCGGGGCCGAGGTTCGCCTCGCGGTCCAGGTTCCGACGTCCTCACTCCTCGGCAATGCGCAGGACGATCGCATCGCTCTGATAGACCACCTGATCGACCGGGGTGCGATTGCGGCCTGCGCCGAGGCCTGCGGCGCCATGGCCGAAGCGACGCAGGCGACGATCGAATATCTCAAGGTTCGCGAACAGTTCGGGCAACCGCTTTCGAAGTTCCAGGTTCTCCAGCACCGGCTGG
The DNA here is from genome assembly GCF_052438155.1 of Shinella sp. Classification (NCBI taxonomy): domain Bacteria; kingdom Pseudomonadati; phylum Pseudomonadota; class Alphaproteobacteria; order Hyphomicrobiales; family Rhizobiaceae; genus Shinella; species Shinella sp. The sequence goes on along the minus strand of NZ_JBQVPI010000032.1, from coordinate 38,456 downwards.
TGGATATGAGCCTAGCCTGCGAGGAAGCGCGCGCCATTGTTCACGCGGCGCTTGAAGCGCTGGACAACGGCGGCGCTTCGGCGCAGCGCGCGGTGTGGCATGCCAAGGTTCAGACCGCGCAATCGGCACGGTTCGTCGGCACCCAATGCCTTCAACTGCACGGCGGCATCGGCATGACCGACGAGTTGAAGGCCGGCCATCTCTACAAGCGCCTGTGTGTGTGCGAGGCGATGTTCGGTGATGCAGACTGGTACTTGAAACAACTGAGCCTGACCTTGCCGGACGATGCCGCGGCACGCCCGGACGTTCGGGCGGAGGCCTGCGCGGCCGCCTAGAAAACATCACTGATCATGCCTCCCAATGCTCGTTCCCGCAGGGACCGGGCGCATGGAGGCGGAAAGAAAAGGGAACGGAAATGGGATTGCTAGACGGAAAAGTCGCCCTCGTCACGGGTGGAGGCCGCGGGATAGGCCGCGGGATTGCCCTGTCCCTGGCGACCAACGGTGCGAAGGTCGTCATCAACGATCTGGGCGCCGGCTTGGCGGGCGACGGCATCGACGCCGGACCGGCTGAGGAAACGCAAGCCGCCATCCGGGCGCTGGGCGGCGAGGCGATCATCAATGGCGGCTCGGTTGCCGACCATGCGGCGGGGCAGGCAATGGTCGAGCAGGCTGTCGATACGTTCGGCCGTCTGGATATCGTCGTCCACGCAGCCGGCGTCCTGCGCGACCGCATGATCTTCAACATGAGCGAGGAAGAATGGGACGTGGTCGTCGCCGTCCACCTCAAGGGACTGTTCAACGTCCTGCGTCCCGCAACCGCATTGATGCGCCAGCAGAAGGGCGGACGCATCATTTCGCTGGCGTCCGGTTCGGCCTATGGCGATGCGGGGCAGCCGAACTATTCCGCTGCAAAGGCCGGCATCATCGGGCTAAGCTATTCCACCGCCAATGCGATGGCAAAATACGGCGTGACGTCGAACGTCGTCCTGCCGACCGGCACCACGCGGATGATCGACTCCAAGCCGGAATCGCAGAAGATCTTTGAGGACACCGGCAAATGGCCGAGCGAGCACGCAAAAGGCACGCCCAAGGATCCCGACAACGTCGCGCCGCTGGTCTCCTTCCTGGCGTCCGACCGGGCGGCGAACGTCAACGGCCAGGTCTTCCACTCCTATGGCTTCGGCTACACGCTAGTGGAGCCGCCACGCACCCTGGCGCGGCTGGAAGGCGACCATGCCTGGACGGCTGAAAGCCTGGCCGATGCCTTCGGCAAACACATGGATCCCGACATGAAGCCGCGTCCCGCAATGCCGTTTGGCCGCGATGTTGACGACCTTCGCGACGATGATTTTCGCTCGATTGGCGATGACCGTCGCTACTGGGCGCGCAAAGAGGAGAGCAAATAATGGCAATCAGACAAGCCGCCGTCGTCGGCGTTGCCGAATCCGACGACATTGGCGTTGTTCCCGACAAGTCTACGCTTCAGCTGCAGGGCGAAGCCGTGCTCAACGCGCTCGACGATGCCGGCCTGACGCTGCGCGATGTCGATGGGCTGTTCACCGCCGGGTTCCGGACGACCGAGGTCGCCGAATATCTCGGCATCCACCCGCGCTACTATGACGGAACCCACGTCGGCGGCTCCTCCTTTGTGGTGCATCTCGGCCATGCCGCCGCCGCGATCGCCTCGGGTCGCATCGAGGTTGCGCTGATCGTCCACGGCGAAAGCGGGCGATCGCGGATCGGCCTACCGGCCTCCGCCAGCAGTCCGCAGGGCATGGAAGGCCAGTTCGAAAACCCCTACGGCATGCCGGGCGCACCGGGCGCATACGCCATGGCCTGCGCGCGCCACATGCACCAGTATGGCACCACCGAGCGCCAGCTTGCGGAAATCGCCGTGGCGGCGCGCCAGTGGGCGCAAATGAACCCCAGGGCCTTCAAGCGCGATCCACTGACGATCGAGGAGGTTTTGGCCTCCCCCTATGTCAGCTGGCCATTCCGAAAGCTGGACTGCTGCCTCGTCACCGATGCCGCTGGCGCCGTCGTCGTCACCAGCCTCGAGCGTGCACGGGACCTGAAAAAAGCGCCGGTGCGCGTGCTTGGCTGGGGCGAAGGCCACGATCACCAGATCATCAGCCAGATGCCGGACATTACCTCCGGTCCGGGCAGGATTTCAGGCCCCGACGCGTTCGCGATGGCCGGCGTCACGCACGCTGACATCGACGTCGCCGAAGTCTACGATTCCTTCACCTACACGGTGCTGACCTCGCTCGAAGACCTCGGATTCTGCAAGAAGGGCGAAGGCGGCGATTTCGTCTCGGGCGGCAGGATCGCGCCCGGCGGCGAATTTGCGCTGAACACCAGCGGCGGCGGGCTTTCCTACACCCATCCCGGCATGTTCGGCATCTTCACCATCATCGAATGCGTCCGCCAGCTTCGCGGAGAGTTCCGCGGACAGGGCTTGCGCCAGGTCGACGATGCCAGGATCGGCCTGGTTCACGGCACGGGTGGTAAACTCTCAGCAACGGGAACCGCCATTCTGGCGGCAGATTGACCATGACAGACTATTTGAAACCGCTTCCGAAGTCCGACCCCGTCACGGCGCCTTTCTGGGATAGTCTCAAGAAGGAGAAGATCGAGGTCCAGCGCTGCGAGGATTGCCAATCCTTCGTTTTCTACCCGCGCGCGCTCTGCCCGCATTGCAGTTCACGCCGGCTCAAATGGACGCCGGCCTCCGGACGTGGACGGATCTACACGTTCACGATCGTGCACAAGGCGCCAGGTCCGGCTTTCAAGGCGGACGCTCCCTATGTCGTCGCCCTCGTCGAACTCGATGAAGGATGCCGCATGATGACCAACGTGGTCGATGTCGCCGCCGACCCCGATCATGTCAGGATCGGCATGCCGGTCGAAGTCGTCTACGACCATGTGACGGCAGATGTGACCCTGCCGAAATTCCGCCCCGTGGGAGGCAGCAACGCATGAGCACTCAGCCCCTCCGCCAGCCGGGCAATGATGATCGAACCGGCGACCACAGCCCCAAAATCTCCCTGAACGGCTTTTTCTCGCCGCGCAGCATCGCCGTCGTCGGCGCGTCCGAAACATCCTATTGGGGCCGGAACATCTTCCGCAACCTCACGGCGCAGGGTTTTGAGGGCCGTATCGTGCCGGTCAATCCCAAGCGCCAGACGATCTTCGGCATCCCCTGCATTGCCAGTCTCCGAGATCTCACGGAGCCGGTCGACCTGGTCTATATCGCAACGCCGACCGACACGGTGGGCGCCGTGCTGGATGACGCGGCCAGTGTTGGCATTCGCCATGCCGTGATCATCGCCGCAGGGTTCGGCGAATCCGGTGCGCATGATCGCCAACTCGAACTCCAGGAAAAAGCCGCCGCGCACGGCATCACGATCCTCGGGCCGAACTGCCCCGGCTTCGTGAACATCGCGCAGCGCGTTTCCGCCTATGGCCAGGAAATCCCGGCCGGAATGAAAAGCGGCAACGTGTCCATCGTTCTCCAGAGCGGCGCGCTGGCCACCGTCATCATGAAGCTTGCCTGCACGCACGGCATCGGCGTTTCCAAGCTCATCTGCATGGGCAACGAAGCCATTGTCGATACGGCCGATGTCATCGAGCATCTGATCGCGGACAGCGAGACCCGCGTCATCGCGATGTTTGCCGAACAGTTCCGCAATGGCAGGCGGTTCCTCGAACTCGCGCGCCAGGCGCTTGTCGCCGGCAAGGCGATCGTCGTGCTGAAGGCCGGGCGCACGCCGGAAGGCCAGAAGGCAGCGCTTGCCCATACCGGGGCAGTGGCCGGCGACGAAGCCGTTGTCGATGCAGCACTTCGCCAGGTGGGCGTCGCGCGCGTGCGCAGCCTTGAGGAACTGCTGATCACGGCCGGGCTGTTTGCGAGCGGCGTTCACATCAAGGGCGCGCGGATGGGTGCTGTTACCGCCTCGGGCGGCGCCTGCGACATCATCGCCGATCGCGCCTCCGACGAAGGACTGGAGCTTCCCGCCTTCGCCCCCGAGACGAAGAAGGCGCTTTCGGAATACCTTCCCACATTCGCGACGGTGCAAAACCCGCTGGACACGGCTGCCGTCGATACCCTGCGCGACACCGGCACGGCCGCCGTTCCGATGGACGTCGTTGCGGAAATCGTTAGCCGCGACCCGAACATCGATTTCGTCCTCTATCTCGGCTTCAACGTCGTGCCGCAAACCAGACCCGACGATGCCGAGGCGGACAAGCAGGCGGCCCGGATGATCCATGTCCGCGACATGCTGGACGCATCCCCCATCGCCATCGTCCCGGTGAGCCTGAGCTGTATGGAGGTCGGGCCGTTCGCACGCGAAATCTACGATGCGAACCGCATTTTCATGCTCGGCGGCATCGAGTTCGGGATCACGGCCCTCGGCCATTGTGTCCGCTGGCAAAAAGCCTGCGATGCTGCGCGCGTCGCCGCCAAGATCGAACCGCCGGCGCCGGTGATTGCGCCCGGCAATAGCCGCAAGGGCCCCTGGTCGGAGCATTCCGGCCGCAAGCTCCTCGAAGCGAACGGCGTGCCGCTCGTTCCGGCCGAGCTTGTCAGCAGCGCGCAGGACGCGGTCGCGGCAGCCGGGCGGCTGGGATATCCGGTCGTCCTGAAGATTTGCGCTGCCGAAATCGCCCATAAATCCGATATCGGCGGTGTCGCCCTCAATCTGCACACGGCAGAGGCGGTCCGTGACGCCTACGAGCGGGTCGCAGCAGCAGGCCGCAGTGTCAACGGCGCCCATGTGGAGGGTGTCCTCGTCAGCCCTATGCGTCCGCGCGGGGTAGAACTTTTCGCCGGCGTGACGATCGATCCGTCGTTCGGCCCCACCCTTGCCGTCGGGCTTGGCGGCATCTGGATCGAAACACTGAAGGACGTCAGCCTGCGCGTCCTGCCGGTCACGCAGGACGATATCCAGTCGATGCTCCGTTCGCTGCGCGCAAGCCCGCTTCTGGACGGGGCACGGGGCGGTCCGAAAGTGGATATTGCAAAAGCCGCCGCAGCAATTCACCGCATAGCGCAGGCGAGCCTGTCGCTGGGCGATCAGTTGCAGGCATTCGAGATCAATCCTCTCTGGTGCCTTGAGGACAAGGTCGAAGCCCTCGACGTCCTCATCGTCACCGAATAGCAGGCAAAACCGCGCCTGATGCGTTCCGGTTGCCGGAACGCATCAGGGTTTTGGTCCTGCGGTCGCCCCGATGACCAGTTCACCTTCGGGAAGCTGCTGCCCTGCCAGGAACAGCTCGATATTGCGAAGGCCGCGTTCAAAGACTTTTACGAAATTTTCGAGTGTCGCCCCGGCAAGGTGCGGTGTGACAACCACATCCTCCCGCGCAAACAGCGGCGACGAATGGAGGGGCTCGACATCGAACGTATCGAGACCGGCTGCAAAGACATCGTTGCGCTCAAGTGCGTCATGCAGTGCCGCCTCGTCGATCAGGCCGCCCCGGGCGCAGTTGATGACCGTCGCTCCCGGCTTCAACAATCCGATGTGCCGGACGTCGAGCATGTTCCGCGTCTCGGCGGTGAGAGGGACATGCAGGCTGACCACATCGGCGCAGGATAGCAATTCCTCAAACGCGCAAAAGCGAACGGCAAGCTCCCTCTCCACGACCTCGCTTGGTCGCTTGATGTCGTAATAGACGACATCCACATCGAAACCGACGAGGCGCCGCGCCACCGCCTGCCCTATCGCCCCCAAACCGATGATTCCAACCGTCTTGCCGGCCAGTTGCCGTTGCCTGGCCCGCCCTTTTGCCCTCAGCCAACTGCCGGCGCGCGTGCGGCGATCGAAATAGGGCAGACCGCGCAATGCCGCGAGCATGAGCAATAGCGTGTGCTCGGCCACCTGGGCCGCATTGCCCGCCTGGAGACGCGCGACGCCGACATTTCGCCGCCGGCAGGCATCAGGGTCCACATTGTCGACGCCTGCGCCCAGCTTCTGGACGAAGCGAAGATTCGGGGCGTCTTGAAGGAGCGCGGCATCGACGCCCGTGCCGATAATCATCGCGACGTCCGCATGTACAGCGGCGGCATGCCGGTCATGCTTTTCGTTGGAAACGGTGCACGACACCTGCCAACCGGCGGGCAGAAGCCTGCCGATCTCCTCCCGGATCTTCGGATCGACGGCATCCAAGAACGCCAAGTGCACCATGGCAGCTTCCTTTCTCCTAGCGCGATTATATGATACCAGTACACTTAATATGGTCGTTTTGCAACACTGGCCGAACGCGTCGATAGGGGTGCTTCAACCGGCCAGCGGCGAGATTGCCCATCACGGCGCCCACCGAAAGTTTTCGCTCTTTCACTGGACTTACTCGTTCGGCCGAGATATATAGTATACTAGTTTTATGAATGTGAGGTCGAGATGATGGATCTGCGCGTCACCCCGGTAAACCGCGGGCACGCCTTCACCATTTCCGTCAACGGAAAGGCCGTCCCGGCCTATCCCGGCGAAACGGTTGCCGGGGCGCTTCTTGCCGCGGGAATGAACATCTTCAGAAAGACCGACGAAACCGGCCGCGAGCGGGGGCAGTTTTGCGGAATGGGGGTCTGCTACGACTGTCTCGTCGCTGTCGATGGCCGGCACTCGCAGCGGGCCTGCATGACAGCTGTTGCCCCGGGAATGACGATCGAGGTTCCCGCCTTGACGAAGGAGCGTGCCGAATGATGCTGCAACAACGCCCTCCCGTCAGCACGGATGTGCTTGTCATCGGCGCCGGCCCGGCCGGTCTTTCCGCCGCGGCACTGATCAGCAATGCGGGCGTCAACGTGGTCGTGCTGGATGAGAACGCCCGTCCCGGCGGCCAGTACTATCGCCAGAGCCGGCTGGCCGGCGCGCTTCCGCAATCGATCGTCGGGCCGTCGCAGGGCGATGGACGGGAACTGATCGGCCAGATCAACCTCGCCTCCGCGCAAATATGCACCGACACGCTGGTATGGGGCGTCGAAGCCGACAATACCGTGCTCTATACGCAGGGCGGGCGCTGCGGGCGGATTTCGGCCAAGGCCATCATCCTGGCAACCGGGGCACATGAGCGGGTCATTCCCTTTCCGGGGTGGACCCTGCCGGGCGTCATGACGGCCGGGGCGGCCCAGACATTGCTCAAGGCACAGGGGATTCTTCCCGGCAAACGCATCGTGATCGCCGGCACCGGCCCCTTTCTATACCCGGTCTCGACCCAACTCGCCGCCGCAGGCGCCGATCTGGCGGCCATCTGCGAACTTTCGCGCGACCGGCTCTGGCCGTTGCGCGTTAAACAGCCCTACCGGCATCTGCAGATCTACCGGGAAGCGCTCGGATATCTGGCGAAGATGCGGCGGCTTCGCCTTCACGTCTCCATGGGAACGAGCGTTGTCGAAGCGCTCGGCGATACCGCCCTGCGCGAGGTGGTGATCGCCGAGTTCGACGCCGCCCACAACGAGCGGCCGGGAACGCGCCGAACGGTCGCCGCCGATACGCTTCTGACGAGTTTCAGCTTCGTGCCCAATGTGCAGGTCGCCCGCTTGCTGGGTTGTGAGCTGCGCTGGGATTCGGTTCAGCAGGCCCATTTCGCAAGGGCGGACGAACGGCTGCAGACGTCGCGGCAAGGGATCTATCTGGCCGGCGAGATCTTCGGGATTGGCGGACATCGCGTGGCGAAGGCCGAGGGCCTGTTCGCCGCCGCGAACGTCCTTGAAGATCTCGGCGTCCCACTGGACGCCGGAGCGCTTGCCGCCAGACAAGCGGCATCGCACACAATATCGGCCGGCCGGCAGTTCGCCGCGCATATGCTGCAATCCTTCGCGCTGAAGCCCTGCATATTCGACATCGCCAAACCGGATACCATCGTCTGCCGCTGCGAATCCGTGCCGCGCCGGGAAATCGATTATCACGCCGAACTGTGGGAGGGCGCGCAACGGGCCGTGAAACAATGCACGCGTGCTGGAATGGGCAGGTGCCAGGGCCGCATGTGCGGGTTTGCCGTCACGCAGATCGTTGCCCGGCACGCGCCATCACCCGACAGTATCCCGGCACCAGACACACCGCGCATGCCCGTAAAACCCTTGGCGTTAAGCGACGTCGCGCACGCGCAATGAGGAACAGGCAAGGTTCCGATCGCAAATCGGCGGGTCCAGAGCCGTGATAGACATGTGTACGCAGATTAGGTATGGGTGCAATAGTAGCCCAGTTAGACAGAGCTCCGAAAGTAACACGAGGCCTTACGCTGGTGGATATTCAACAAGACTCATCGCAATTGGTGGCACGCAAGATGTTTGATTCTGCCAATCCGGGGAAGGCATCCCAGGTCATCGTCTCCCAGATTCGGGAGGCCGTCGATGCCGGCAAGCTTCGCGTCGGCGATCGCCTGCCACAGGAAAAGGACCTGATCGAGCAGTTCGGCTTCAGCCGCGCGGTTATCCGCGAGGCCTTGCGCACGCTCGAAGCGGAAGGCCTGATCCGCCTGGTCTCCGGCAGAAACGGCGGCGCGGAGATTTGCGAGCCGGATCCCCTGAAATTCGTGCCGGCGATCACGACTCTCATGCGGCTTCAGAACACGTCGATCGACCAGGTTCACGAGACCCTCGAACATATCGAGCCGATCATCGCCGCGCTGGCGACGGAACGGCATACGAAGGAAGACATCGACGCCCTTCAGGAATCGATCGACATCATGCTCGCCAACACGGCCGATCGCGTGCTGTGCCAGACGCAGGCAAACCGTTTCCATGTGCTGCTGGCGCGGGCGACAAAGAACCAGATGCTGATCTTCCTCAGCACGATGATCCGCCAGGTGATTGTCCGGCTGGACTATCAGGGTGTTGGCGAACGGCCGCTGAAGGTCGCCGAAGAGCACCAGCGCATCGTCGATGCGATCAAGAAGGGCGACGCGGACGCCGCTCGTGCGGCAACGCTCGATCACGCGCATCAATGCGAGTTTGCCGTTCGGGCCTCGCAAACCGGCTACAAGCTCAGAAACGACGCGACAAGCGAGCAGATGACAAGAAACCTGCTTCGATAATTCGAAGCAGGTTCCCCAGACTTTCAGCTCTTCTCAGGCCAAGAACTTGCGGTTGATCGCCTCGACGACCAGTGCCGGGCGTTCCTTGCCCTCGACCTCGACCGTCTCGCTGAACTGCAATTCAAGCACGTCAGGCTTCACCATTCTTGCGTCCGCCAGCGTCTGCCGCAAGCGGATCCTCGATCCGACGGGGACGGGCGAGACGAAGCGCACCTTGTTGTAGCCGTAGAGCACGCCCATTTTCGCATCGAGCGCAATGCGCGTGCCTTGCAGGCTTTCGCGCAGCATCGAGAGCAGTGACAAGGTGAGAGCGCCGTGTGCAATCGTGCCGCCAAAGGCGCTCTCCTTTGCGGCCCGAACGGGGTCGCAGTGGATCCATTGAAAGTCTCCGATGACGGCAGCGAAAGCATCGACGCGCGCCTGCTCGATCAGCATCCACTCGCTCACGCCAAGCTCCTGGCCGATCGACGCAAGTACTGCGTCAACCGTCGATAAGATGAGAGTATCCATTCCGTTCCCGCCCGTTCCGTTCGTTACACAGCCGTGAGCCATTCGTGATCCGGGTTCGTACGACCATACGCCAGGTCAAAATAGCCTGTCTGCAGCGCCTTCGTTATTTCACCCGGCGCTCCCGATCCGATGGCGTCGCCATCGACATTGATGATCGGTGTGATCTCTGCCCCTGTTCCGCAGAAGAATGCCTCACTCGCATCGAAGAACTCGCTGCGATCGACGTCACGCTCCTGCACCTCGACACCCTTTTCCCGGAGCATGTGGATGACGGTATCCCGCGTTATGCTCTCCAGGATGTCGCTTGTCCCGGAAGGTGTCACCGCGACACCTTTACGGATCAGGAAAAGGCACATTGCCTGTCCTTCCGAAAGCTTGCCACGACTGTTGAGAAAAATAGCCGCATCATAGCCGTCCTTGGCGGCTTGCAGGCCGGCATAGCGGGAGTTGTTATAGTTACCGTTCGCTTTGGCGCGGGCCGGCATGACGTTATCCGAGATGCGCTGCCAGGACGATATCTGAGCGCGCACGCCAAGCTCCACTTTTTTGGGCGTATCGCGCGCAATCGCGGTAATAAACGTTCCGATCGGCTTCTGCGCATTGCTCTCGCCGATGCCGGATACATAGACCGTTGGACGGATGTGGACCGCCGCACGAAACGCATTCCTGCGGACGAGGTCGATTGTCGCTTCAATCATGGTTTCGGCCGGGACGATTTCGCCGAACCGCATGATCCGCTGACTGAGTTCCAGCCGCCGCATATGCTCCTCGAGCCGGAAGAGATACATCTTTTCCCTGTCGGTATTCCAATAGCCGCGGATGCCCTCGAAGACGGCCGCGCCGTATTTCACCGCCGGCGAGAACACATGGATCTTGGCATCGCTCCACGCAACAAATTCCCCGTCGAGATAGACCAGCAGATTTGAATAATCGGACATAGCGGGGTTCCTATTTCTCTTCGACAGGAAGGGTGTAGTTGAGGCCCGATCGACCGCCGTCGATATAGAGGGTCTCGCCGGTGATGTAGTTGGCGTCGTCGCTGGCCAGGAACAGCACGACATTCGCCACGTCGCGTCCCTCGCCAAAGCGCATCAGCGGAATACGCGACAGGATTTCCTTGCGCTTTTCGACATCCTTGAGCAGGTTGTCCTTGTTGAGTTCGGTGTAGATCGTGCCGGGGCCGACCGCGTTCACACGAATGCCGTGGGGCGCAAGCGACAGGGACATGGCCGTGGTCAGCGCCGAAATGCCGCCCTTGGACGCGGCATAGGGCGCAATCGTCGGCATGGTCATGCGCACCGACGACGAGGACATGTTGACGATCGCGCCCCCCTCGCCGCGATCGGCCATGTGGCGCGCGACCTTCTGGCCAACGAGGAACGTCGATTTCAGGTTGATGCGGATGACATCGTCCCAGTCCTCTTCCGACAGATCGAGGAAATCCGCCCGTCGGGTAATGCCCGCATTGGAGAACAGCACGTCGATGCCGCCGAAATCGGCGATCACCCGATCGATCGCGTGATCGACCGCCGCCTTCGTGCCGACGTCACATTCATAGAAGTGGCAATCGACGCGGTGTTTTCCGGCTATCTCCTTCGCGGCCGCCTCACCACGCTCGACCAGCACGTCGAGGATGGCAACGCTTGCGCCCTCCTCGGCGAAGCGCTCGGCGCAGGCGCGCCCGATCGAACGCGCCCCCCCGGTGACAACAACCCGCTTTCCTTTCATACGCATTGCCGTCACCCCTCAGAGTTCACGCAGAGCGTTGAACTGCTCGACATAACACGAGCCATCGATGCGCACGGCAATGACGGTCGTGTTGCCGGTTTTCACGGCGGCCTGCAGAGCATCCGCCAGCTGGCCCTCGGTCTCGACGACGACACCGTCCGCGCCAAACCCCTGGGCAAGACTGACCCAATCCAATCCGCCAAGCTCGATGCCGAACCGCTTGATCTTCTTCAGCTCCTGCTTGATGCGGATCAGCGCGATCTCCCGGTCGTCGAAGACCATGACGATGATCGGCAGCTTTTCCTTCACCGCCGTATGCAAGTCGCCGACCGCCATCAGGAAACCGCCGTCGCCGGCGAACGCGATGACCGGACGGGTCGGATGGGCCAGACGCGCGGCGAGAGCGCCGGGGATCGCATAGCCCATCGTGCCGAGACCGTTCGACGTCAGGAATTCACGCGGGCCGTAGGACTCCCACTTCTGGACGACCAGCAGGCGACTTGCGCCGGCATCGCACGTTGCGATCGTGTCGCGCGGCATGGCGGCGCGGGCGACTTCCATGGCGCGATGCGGCGACAACCCCTTGGTCGGCACGTTCAGCGCGTCGATAACGGCCGTGCGGAATTTTGCAGCCGCCTTCTCTCCCCATTCGCCCTGGCCGCCGATAGCAGCCCGCAGCCCCTTCAGCAGACCGTTGATCTCGCCCAGGATTTCGAGGTTGGCAGGAACCAGCCCGTCGAGCGTCGGCGTGTTGGCGAGGCTCAGAAGCGGCGTGCCATAGGGCCACGCCTTGGGTTGAAGCTCGACGGCGTCGAGCCCGACGGTGATGATCAGGTCCGCCTGATTGACGAGATCGCGCTCGATCAGCCCGCCGATGATGCAGCCGGCACGAAGCGGATGATCTTCCGGAATGACACCCTTGCACTTCGACGTCGTCAGGACCGGAGCCCCAAGCGCCTCCGCAAAGCTGACGAGTTCGCCCGACGCCTGATCCCAGAGCACGCCGAGACCTGCCAGGAGAATGGGACGCCGTGCCCGCCGGATCATGTCGAGAGCCGGCGCCAGCGACTCTTCCACCGGGATCGTCGCAAGCGTGTTCTGCCGAAGATCCGGAGGGAACTTCATGGCCGGGGCCTCTGCGGTCGTCTCGCCCGCCGGCACGTCGATGTGAACAGGCCCGGGCGTTGGAGCGGTTGCGGTCCGCAGCGCGCGACGGATCTGCTGGTGCGCACCCTTGGCATAAAGGGTCGTGCTCCATTTGGTGATCGGGTCGTAGATCTGGCGGTGGTTGATCACTTGCCGTTGACCGGTCTCCAGCGTCGTGCCGGGATATTGATCGGTGAGTGCGATGAGGGGCGCGCGATCAAGCCAGGCATAGGCGATGCCGTTGACCATGTTGGTCGCGCCGGGGCCGCGGGTCGATGTGCACACGCCCGGGCTGCCGGTGATCTCGCCCCAGGTCGCAGCAAGGATTGCGCCCGCCGTTTCCTGCTTCATCAGGATGTAGCGCATGTCGCGCTGGCTGGCGGCATCCATCAGCTCGACGGTTTCGCCGCCCGGATGGCCGACGATGAACGGCGTACCGCTTTCCTTGATAGCATCCGCCAAGACTTCGACTGTGCTGGCCATTAGACGAGTTCTCCTCTGGTATCTTGAATTTCGACGATCAGGTTCAGGTAAGCATCCACGGTGACCGTGGTGTCGGGACCGACGACGGCGGTGGATTCGCGCTCCTCGATGACGGCCGGCCCCTTGAACACCGTGCCGACGGTCAGGCCGTAGCGGTTGTAAACTGTGGCCTCGACGAAGCCGGACTGGGCGAAGTGGACGCGGCGCGTGCCTTTGCGGGCTTCGCGGCGGTCGATCTGCCGGCCTTCGAACTGCAGCTTGATATCGGGGCGCGGGCAGCTTGCAGTGAGGCGCCAGGACACGATCTCGACAGGCACGTCGGTGATGTGGCGACCGAACAGCAACTTGTATTTCTCTTCGAACCGCTGCTTCAGCGCCTCCCGGAAGTCCACATCGAGGAAGGTATCCGGCAGCCCGACCTCGATATCAAAACCCTGGCCGCGATAGCGGATATCGACCGAAGACTTCATGGTGACCTCGTCCCGGTTGGCACCGGCAGCCACCAGCTGCGCGACCGCATTTTCGCGCATCTGGTCGTACAGTGCCTTTGCAGCCTCGGGCGTCGCCTGATCGAGCAGGACGATCTGGCTGCGCACGTCGTTGACGGCGGGAGCGGCAAGGAGGAAGCCGAGTGCCGAGCTGACGCCGGCACCAAACGGAATGATCAGGCGGCTGATCTTCAGTTCCTTGGCAAGGCCGTAGGCGTGGACCGGACCTGCACCGCCCGTCGCGATCAGCGTGTATTTGCGGGGATCGCGACCCTTTTCCGCGATGTAGCGTCGGGTGGCCGCCGCCATGTTGTTGTTGACGACCGCGTGGATGCCGGCGGCGCTTTCCATCATCTCCAGCCCCGCATCGTCGGCGAGCTTCGTCTTCAAGGCTCCCGCGACGGCGCTGGTGTCGAGCGACAGTTCGCCGCCGAGGAAATATTCCGGTGACAGATAGCCGAGCATCAGGTCGGCGTCGGTCACGGTCGGATTCTCGCCGCCCTTGCGGTAGCAGACAGGGCCTGGCTCGGAGCTGGCGCTGTCGGGGCCGACCTTCAGCAGGCCCATGCGATCGAGACGGGCGATCGAGCCGCCGCCGGCGCCAATTTCGATCAGGTCGATGACCGGCACTTTCAACGGAATGCCGGACCCCTGCCGGAAGCGACGAACACGGCCGGCTTCGAAGGTCTGGGAATGTTCGGGCTGGCCCTTTTCGATGAGGCACATCTTTGCCGTGGTGCCGCCCATGTCGAAGGCGACGGCGTGATCCGTGTCGCTGAGGCCGGCATAGTGAGCACCCGAAATCGCGCCGGCGGCCGGACCGGATTCGATCATCTGGATCGGCGCATCCTCGGCGACGCTAAGCGCCGCCGTGCCACCGTTGGAGAGCATCACGCTGAGCGTTCCGCGGAAGCCGAGGTCCTGCAGCTTCTGGCGCAGGACCTTGATATAGCGCCGCATCTGCGGGAGCACATAGGCGTTGGCGGCCGCGGTGCAGGTCCGCTCGTACTCGCGAATTTCCGGTGCAACGCCGACCGACGTCGTGACCGGAATGTCCGGGTGCGCCATGGCGATCAGGTCCCCGGCACGGCGTTCATGCGCCGGGTTGGCGAAGGCATTGAGGAAGCTGACGGCAATCGCATCGACACCGGCGTCAACCAATTGCTTCGCGGCGGCGAGAACCCCCTGTTCGTCGAGCGCCTCCAGAACCTCGCCCTTCGCCGACATGCGCTCGGTCACCGTCAGGCGCAACGGGCGGGGCACGAGGGGCTCGGGCTTTTCCATGAAGAGGTCGTAGAGGTCGTAGCGCATCTCATGGCCGACCTCGAGAATGTCGCGAAACCCCTTGCTGGTCACCAGACCGACACGGGCGCCGTTTCGTTCGATCAGGGTGTTGGTCACCAGCGTCGTGCCATGAACGATGCCATCGACCTGATCGATCGTCAGCCCTGATTCCCGCACGATCCGCTCGACGCCTTCGCAGATCGCCTGCGAGGGGTCCTGATGGGTGGTGAGCTGCTTGCCGGTGTAGATAACGCCGCGGCGGTCATCGACGAGAACCAGATCCGTGAACGTCCCGCCGACGTCGACACCGATCCTGACACGGAGATTAGCGGTCATTTTGCACCCCATAGAGCTTCTCGGCCGCATCCTGCGACACATATCCAAAGTCGATGTCCCGCTGGATGGCAGCGGGGTCCCTCTCGGCCGGCGCGCCGAAGCCGCCGCCGCCCGAGAAATGAATGTGCAGGGTCTCGCCCGGCGTCAGGACGCTGCGCGACTTCGGGTGCAGACGGGTTCCATCCGACAGCGCAACGATCGACTTCGAACCGGGCTGGCCGCCGCGCAACCCCTGTGGCGGGTACTTGTGACGATCCGAAAGGAGAGAAATGTTGACCGGGCTGTCGGATTGGATTTCCAGCACCACGTCCTGGCCCAAGCCGCCGCGGAACTTACCCGCGCCACCGGAATCCTGCGCCAGCTCCTTGTGCCGGACCAGCAAGGGCGACACGCTTTCCAGCACCTCGATGCTGCCCGCCCCGGTGTTTGAGGGAAACGCGGTGCAGGCGTAGCCGTCCATTCTGCTGCTGGCGCCAAGCCCGCCGGATGCGAAGAGCACCTGGTTGAAACTCTGGCCGTCGCGGGTGCGCCCACCGAAGACGGTTCGCAGCGTCGGTGCGCTGCCGGACTCGGCAACGACAAGCTCGGGCACGACCTGCGCCAGACATCCGTAGATGGCGCCGGTCAGCAGGTGGCCGGTCAGCTGGCGCGCGGCAACGGGCGCCGGAAAGACCGGATTGAGGATCGACCCGACGGGCGCCTTCACCGACACCGGCTGGAACGAGCCTTCGTTGCGCGGGCTTTCCGGATCCAGCGCGCATTTGATCGGGTAGGTGGCGTAGGCCGTCGTGTATTTCAGGACGGAGTTGATACCGCGATTGATCTGCGGCGAGGTTCCGTCGAAGTCGATTTCGAGTTCCGAACCGCGAATCGTCAGGCGGCACTGGATGACGGTTTCGTCGGCGTCAAAACCATCGGCGCGCACGCTCGACGTCCAGGAGCCATCGGGCAACGCCTCGATCGCCTTGCGCATGGCTGCTTCCGCCCGTGAGCGAAGTTCGGCAGACAGCAGGACGAGATCGTCCATACCGGTGTCTTCCAGGAATTGCCGGACCCCGGCGGCGCAGACCCGCTGCGCGGAGACCTGGGCGTAGATGTCGCCGATGACCTGGTCCGGCGCACGAACGTTGTGACGGATGAGCTGCGTCACATAGCTGTTTTCACGGCCCTCGCTGATGAACTTCACCGGCATCAGGCGAAGCCCTTCCTCCACCAGTTCACGGCAGTCCCCCGCCCAGCCGGCACCGCCGATATCGGGCAAGTGGGCGATGGAACCCGAAAACCCGACCATGCGGTCCTTGTAGAAGATCGGCGCGGCCATGGTGATATCCGGCAGGTGCCCCGAGCCGATTTCCGGATCGTTGGTGATGATGCAGTCGCCGGGCCGCCATTCCTCGCGCGGAATATGCTGAAGGAACGACCGCACCGCGCTCGGCAGCATGCCGACGAAGGACGGAATGCCCGCCGTGTTTTCCGACAGGCAGTTGCAGTCCGCATCCATGAGCACGGTGGTGAAGTCATTGGATTCCCGCACCACTGTGGAGAATGCCGTGCGCAGCAGGGCCGCCGCCGACTCGTCGGCAATGGAGATCAACCGGGACCAGTAAATCTCAAGGGAAATGGGGTCGAAAACGTCGCTCATGAACCGCTCCGATGGACTGCCATGGCAGTTGATTGGTTTGAAGGGCTTTTCAAATTACTAGTATACTGGTATAAGTAATGTCAATCGGAAAAAACGCTGATGGCGGAAGCCGGACCGTGGTGCGGATTTTCCGGGGGCGTTGAAGGCGGAGCGTAAAAATTGACCTTGCTATGCCTTAATCAGTACACTAGTATCATAGACTGTGCGTAGATGGCCAATCATTCCTGACGCGACCGACTTCCGAAGGGGCTGCATTCCATGGCAATTCGACCGTTCTTTTCAGCAGGCGTCTGGACCCAGGGTCGCGGCGCGCCGTTTGAAAGCCGAAACCCGGAAACGGGAGAGGTCATTGCGACGCTGTCCTCGGCGTCCGTCGAGGATCTGGATGTCGCCGTCAGCGCGGCGCGCACGGCCGTGGCCGCGCCATCCTGGGCCGGATTGGCGCCGCATCTGCGCGCGCGGCTGCTGCACAGGATGGGGGAGTTGATCGATCGCGACCGCGAACGGCTTGCCGAGGTCCAGATGGTGGACAATGGCAAGACGCTTGCCGAATGTCGCGCGCTGCTGGAGAGCGCCGCAAACACATTCCGCTATTATGCAGCGGCTTGTGAAACGATGGAGGGATCGGTTCCCCCCTCCCGCGGTGCCTATCTCAACATCGCCATCGAGGTCCCCTTCGGCGTCGTCGGTGCGATCACGCCGTGGAACTCTCCCGCCACCCTCGAGGCCCAGAAACTGGCGCCGATCCTTGCCGCCGGCAACGCCATCATCTTGAAGCCGTCGGAGGTGACCCCGCTGATCGCTCTCGAATATGCGGCCTTGGCGAAAGAATCCGGGTTCCCTGACGGCATTGTCTCGGTGCTGACCGGGGGCATTGAACTCGGGCGCGCGATGGTTTCCCATCCGGGCATCGACATGATCAGCTTTACCGGCGGCACTGCCGGCGGGCGCCATATCGCGGCCGAAGCAGCCCGCATGCTCAAGCCCGTCGTGCTCGAACTCGGGGGGAAATCCCCGCATATCGTGTGCGAGGACTCCGACCTCGAAAAGGCGGCAAAGGCCGTCGCCATGGGCATCTTTTCCGGTGCCGGCCAGAGCTGCGTTGCCGGGTCGAGGATCTTTGTCGAGAAGACGATCGCCGAGGGCTTCACCGCGACCCTCGTCGATATTGCCCGATCCTTGCGGCTCGGGCCGCCGGCGGATTCCGCCACGCAAATCGGGCCGCTGGTCACTTTCGCACACAGGGACAATGTCCATGCGCATGTCACCCGCGCCTTGGCAGCGGGCGCGAACCTTCTGACCGGCGGCGAACTGCCGGACGATGCAACGCTCAGCGCAGGCGCCTACTATCCCCCCACCCTGCTGAACGGGGTTTCAAACCGGTCGGACATCGCCCAGCAGGAAGTCTTTGGACCGGTCGGGGTCATCCTGACCTTCGAGGATGACGAGGATCTCATCGCTCAGGCCAATGATAGCGAATTCGGACTGGCGGCGGGCCTGTGGACCCGGGATATCGAACGCGCCTGGAAAATCGCGGCCCGGCTTCAGACCGGCACGCTCTGGCTCAATTCCTATAAAAACCTCTCGATTTCCACACCGTTCCAGGGCCACAAGCAAAGTGGCCTCGGGCGTGAAAAGGGTTTGGACGGGCTTCGGCAGTATCTCCAGGCAAAGGCTGTATTCTGGCCCGCCTGACGGCAGGATCGCGCCCTTGAAAAGCATGCTCGAAAAATGGCGCATCCCCTGTGGCGCCCCGACGGGAGACCAGAACAGCAATGGCGAACGCACCGAATCTCGATACCGCTGACTTTGTCGTTGTCGGTGGTGGCATCATGGGGTGCTGGACAGCACTGCACCTGGCCCGCGCAGGCAAGACGGTGTGCGTGATCGAGAAGGCCGAGATCGCGCATAATGGATCCGGCCGCAACCGCGGCAATGTGCGCGTCCAGCTTCGCGAGACGGTCGAGCGTGATCTCATCAACCGCTCGCTCGTCCTTTGGCAAAACTTCGAGGAGAGCGCGCGATCGACGGTCGAGTATCGGGTCACCGGCAATCTGCTGGTCAGCTACGACGAGACGCTCACCGCCGATTTTCAGATCGAAGTCGACCGGCATCGGGCCATCGGCCTGGACGCGCATGTCGTTCAGGGCGAGGCGCTGCGTGAACTGGTTCCGCAGATTTCACCGGACATCGTTGCGGGCTTCCTGACGACGCAGGACGGCCACGTCAACGGCCAGCTCGCCACCTGGGAGGCTGCAAGGCAGGCAAAGCTCGCGGGCGTCCGCTTTCTGCGCGGCACGGTCGCGCAAACGATCGAATACGACGGGGAGAAGATCACCGCCGTTCAGACCAGCGCCGGGCGCATCGCAACCAAGGGCGTGCTGGTTGCGGCCGCGGGCGATAGCGCACGGTTGCTGGAGCCGCTCGGGGTAAAAACCCCGATCAGCCTGGCGCTGCACCAGATCCTGGTGACGGAAAAGCTGCCCTTCGTCACAGGACCCTATCTTCGCTGCGCCTCGCCAAGAATAAGCTTCTGTCAAACCGCCAGCGGAACGCTGCTTCTTGGCCTCGGGCCGGCCAGCGACATCGCTCCCGACGCCCCGCAGCGCGTCGAGCCGAGCAAGATCGAGGCGATATCGACGGAGACCATCCGGCTGGTGCCTGCACTCAAGGATGCGCATATCGTGCGCAGCTGGAGCGGGCTGTTCGACCTTACCCCCGATGGTCGCGCCATGATCGGTCCGGCAGACCATATCGCCGGCCTGTGGGTCGCCACGGGTTTCAACGGTCACGGCATGGCCATTGCACCGGCGGTCACCGAAAGTCTGGCGCAATCGATCCTTGGCCAGGCTCCATCGGTCGGTCTGGATGCATTTGCGCCGACGCGTTTTGACAAACCACGCGTACTTGAAGCGTCCGACGAACCGGTGAGCCGTATCGGCCATCTCGGCAATCTCGTGGCGCCGCCCATTCAATAGGAGATCAAATGGTACTGATTCTGGACAGAACCGCCACGCTCGACTGTCTCGACCTGCCGAAGCTGGTCGATGAAATCGGCGGCGGCATGGCGGCTTTGAGCCGTGGCGAAGCCGTACAGCCCTTGAGGACGCGGGTGTTTTCGAGCAAGACCGGCGGGCTTCTGGCGAGCTTGCCCTGTTATCTCTCCGGCGAGGAATTGTTCAGCGCCAAGCTCGGCTTCAGCCATCCCACTCTCAGGGAGGCAGACGGTACGCGCCACCTGACCCAGGTCATCGCATTCGGGGATACCGAAGGCCGGCTGCTCTCCGTCATGCACGGCACCCTGTTGGGAATGTACCGCACGGCCGCGTGCTCGGCGCTGGCCGCAACATATCTGAGCGCGCCGACATCCTCCCATCTGGCCGTCATCGGTTGCGGGCCGATGGGACAGGCGGAAGCAGAGGTGATGGCCACCATCCGCCCGCTGTCGCGCATCACGGTGCACGATCCCAACCGGGAAGCCGCCGAAAAGTTTCGCAGGACCGTCGAAACCAGGACCGGCATTCCGGTGACGATCTGCGCCTCCAACGAAGAGGCGGTGGAATACGCCCAGCTCGTCTCGCTGGCGACGACATCGCACGATCCCGTCATCAAGCGCACGTGGCTGTCCGCCAATTGCCATGTTTCCGCGCTTGGCGCGCACCGCAAGGACCAGCGGGAAGTCGACAGCGCGACCATGACCGCGGCCGCCGTGTTCATCGAAAGCCATGACGCGCTGATGGCGGAGGCTGGCGATTATCTCATTCCGATGTCCGAAGGCCTTTATGGCGCCGACCACTACGTCGCCGAGGTGGGCGAACTTGCGACTGGAACGATCGGCCCGCAGGACTGGGCCGATCGTTTGACCGTGTTCAAGTCGACGGGTGTCGGCATACAGGACCTGATCATCGCCCGGCATGTGTATCGGCGCGCGCTGGAAATGGGCGTTGGCCTGTCCGTGGATTTCTAGAATCGCGAAGCCCACGCACCCACTCCGCGGGCGGGCGGGAGCAAAGCGCATCAAGACTTGTCATAAACCCGATTGACAAGGACACTAGTGATACTAGTATCCTTAATAAGAACAGGGGAACGTATCATGGAAATCCTCAACTACCTCACCAGCGCCAATCTCCTGACGGGTCTTTGGATCGCGATCCAGATCACGGCTTTGGCCATGGTTGCCGGCCTCGCACTCGGCCTGACACTCGCGCTCATGAGAATGTCGAAAAATCCGATCATCAGCTGGATCGCTTGGCTCTACATCTGGATCATGCGCGGGACGCCAATCCTTCTCCAGCTGATCTTCATCTTTGACGCCCTGCCCCGTTTGGGTATCCGTCTCGACCCGTTTACGACAGCGGTGATCGGGTTCGCGATGAACGAGGCGGCCTTCGCGGCCGAATTCATCCGGGGCGGACTTCTGTCGGTCAAACGCAACCAGTCGGTCGCTGCTTCCGCACTCGGCATGGGTCCCTTCGTCACGCTCCGCAGGATCATCATCCCCCAGGCGCTTCGCTCGATCACGCCGCAGATTTCCAACGCGACGATCGCAATGCTGAAGGGCACGTCACTGGCATCCGTCGTCTTCGTGAACGAACTGACCTTCCGCGCGCAACAGATCGTTGCGACCAACTTCGACTTTTTCACGGTCTTCATTGCAGCGGCGTCGCTCTATCTGTTCACCACAACGCTCATTTCCATCGGGCAGCTCATTATAGAGCGCCGTCTCGACCCGGAGCTGCGCAGCCTCAGCAAGCAGCCATCGGTCTGGGCGCGCTGGGTCACCGGCGTTCATAGCCCCATGGTGCACTATGAGGTCGCCGAACCGGACGACGCCAAGACGAATGGCGATCAGGCTGCCCCCCTCAAAGGCGCAAACGGTGCGTCCGCCAAGTCCGGCAACAACTCGATCATCAAGGCGCTTGCTTCCAGCGCTTTGAAAAGCGCGCAAGAAACCGCCGATACGCCCTTCGTCATCTGTAAGAACGTCCACAAATCCTACCATCTGCGGGGACGCGGTGAACTCGAAGTTCTCAAGGGCGTCGATTTCGAGGTTCATCCGGGCCAGGTCGTCGCGATCCTTGGGGCCAGCGGCTCCGGCAAGAGCACCCTGCTTCGTCTGATCAATCACCTCGAGGTCCTCAACGACGGCGAGATCCTGGTCGAAGGCAAGCATGTCGGTTATGAGCGCAAACGCGGAAAACTTGTGCCCGCCAAGCATCTGGCCAAGGCCCGCGCGGACGCAAAAATCGGCATGGTTTTCCAGAGTTTCGATCTCTTCGACCACAAGACGGCGCTCGAAAACATCATGGAAGCGCCGATCCAGGTCCTGGGCATGAAGCCGCAGGCAGCGCGGGAACGGGCGATACAGCTGCTGAACGGCGTCGGCCTGGAGGAGCACGCAGATCACCTGCCGATGCGCCTGTCCGGCGGCCAGCAACAGCGTGTCGCCATTGCACGGGCACTGGCCACGGAACCCAAGCTCATGCTGTTCGACGAGCCGACGTCGGCGCTCGATCCGGAGCTTGTCGGTGAAGTGCTCGCGGTCATGCGCAGCCTGGCCGAGGCCGGAATGACGATGATCGTCGTGACCCATGAAATCAACTTTGCCCGGGATGTCGCCGACCGGGTCGTCTTCATGGACAAGGGCGTGATCGTTGAAGACGGTCCGGCGCGTGAGGTTCTGAGCAATCCCAAGGAGGAGCGGACGCGGCAGTTCTTGCGCATGGTCGACCGGCGCGAAGTGACATGAAGACGACCGGGGGGATGTGAACGCGCGCGCCTGTCCTTGCGCCGGATCGATAGCCCCCTCCTTCCCCATTCCCAGCAGCGCATGACCTCGTCCCCTTAAACGTCAAGAGGGCGGTCGGCTTGCGTGTGCCTTGGGGGCCGGAACCTCTCGTGACGCATTTTGAGGAGTTGTAATCGTGACAGACGTGTTGATCATCGGAGGCGGCAATGCGGCGCTTTGTGCGGCACTGATGGCGCGCGAGGCCGGCGCCTCCGTGCTGATGCTCGAGGCGTCGCCGAAGGCGTGGCGCGGGGGCAACTCGCAGCACACCCGCAACCTGCGCTGCATGCACGATGCGCCGCAGGACGTCCTGATCGAAGCCTACCCGGAAGAGGAATACTGGCAGGACCTGTTGAAGGTGACCGGCGGCGAGACCAACGAGCATCTTGCGCGTCTGGTCATCCGGGCCTCGTCAAACTGCCGCGACTGGATGCGGCGCCACGGCGTTCGCTTCCAGCCGCCGCTCTCAGGCGCGCTGCATGTCGCGCGAACGAATGCGTTTTTCATGGGCGGCGGCAAGGCTCTGGTAAATGCCTATTATCGTAGTGCGCAAGCGCTTGGCGTGCGCGTGCGCTACGATACGCCGGTGGCCGAGATCGTGCTCGATGGCGACCGCTTCGTGGCGACCCGGACCGAAAGCGGCGAAACGATCACGGCCAAAACCTGCGTGCTGGCAGCCGGCGGCTTCGAATCCAACCGCGAATGGCTGCGAGAGGCGTGGGGCCGCAACGATCGCGGCGAATGGCCGGCGGACAATTTCCTCATCCGCGGCACGCGCTTCAATCAGGGTGTCCTTTTGAAGGCCATGATGAACGCCGGCGCGGATATGATCGGCGATCCATCGCAGGGGCATTGCGTGGCGATCGACGCCCGGGCACCGTTGTATGACGGCGGCATCTGCACCCGCATCGACTGTGTTTCGCTCGGGGTCGTCGTTAATCGCGACGGCGACCGCTTCTATGACGAGGGCGAAGACTTCTGGCCGAAGCGCTATGCCATCTGGGGCCGTCTCGTCGCACAGCAACCGGCCCAGATCGGCTACTCGATCATCGACAAGAAAGTCATCGGCCGCTTCATGCCGCCGGTGTTCCCGGGCGTGACTGCCAACACCCTCCCCGAGCTTGCGTCGAAACTCGGCATCCCCGTCGATACTTTTATGCGCACGCTCGACGGCTACAACAACGCCTGCCAGCCCGGCACCTTCAACCATACCATCCTCGACGACTGCCGGACCGAAGGGGTAGCGCCCGCCAAAACCCATTGGGCGCAGCCGATCGATACGCCGCCCTTCTACGGCTACGCCTTGAGGCCGGGCATCACCTTCACCTACCTGTCGCTGAAGGTCGACGACACAGCCGCGGTACGCTTCGCGGACAAACCAAGTCCCAATCTATTCGTCGCCGGCGAGATGATGGCCGGCAACGTGCTCGGCAAAGGCTACACGGCCGGCGTCGGAATGAGCATCGGCACGGCTTTCGGCCGCATCGCCGGAACCCGAGCTGCGGCAGCCGCGCTCGGCAAAACCGTCTAACGGAGAACCCGCGACATGGCCGCACTTGACGATCTCACCAAGCTCGCATCCGAGGCGGAGCGCTCGCTGGAGGCAAACACCGCGGAAGCCGACCGCATCCTGCACATCTGCAACGCCTGCCGCTACTGCGAGAGTTTTTGTGCCGTCTTTCCCGCCATGACGCGCAGGCTGGACTTCAATGTCGCCGATGCACATTACCTCGCCAACCTGTGTCACAACTGCTCGGCCTGCCTCTATGCCTGCCAATATGCCCCCCCGCACGAGTTTGGCGTGAACGTGCCGAAGACGTTGGCGCAGGTGCGGCGCGACACCTATGTCGAATATGCCTTCCCGAAATCCTTCGGCGTGCTCTACCGCCGGAATGGGCTGACGGTCGCCATGGCCGTCAGTTTCGGCGTGGCCGCATTCCTCGTCGGCGCGATCCTGATGCAGGCAAGCCTGTTCGTGCCGGGGCTCGAAGGCGATTTCTACGCCATTTTCCCGCACAACCTGCTCGCGGTGCTGTTTGGCGGCGCCTTCGGCTTTTCCATCCTGGCGCTGGCGATCGGGGTCACGCGGTTCTTGCGAGAGGTGTCCGAGCCGGGCAAGCCAGTGCCGCTGCCGGATGCCTTGGGAGAGGCGGCCCGATCCGTTCTGACGCTTCAGTATCTTGATGGCGGCCATAGCGACGGCTGCAACAATGAAGACGACGCATTCACGCTCTGGCGCCGGCGCTTCCACCATTTCACGTTCTACGGTTTCATGCTCTGCTTTGCCTCGACCTGCGTGGCGACGCTCTACCATTACCTGTTCGCCATGGAAGCGCCCTACCCCGTCTTCAGCCTTCCCGTTCTGCTCGGCACTGTCGGCGGCATTGGCCTTCTGGTCGGTCCAGCCGGCCTGTTCTGGCTCAACATCCGGCGCAACCCCATGCAGATGGATGCGGCGCAGAAGACGATGGATCGTGGCTTCATCGCGCTCCTGTTCTTCGTCAGCCTCACCGGACTTGCGCTGCTGGCCTGGCGGGAAACGTCGGCAATGCCGCTGCTGCTTGCGGTCCATCTCGGATTTGTCATGGGCTTTTTCCTAACCCTGCCCTACGGGAAGTTCGCACATGGCATTTTTCGCTGCGCAGCCCTTCTGAAATACGCGATCGAAAAGCGGCGCCCGAATCCGGTTCAGGCAGGAAGCGAATAATGGCATTGCACAGGGAACTGGCGACCCTTGACAAGAGAGTACCATTAAACCAGTATACTAGTAATAAATCCTCGGAGGAGAACGTCATGAAGCGTACCTGGTTGCCCCTAGCCTGCCTCGCATTCTTCGGTGCTGCGATTTCCAACGCCAACGCCGCCCAGTGCGAGCCCGCGCGTGTCGCTGAAAAATATCCCGACCTCGCTGGAAAGGTGATCAAGATTGCCGCCTCCCCCTCCCAGCCGCCATTTGCCTATTCCAACCCCGACAATCCCGACGATATGATCGGCTTTGAAGCCGAGCTTATCCAGAACGCCATGGACTGCGCCGGCCTGAAGTATGAATATTACAAGGGGGCATGGTCGGGCCTCCTCCCCACGCTGTTTGCCGGCTCCACAGACCTGATGATCGGATCGGTAAACTACCGCCCGGAGCGCGCCGAGAAAGCCGATTTCGTCCTCTACGCTCGCGCCGGCCAAAGTGTGATCGTGCCGGAGGGAAATCCCAAGAAGATTGCCAAGCTCGACGACGTCTGCGGCCT
This sequence comes from Shinella sp., assembly GCF_052438155.1. Taxonomy (NCBI): domain Bacteria; kingdom Pseudomonadati; phylum Pseudomonadota; class Alphaproteobacteria; order Hyphomicrobiales; family Rhizobiaceae; genus Shinella; species Shinella sp. Next base: position 12,768 of record NZ_JBQVPI010000032.1, on the reverse strand, counting down.
CGTCGGGTCTGCCAATATGAGCGGATCTTCGGCTCAGTCTCTTCAGCGCCAAAGCCAGAAATGCGTCGAGAACGGATTGCCCGCCATCGACTACCGCCCCGCCGATTCCGCCGATGCAGCCTATCGCCAGATCCTGAGCGGCCGGATGGACTTCGTGATGGATGACGCCGTCGCCGCACGCGCCCGCATCGAGAAAGAGGTGTCAATGGAGATCGTCCAGACCGTCATCACAGACATCTATACGGGGATGGTGGTTGCCAAGGGCAACACCGAGATGCTGCAAGTCATCTCCGACGGCCTGGAGGTCCAGCAAGCCGACGGCCGCTTCAAGGCGCTCGCGGAGAAATACAAGCTGCCACAAGAAATCCTCATCCCGATCGAGACGAGGCAATAAGCAGGCGATAGGTAGCGCCACTACAAACCCGAAGTTTCTGACCCCCGCCGAACACCTGCAATACCAGGGATGGTGATGGTGGCGTTGCCTTAACCGGCTGGTGGGGATCGGGACGATAGTCTACCAGCATGACTGAAGAGGTGTCCGCCCACTACAAACGTCACCGCTTTCCGGCCGAGATCATCGCGCATGCGGTGTGGCTCTATTATCGGTTTCCGCTGAACCTGCGCGACGTCGAGGACCTGCTTGCCGAGCGTGGCATTGACGCCTCGTTTCAGACCGTCGCAGGATGGGCGACGAAATTTGGCCTAAAATTCGGCCATCAACTTCGGCGGCGATCTTGTGGTCACATTGCCGATAAGTGGCACCTCGATGAGATGGTCGTGGCGATCAAGGGGAAGAGATACTGGCTGTGGCGCGCCGTCGATGCCAACGGCTACGTTCTCGATGCTCTGCTGCAAAGCCGCAGGAACAATGGTGCGGCTTTTCGGCTGATGCGTAAGCTGCTCAAAGGCCAGGGTGTGATTAAGCGTTGAAGATTGACCCCTTTCGGCGCGGACGAATGACCCCGGTCTTGGTAGATTAACATGCTGATTAATTTGTGGTTTGGGCAATGTGACTGAGGTTAACCGTCGGCGCCGATGGTGGGGTCAACACCACGCCGAAACACAACCTTGCGTAGGAGAGACATACAACTCCCGCGTCTTCTATGAGACCCGTTTCACGCCGGGCGGCTTCCATGTTCCTTCGCCCGCCGGCAAGATCGAAGGTGGCGTGGGCTTGGGCCAATACAGGCGCATCACGAGATAGATTTTTCCGTCCGGGGCCGGAAGCCAATTTGATTCCTTGTCCGCACCGGGGCTGTCTTTTTGAATGTACAGTGTCAGGGAGCCGTCGACGTCCTTCTTCATCCCCGGCAACATCGGAGAGTTGATGAGGTAGCGATTGATCGGGTTCTTGACCAGGAACTGGCTCTTGCCATCATACATTGTGACGGACCAGAACGAATTCACCGGCGGCAACTGATCGGGTGCGAAGGTGATGGTGTAGTTGTGCTTGCTGCCGTCGAGCGGTTCACCAGTCGAATCCGTCCGGGTGTAGGGGTACATGGCCTCGACCGCATCGTTGGCATAGAGACCTGCCTTGGTAGCCCCGGCCCGCATTAACCAGTCGCCGTTGTAGAAGGCTTCGTCACCAAAGAACGCGCCGACGTTCCAGCCGTTGATGCTTTTATTTCCGCTGGTTAGCCAACTGTCTATTTTATCGTTACCTTGCTTCATGCCTATCAGCATTTCGGCCTTATGTTCGAGCGATAGATCCTTAAACTCGAAGATCTTGCCAGGGCCGATGCCAATCTTCGCTAGTTTTGCACGAATCTCGCTATCCCTTGGCGTTTCAGGAACGAACTGCAGCGCTGCGTCGAGATACTGGAAGAAGTTCTCCTTGATCCCGGCGGTAGTGGCAGGAAGAAACTCGATCTCCGGCGCGGCGCGCAGAGCGGGTTGTTTAAGAAAAGCAGAAAGCGGTTGCGCCTTGTATCCGGCCTGGACCTTTTCCACGTTCGGCATATCTTCGACATTGATGAGCTGGGTCCGAAAGTTGGCGAATACGAATGGGGTCGTCGAGGAGAAGACTTGCTTGATGCCGTCGGGCTTCTCGCCTTTCCAGTCGGGGCCGACCACAAGATAGTCGCCCGGTTCGCTCCCCGTGGCCCGCGTCCCAATGTAGCCGAAATTGTAGGTGTTGCCGTCGACCAACTGAACCGAGTAATAGCGGCCTTTTTCGACCGTCGGCACCGAGATGACCATCGGTTCAGCGCGCAGGTCCAGCCAGAGGATTGAGTAAGGCGTGTCGCTGTTCGGCGTAATGATCGCTGTATCTTCAGGGCTTGCGACCTGATGCATGTTGTTGATTTCGTTGAAAGGCGCCTTGAACTGTCCCGAATTCCTGTCTACGGCAAACTCCTGCATGACCGCATAGTTCATCACGAGCGGCAGGCCATAGATGAAGCCTTCCTCGGCGATGCCCTTGGCCTCCAACAGGCCGGGCCATTCGGCTTTGTCCTGCGCAATCACCGGGACAGACTTCGCCGTCGCGGCGACGAGTGCGGCCATCGCGGCAGAGCGAAGCAGAGCGCGTTTTGTGAGCATTTGAACGTCCTTTCGGTTCGCAGCGTGCGCCAGCATGCGCAGGTAGCAGGATAAGTTATGGATCGGCGGACAACGGTTGAACTGCGCCTGTCGAGCGCCAGCTATGAACACACGCCCTCGATGTCTCTTCGCGGTCGTTAGCGCCTATTTCGGAAACAGGAACGTCAGCCCGAGACGGAAGCCAAGCCCTTCGGGACCGTTGTCCGGAGCGGCGGCCCAGTATCGAAGCCCCGCGGTCACGCTAATTGGCTGCTCGTTCACCCTCACCAGCTTGGAGACGGTCAGATTGATGGGTACCGACCATTCCTTCGCCTTCCAGTCGTATGTGGATTCGGTGTTCAGCGCGAACGTCCATGCGGTTGGTGTTGTGTAAGAGAGAAAGGGCTGCACGAACGTGTTACTTATGTCGTTGCGATCCTCGTTGCCCGCGAACGACCAGATATGGTTTGCCAGTGCGCCATACGTCCAAGGGCCGTCCTGTTTTAGCGCGACAACGGTCGGCCCAGCGCCCCATTTCTCGCCGCCAAGCAGATCGTCGGTCGCGGTCGGTATCAGGAAGACGGGACCTGCGCCCCAGATGAGGCCGCCCTCGGTCGGCTTGGAAGGGGACAGGAAAAAACTTTGTACGACGTCACCAAGGCCGAACTGCGATCCAGATGGCCCGGCGATGTCGTCCTGGTAGGTTACGGGCAGGATCGTGCGGGAGATCAGGTTCCAGTCGGCGTTCAGTGAGATCGGAATCACGGGTTGGATATTCAGCGTCGTCTTGTCGCCATCGAGCGGGCCATAGCCGTGATCATGGTTCAACTGGAACGGAACGCTGATCAGCGACGCGATCGGGTTCGAAAGCTTCTTGGCGAGATCAGCGCTGGAATCCTGACCGTAGGCGGTCGATCCCATGCCAAGCGTCGCTGCAACGGCGAGCGTCAGAGATGCCTTTCGGTGCCGGATGCGGGAAGATGCGGTCGTGGCCAATTTCACTGTGCTCCGTCTGATACCGAGGTTGACGGTGAACCAGTCTCGGCATCACCTCGTGCGCCGGCAGAGTTATTTAAATCGTTGAAAAAGAAACGTATCTAACTGTAGCATACGGCGTTTACGGGCCGTCCAAAGCGTCGGAGACCCTGAACTCAGCTTCGACATCCGCCGCGCTTGGCACTGGCAGTCCAGCCCGTCGGAGTGCCACGATAATGCGCATGCTGTCCTGTGAGGATAGGTTTCTCTTCCGATTCTCGGCCACGATGTTGGGAAGATAGTCAGGACGCATTTTCATGAACACCTCGCCCTCGCGCTTAGCCTCATCTAACAGCCCGGCCTCAGAGTAGATGACCGCCGCAACGCCGTGGAAGAGCGGAAATTTCTTCAGGTCGGCTTTGCGAATCAGTCTCACCGCCTTGTCATGATCCTGGAGCATGCTGGCGATCAGGGCGCGCGTTCCGAAGTAATATCCGGCCCCGCCGGGGTTAAGCTTAATCGCGCGATCCAGCAGTTCCGCGCCGCGCTCCCATTGCCCCGAAAACGCGATGCGGGTGCCGAGTTCTCCGAGGAACTCCGTGTCGTTCGGATTGGCGGCCAGCGCCTCCTCTCCGACCTCGAACGCCTCTTTGGTCTCGTTACGGAAGAACAGAGCCATCATGAGCGCTTGCAGGGCACGCGTGTTGCTGGGCTCGAGCGAGACCGCCCGCCGCGCCGAACCGAGCGCGCGATCCATCGCGGAACCCTTGTCCTTCTGCGGATTGAACTCGAACCGGTCCTCGTCGAGATGGAGGAAAGAGAGCATCGACCAAGCCGTCGCGTAAGCGGGGAAACGCGCCACCGCGCGCTGCAGACAGTCGCGCGCAATTAGATGCGCTTCCGGATTCAACTCCTCGCGGTAGGCATAGAAGCGTAGCGTGCAGTCATGCACGCCAACGTCAGCTGGCGGCGAGTTGGCCGCTAATGATTTCGCGATGATGCCGTATGGCTGGGCGATGACCGTTGCCACCTTGCTGGCGACATCGGTCTGGATGGTGAAGAGTTCGTGCGTGTCCAGATCGTCTTCGTAGTGCTGCGACCACAGGATCGATCCGTTGGACGTGTCGACGAGCCGCACGGTCACGCGTACCTTGTCGCCCTCGACGCGGACCCCGCCAGCCAGAAGGAAGTGCGCGCCAAGACCCTCGCGCACCTGCGATGCCTCTATACCGGGCCGCAGTGCCTTTGATGTCTCGCGGCCAAAAACAGTGATCTCCTTGAAGCGGGGAACGGCAGTGAGAAGCTCTTCGGTCAGGCCGGCGGCATAGCGTGCAGCCAGAGGGCCTTCGCCCAGGTCCGCAAAGGGTGCTATCACAAGCATCGGCTCGTCCGGGATTTGTCCGGCCGACCGACTGGCGACTGGCCCCGCCATGTAATAGCCAAGGCCCACGCAGACGAATGCCGCCAGCAGAGCCAGAACGGGCCAGCCGAGACGCCGCCACGCAAACGCTCCTCGTCCGGCGACGACTACGTTTAGCTCATCGTCGGCCGCCTCCGCTAGCGCGTCATTCCACGTGAAGGTCGGCGCGTAGCCGCCCTTGGGGATGTCGATCCGAATAGGATCATTTTGCCCGGCAATGAGATAGTAGCGTTCGATGACCCTGCGCAGACGTCCGGCCTCGATTCGGACGACGGGATCGTCCTGAGAGAAGTTCGGGCTTCGGTTGAAGACTTCGATGGCGACCGAATACGCCTTGAGACGGTGCGCCCGGCCCGCAAGCGCTTCCTCCGTGACATATTTTAGGAAGGCTGCGCCGCGCCCTGTGCTGGGGAACTCGCGGCTGGAGACAATCCGCTCAAGCTGAGCCCTGACCTCGTCGTGAGTCGGACAGGGACGCTCTGCCCGATTCTCCGGCAACGAAGTCTGCACCGTGCGTCATCCTTGTGCGCAGTCGCCGCTAAAGCATGCCCGCAGAAGTATGTAGCGGCTTTGCAATAGAGACGTGCGATAAATTAAAGACCCAAAGCGCGCGGAGCGAATTGAAAGGACCGCGACGCGCTTAAGTACCAGATACCCCATATTGCAACCTAGCCTCCACAGATCAACTCGTCCAGACGCGAAACACTTTCCACGGGAGTGGAAGCGGTGGGTTCGTCCCGCAATAACGAGGAAGAGGCCATCCGAGGACGTACGGCTTCTTCGGCCGTTTCCGCGGCAAGCGTAGGATAGGAGTTCCGTTGATCATGCAAGAAGCGGGCATATCGCCGACGCTAATCACTAACCGACATCCGTGGTCCCGGGCGGCTCGAACGCTTTTGCTAGCCGTTCCAGATCTAGCGAATAGCAAAATAGCGCAAACAAAATTGTCATGACATAGAGCACGTGCGCAAAAGCCTGGCCAAGCGGCGGGAAAACATCCAGCTCAGGGAGATGCCGGAAAAAAATTGCCGAGAACAGCGCTCCGCCGAAAAAGAAACTGATCCGGCTGGCGAAAGAGAACAGATGCGATACAATGACGCTATGGAACGGAGCTGTAACCGGCACCCAGTTGAGCCGCATCCAGTAGCAGAAATGCAGCAGTGCGGTGCTGAAAGCAATTGCGGCATGTCGCGACAGGTCGAGGCTTTGGGACTCACCGAGGTGCGTGACGACATTGTAAAAAACTGGAAATACCATCCAGAACAAGAGCGCGGCTGCGGCGGTTTGGCCAACAAGCAGCGCAGCATATACTAGCCCGTTATTCATCGAGACCGAATTTTTCAACGCCGATTTCCATTCCAGTCGGTCGCGGTAACTAACCTGGCGATGCTGCGGAATGCCAAGAAGCTTGCCAAACGCCGCACAACCAGCCAGCCTACTTTATTGGTACTGTCAATGCCGAGACAGTACCAATAAAGTAGGCTGGCGGGGGCCAAAGCCGTGAAACGTCGATTGACAGGACAACGCGAGTCGCTGTCATAACCACCGGCACAGGCCCGACGAGTACGATTTGTCCCTCTCGATGCCGCAATTGAGGGTCAAAAGCGCGAATATCAAACTCAAGCTGCCTCTACCTCTGCTTCCGGCATGCCGGGTCAGTTGGGATTGCCGCACAGTTCTTGACCGAAATCCTCTCCCCTCCACTGATTTGTCCTGTCAGGCCGCCGACATGATTGGCGTAGTTGCCGCGCGTATCCGCGTCGAGCACGGCAACTGGAGCCGTAAGAACCAGTCCGGCGGCGCTGCCCGCCGCCACCGCCACATTCGTCGTCCCGGCCAGGATCGTGTCACCAAGTCCGATGCGGCTGTCCGTCAGTGTCTGCCCTTCGGATAGCCGCGCGCCGATGAGTTGGACGACTTGCGGAGATTCTGCGAACTTGCTGTGGTTGAGATCATCACTGACCTTGATCTTCGTCAGATCGATCACCGAAATCTTGTTGTCGGCGAGTTCAGCCTTGTACGGTGCGGTTTCCGGATCGATCGAACCGAGCCGAGGGATGTTACCCCAGACCCGCCGTGAGAAGGCGAGCGCCTTGTCGTCACGCGAGACGAACAGGGTAAACTGCGGGTGCGGGTGGCCCATATCCTCGATCTGGGAACGGAAGACATCGACATCGACATCCGGAGCGGCGAGCATGACATTCTTGAACTTGACTGGTAGACCATCATTGCGGATCGCCATTTGCCGGAGTGCTTCCAGCGCCAGCCAATTGCCCATCGAGTGGGCCAGCACGTTGACTTCCTTCACGTCGCGATCTTTGGCCAGGTACTGGAACAGCGTCTCAAGGGCGTTACGGGTGTAGTTCGTGCTCTCGCGGTCGTAGCCGTAGGCCAGAAGGCTGCCGCGCGATGGCCAGGTCACAAGGATCGGTGTGCTGCGGACGCTGGAATCATGGACGATCTGAGCGAAGCGGTAGACGCTGTCTTCAAATCGGTTGTTGAAGCCATGGATGAAGACCAGGACGCTGTTGTCGGGATTTTTTCTAACCGAGGCGTTCAACCAGCCTTTAGCGCCATCGAGATCGAACTCGGCAGCCTTCAGAGTGGCAAAGTCGGTTTCCGGGTTTGAGGGCAGCTTCTTCGGCCAGGCGACATCACCTTCCTCGCGGATCTTGGGCAGTGAAACTGTCATCTCGGCGAAGGATGGTGTCCGGGCGCGCTCGCCCGTGAACATCTCACCTGGGACAGTCGATCGCGCCCGCGTGGTCGCGACCAATATGTCGACGCGGCTGGTATCCGGCACGGTGTCTGCAACGGGAGTCAGCACATGTTTCGGGTGTCCGCCGCAACTCGCGACGACGACTAATGCGAAAAATGGAATAAATCGCCGTGCCCGGCCTGCAGTGAACGAGTTAACCAAGCTCAAATCAACCCCTGCCGCTGTTTTCAATCGTGATGCTCGTTTCATAGCAATTTATCGCGGACAGACATCCCAGAAACCTGTCTTCTTCGTACCATCGGTATAAAACCAGCACATGCCAGACTGCGGCGGTGTGCCGGCGACCGAAGCGGCCGCCGCGCCCGCGATGAAACCGATGGCGGCACCCGCGGCAATAGCACCTCCTGCGGGCCAATAACGACGAGGGTTCACGACCACTACGCCCCTGACTGGTGGGCGACGCACGGCAACGGCCCCGTGATTGCCGACGGCTGCGCACCCTCTGGCTCCGCAACCAGCCACCGCACGGCGGGCTTCGGCCGATGCCGGAGCGAGCACTGGCGCAGCCGCCAGGATCACGAGCGCGATGGCAGTGGTGACGTTCTGAAAGGGTTTAATGATCGTCATGAGTTCCGTCAGGGTTGAGGCGTGAGTAAAAACTTCACCTAGCGAAATTTTTGATAGCTTACATCGTGCCTCAGTCATCTCGATTTCATCGGTATGTTACTGTGGGTTACGGCGTAGCGTTGGCGGCCGGGATGGGTACGCCGACTCGGATTGCCTTTGAGAAGGCGGGCGACAACCCATCTGCCTGCGCCCGCTCGCCGATTTTAGAGATTTCTCGTAGCTGGGAGAGCGGAATCGACGTGTCAACGGCTCCACGGTCATAGGCGTAGTCAGGAAGATAACCGTTGACGATTAGCCGCCAGTCAAATGGCACGTTGTCTCCGGCGACACGCATCAGCTTGGCGACGGTCGTCGTGCAGTTCGTCGTGATCGAGTTGTAGAATTGCGGAGCCTGTGCGAGAGCGTTGGCCTCGGCGACGTATTCGAGCAGAAGTTTTCGTGCCTGTTCGGGACTGGCTCTCAGCCGATAGATTTGGACGTCCTCGCCGCGCACGTTGGAGCGCACGCCGACAACGTCGCGTTCGTCCGCGGCAACAATCACCAAGGGGTCGTTCTTGAAGAGATCGGCAAGAGGAGAAAACCCGCCACTTGCCTTGTGACGTACCTCGATCGACCAGGCCAGCTGCTCACCGCCTTCGAAACCGAAGCTGAAGATGACGTGCGCGATCTTCGGACCCGCCCAGTAGGACATGAACAGGTCAACGGTCTTCACCTTGCTCACATCGAAGGTTCGTGTCGTCCAGCGCTCCGTGAAGTCGGAATTGCTCCGCCACTCGAAGTCCCGAACATCAGTCAAGGTCAGTGAATTTCCGGCGATAATACCCGTAACCTGCCGGGCGACATCTGGTGCCCATGCAGCGTTCGCTTCCGGCTTGATCGAGTTCCACCAGAAGAGCATCAGGGCGAAGACGACAGCGAACGAAAGGATGGCTTTCAAGCGCAGCCGGCTGGCAAGCGCAGCAACTGTGAAGAGACCAAATATGAGAAAGACGCCGGCGGCGATTGCCCGTCCTGCCTCAGGCAGAGGTAGACGATACCAGAGGGCCAGGGCACACCAGGCGGTCAAAGCCGCCACCATAAGGGCGACCGCGAAGATGAGTATCTTCACCATCAGTCGAGGCATGTTATTCCTTCTTGGTAGCCGCAACGTGCGGTGATTGCGTCGAGATAGCGCGTTCAACGGTTGACAGGGAATGGCACAATCTTGGCGAGGTCCAGCATGATGTGGATTTCCCTGCCGAGGTCATCCAACAGTTCAAGCGCCTCGACGTAACGTTCGTCTCGCAACGGGTCCGTAGACGACTCCCACTTCCGCACGAGATGATCGGCGATGCAAAAATCTTTGCACAGGTCGCGGAAGCTTTCGTTGCGGTCGGCAAGCGCGTCAATCTCCAGCGCCTGAGCGGGAAGCCTGCGCTTGGCGTACTCCGTGTCGTCTCCCATTCCATCCCCCTCCTGAGGGGTGCCCTCGCATCAACGAAGTTGTCTCGAAGATGACACAGAACCCGACCAACACCTCGTAGGTTGCAGTAACATACGGCGAGTTTCTTGTGGTCGGCAGCGCACGTGTGGTCCATTCGGCTATCGGTCCATTGGCGGGCCAGCCATGCGAGGACGTTGCCATGAAATCCACTCTGATCTCTATCACAGCGCTATTGATGTCGACCGGACTTGCGAGCGCGGCCGAGCCGATTGTCGGACACTGGAAGACGACGCTTGGTGACACCGCAGCGATCGAGCCGTGCGGCAGCGGCTTTTGTATAACGCTCAAGAGCGGCAAGCATGCAGGCGGGAAGATTGGCGCGTTCGAAGGAGGCGATGGCAGCTATTCTGGCAAGATTACGGATCCCGATGCGAAGAAGACCTACAACGGAACCATCAGTGTCTCCGGCGACACGGTCACCCTCAAGGGCTGCGTGATGAAGGTGGTCTGCGAGTCGCAGAAATGGTCACGCCAATAGTCCGCAGGCATACATGATACGGTAACATACGGGCGTTTCCGCCTAGATCGGATAGGGTGCTGGCGGGAATAACTCTGGTAATTTCTGGAGCCCGTGAGACCGGGGGACTGCTGGCATGATTGAAATGAAAAGCGCCTATTGCGGATTGGCACTGGCTCTCGCTGTGGCACCTGCGGGCGCAGCCGACATATCGGCGCCGGGATCGGCCGTCGTCAACACCGGATGGAAATACCAGGTCACGCTCGATGGCTGGCTGGCGGGGTTGAATGGCGACATCGGTGTGCGTGGCCTTCCCACCGCGGCGGTCGACGTCTCGCCTCTGGACGTGCTTGAGAGCCTGGACGGTGTGTTCGCGGGATCGTTTCAAGCGGTCGGTGACAGCTGGCTTCTCTACACGGATGTCATGTGGGCCAAGATTTCAACCGAAGCCGATGTCGGCCCATTCGGTGGAACCGCTCGCTTCGAGCAGAAGCAGATCGTCGCGACAGCCCTTGTCGGCTACGAGCTGCCTATTAACGTCGAGAATATGCAACTCTACGCGACCGGCGGCCTTCGCTACCAGCACAATGAGGTGGAACTCGACATCGACCCCGCGTTCTTCCCGTCGGTCAACCGCAGCGGTTCGCAAAGCTGGGTCGATCCGATCGTCGGTCTTACCATGCACTATGACGTCAACGACAAATGGTTCGTGAACGTCATGGCAGATATCGGCGGCTTCGGCGTCGCCTCCGACATCACGCTGCAGGGTACCGCGACGGTCGGCTACAATTGGACGGACACGATCGCTTCGTCTTTCGGCTACAAGGCCCTCTACACCGACTATGAGGAAGGTGGCTTCCGCTACGACGCCACCCAACATGGCATCTTCACGCGACTGGCGGTGAGGTTCTAGCCGGAACGAAGGTATATGATCTAAGGGGGGGTACGACGTGAGTAGATTTACGCTGAACAGGTTTGGAGCGACTTGGCGCTCCCACGCACTTATTCTAGCCGCCGTCACCTGTGTGGCGGCATGGTCCGCATCAGCCCAGGACGCAGTTGAGCCCGAGGCTGCCAAGATTCTTATCGCCATGAGCGAGAACCTCAAGTCTATTCCGGCGCTTAGCGTCGACTACGACGCAGATCAGGAAATCGTCGATCTCGGAGGGCAGAAGATCCAGTACAGCGCGTCGGGCACTATCGCGCTCGATCGCGCCAAAGGTTTTCGGTTGACGCGCAAGGGGCCGTTCGCCGATGCAGAGGTAATCTTCGACGGCAGCACGATATCGCTCCACAGCAAACGCACAAACGTCTACGCGCAGTTGCAGAGTCCGGGGCAAAGCGTTGAAGTGGCGGCAGACGAACTTCGCGTCGCTACCGGACTCGATGCCCCAGGAGCCGACTTGCTCGCAAGCGATCCCTATGCCGTCCTTACCGACGGAGTGACCAAGGGAACGCTTGTCGGATCGGCATTCGTGGGTGGGGTCGAATGCGATCACCTCGCCTTCAGAACAGATATTGTCGACTGGCAAATCTGGATCAGCAAGGGCAACAATCCGTTGCCGCTCAAATACGTCATCACGACCAAGTGGGTGACCGGAGCGCCGGAGTACTCGCTACGGCTGAGCAACTGGAAATCCGATGCCATCGACGCTGGCCAGTTTACATTCATACCGCCAGCAAACGCCAGGAAACTCGAACGCGTATATACCGACCTTACCGGTGAGATGTCGTTGGAGGCAGGAGAATGACGATGCGCAAGTTGCACCGAAAGACCCTTTGCGCCGTGATCGCCGGCATTATCGTTCTCGCGGCCGATAGCCTTGTCCCAATGCCGTACGGTGCGTTCGTGTCCGAGGCACATGCGGTGTTAGGGCGGCCTTTGACTCCCGGCAGTGTCGCCGGCACTGCTCGTCGCACCACGCGACGAGTGATCCGTCGCTCTTCGGTGTATGTTGCCACGCTGCCCGCTGGCTGTCTGCGGACCAGTGTGAACGGCGCCGTGGTGTGGCGTTGTGGCGGGGCTTACTATCAGGCCCATAGTGGGCGTTACGTTGTGGTTTACATCGACTGACGTCAAAGCCCATTGCAACGCAGATAAATTTGGGCCTTCGCACCCCTCTCCTACTTCTATGCATCGCCTTGGATGTTCCCGCTATTCCAGTTGTGCAGTCATCTGCGCTGGAAGATTTACCCCCATAAAGGAGCCACATGATGTCTTTATCGATGAAAGCGTTGCTTGGAGCGGCTTCAGCGGTCGTTTTTCTCGCCGGGATCGCGCACGGGCAGACAGTGTCGAAGATGAAGATGACAACGCCGATACCGGATTCGATCATCACGCCCGAGAGTTTGGACACCAGGCTTGGCAAACTAAATTTCTTCGATGGCTTTCCGGATGACGCCACGTCGGAAAAGATCTACGACAATCTCGATTTCATGCGTGGCGTCGATGTTTTCCTCAATGCGATGCCCGGTGCATCGGTAGAAGCTCTGCGAGTGGGGTTGGCAAGCCAGGGCGCAGATAACAACCAAACCATCCTTATCTTCGAAAACCTCATGGACTC
>NZ_JBQVPI010000031.1:0-48899 GCF_052438155.1 Shinella sp. | reverse complement strand
TCGATGGATTGTGTTTGGCTTAGGAGCCATGGCAGGGCGCCGATTCCAACGCGGGTTTTTAGCTGAGCGCGGACAAGGGCGTGGTAGCTGTCGAGGAAGGCACATTCGGCGGGGCTCAACGTGTCGAGATCGACCATTGCAAGATCGATGGGCACGAGCGTGAGCGAGGCGAAGCGGCAGAAGCCGTCGCCGTCGGCGATGACCTCCACCTGGTTTTCGATGCGCATGCCGAAAGCGCCTTCCTTGTAGTAGCCGGGCTCCACCGTCATGATGTTGCCGGGCACAAGGCCGTGAAGGTTCGGTTTTCGGTCGAAGCGGTGCGGATATTCGTGCACGAGCAGATTATGCCCCACACCGTGGCCGGTTCCGTGATCGTAGTCGAGGCCTGCCTCCCACAGCGCCCGACGCGCAAAGGCATCGAGTTGATGGCCCTGCGTCCCGACCGGAAAACGCACCGACAGCAGCGACAGGAAGCCCTTCAGGACGGCCGTATAGGCGAGCCGCATTTCGGCGCTCGGGGCGCCGAGCATCAGCGTTCGCGTCAGGTCGGTGGTGCCGTTCAGATATTGTCCACCGGAATCCACCAGATAGGGTGTGGCGGTGTCGATTGCCGCATCGGTTTCCGGCCGCGCCGCATAATGGCACATGGCCGCATTGGCACCGGCGGCGGAAATCGTGCGGAAGCTCGGCTCGATGAAGCCGGCCCGCTCCTGTCGGAAGGCGAGCAGCCGTGCCTCGACCTCAAGCTCGGTCAATGGCTTTGCCGTGCCCTGGCGTGCCGGCACCTCAGTGGCGACCCAGGCCAGAAATTCGACAACGGCGATGCCGTCTTCGAGATGGCAATCGCGGTATCCCTGGAGTTCGGCCGGCGTCTTCGCCGCCTTGGCAAGCGTGATCGGGCTCGTCTGCGCCGCCAGTCTGCCACCAGCCCCAAGGACGCAAGCACGGACCGCCTGTGGCGCGAAATCCGCGTCGATCAGCGCCGTCCTACCAGAAACCGTTTCCGCCAGGCGGCCGAGAAACTGCTCCGGCGGCGAGAGCGTCACGTCGGCAAGCTCGTAGGCGTCGAGATCGTTGCCGAGCTTGCGCCGGTCGACGAACCATTCCAGCCGGTTGTCCGCGCCGAGCAGCAGGAAGGAATGCGGCACGGGGTTCATCGGCACATCGGAGCCGCGCACATTGAGAAGCCAGGCGATGTTGTCCGGCAGGGTCTCCACCAGCAGGCCCGCGCCGCGCTCTCGCAAGCCTTCGGAAATGCGCACCCGCTTGTTGGCCGCCGTTTCCCCGGCAGCCTGCGGCGGCATCGCGCGGATCGCGCCGAGCGGGCGGGCGGGACGGTCGCGCCATACGGCATGGAAGGGATCGTCGTCGAGCGCCACCAGCTCCGCCCCCGCTGTCGCGCATCCGGTTGCCAGCCGGTCGTACAGGTTGCCGGCGATCAGCATGGTATCGATGCCGATGCGCCAGCCCGGGCGGGCATGGATTTTCAGCCAGCGGTCGAGCGGATCGTCGTGCAGGTGGCGCACCTCGAACAGCGCCGGATCGACCTCCTGTCGCACCTGGACCTGATAGCGGCCGTCCACGAAGATCAGGGCGCTGTCCTCAAGCACGAGCGCGAGGCCTGCAGAGCCGGAGAAACCGCTGAGATAGTGCAGGCAATCGTCGCGCGGGGCGGTCACTTCGCTCTGGTGGGCGTCCGTGCGCGGCACGATCAGCCCGTCCAGGCCGGACGCAGCCAGCCAGCCACGCAGCGCCGCCAGCACCGGCGCACGGTCGTTTGTCGTCATGATATGTGTCTTTCCCTTACCGGTCCGCGTTCAGCGGTCCGCCCTTTTCGGCCACCAGTGCGACAAGCCGATCGAAGACCGCGCCCGACTGGCGAATGCCGTCATGCTCGAATTCGTTGGTGATCCAGAAATCCAGGTTGCCGACGGCGCGTGCCGTCTGAAGCGACAGCCCGGCATCGACATACATGTCGTCGTGATAGATCGCCGCCGAAACCGGAACCGTATTGGCCGCAAGCCGGTCCTTGTCGTAGAGCCGGCTGTAGCGCGGGCGGCGGGCGAGTGCCTCGGCGGCAGCGCGGAACGGCCGCAACAGGGCAATCTCCTCGAACATCGACGGATAGATCATCTCGCCGGTGAAAAGCAGCGGTCGCGCCTTGGAATCGAACTCGGGGAACTCGCCGAGCAGGCGTTCAGCCGACCAGGCCGTGGCGCCCTCGCCCTCACCGTAGATCGCCTCGTGGATCGCGGCAAACAGCGGATTGCCATGATAGGCGGTCAGGTGCATGACGGACGCGAGGAACTGGTCGGACAGGCGGTCGCCAGCCGCACCGGCAAAGGCTTCCTCGACCAGCCAGTGAATGTTCTCGAAGCCCGTCCCCATGCCCAAGTCGAGGCCGAGGCTCTGGAAGCGTCGCACGGTCAGGCGGTCGCCATCGGGCAGCAGCACCACATTGGCATCGATGAAATCGGCGATGCGCGCCACCAGCGCGCCGTCCTCCGGATATCGCTTGTAGAAGATGTCGTTCTTGGCACGCACGCGCGGGTAGGTATGGCGATAGACCTCGTCGGCCGATGGGTCGAGGCTCGGTATGCCGCCGGCAATGTAACAGGCCGAAAGAGCCTCCGGCGCGCGGCTCAGATAGGTGAGCGTGAGGAAGCCGCCATAGCTCTGGCCGAGCGTCTGCCAGCGCTTGCCCCCGAAGCTGGTCTTGCGCAGGTGCTCGAGGTCGTCGACGATGGAATCGGCACGGAAGCATGCAAGATAGTCGGCTCCCGCCTCGGCTTCGAAGCCCGCGATCGTCGCCGCATCGACTGGCGTCGATCGGCCGGTGCCGCGCTGGTCGGGCAGAATGGCGCGATGGGTCTTCAGCGCCTTGTGCAGCCAGGGCGGGCCACCGCGCGTCGGCCGCGGCGACTTGCCGCCCGGCCCGCCTTGCAGGAAGCAGAGCAGCGGCAGCGCTTCATCCTTGCGGGCGGGATCGACCACCTCGCGGGCAAAAACCTCGATGGTCCTGCCGTCCGGCGCCGCCCAGTCGAGCGGGGCGGTGACGACGTGGTCGCGGATATGCAGGCCGGGAATGGTGTATTCGGAGACGATCATGGGAAGTCCTCAACGTACCCGCGGGTCGAGCAGCACATAGAAAAGGTCGACGACGATATTGGCAATGACAATGAACACGCCGCCGAGCAGCACCACGCCGATAATGATCGGCCGGTCCTGGTTGGCGACCGCCTGCACGGCGAGCGCGCCGACGCCTTGCAGACCATAGACCTGCTCGATGATGATGACGCCACCGAGCAGCATGGCGATATCCGCGCCAAGTTGGGTGACGAGCGGTGTCAGCGCGGCGCGCAGGCCGTGTTTCCACACCACACGGCGTTCGGAGAGTCCCTTGGCACGGGCGGTGCGGATATAGTCCTCGCGCATCACCTCCAGCATCTGACCCCGGGTCAGGCGCGCATAAACGGCGGCCATGGTCAGTGCCAGCGTGGTCCAGGGCAAGGCGAGGTGCCAGGCCCAAAGCATTGGATTGCTCGTCAGCGCCTTGTAGCCACCGGCCGGGAACAGGGTGAAGCCCGCCTGTTTCGGCAGGAAATACAGCAGGTAGAGCGACATCATGCCGAGCACGAAGGTCGGAAAGCTGAGGCCAACGAGAATGAAGGCCTGCCCCAGCCGGTCGCGCAGGCTGCCCACATGACGTGCCGACATGATGCCGACGGGCACCCCGATCGCCAGCCAGAGCACCGCACCACCCAGCACCAGCGACAGCGTCACGGGAATGCGCCGCAGGATGATCGGTGCGACGGGCTGCTGGTTGCGGTAGGAAAAGCCGAGATCGCCGGTGAGCGCCTTGCCCATGAAGGTGCCGTACTGCGCGAGGATCGGCCGGTCGACGCCGAGATTCTTGCGGATTTGCGCAAGCTGGCTTTCGGTCGCCTTGTCGCCGGCGATCATGCGCGCGGGGTCGCCCGGCGCCACGAAGAACAGCAGGAAAACGAAAGCCGAAAGAACAAACAGAACGCCTGCGCCGAAGGCCACGCGGCGGGAGAGGAACCGGATCATCGCTTGGTGGCTCCCTTCGGCTGGCGCTTCAGGCGACGCGCGGTGCGCGCGCTCTTCGGATCGAGCGCATCGCGCAGGCCGTCGCCGAGAATGTTGAAAGCAAGCGTCGTCATCAGCAGCGCCGTGCCCGGCACGAAGACCAGCCACCAGGCGACCAGATAGAGCGAGTTGGACGAGGCGTCCGCCAGCATTCCACCCCAGCTCGGTGTCGGCGGCACGATGCCCATGCCCAGGAAGGAGAGCGTTGCCTCGAAGACGATGGAATTGGGAATCTGCATGGTGGTGTAGACAATGATCGGCACGGCGAGATTGGGCAGGATATCGACGATCATGATCGACAACGGGCCCGCGCCAAGCGAACGGCTGGCCTGCACGAAATCCTGCCGGCGCAGCGAGATCACCTGCCCGCGGATGACGCGGGCCATCGGCGCCCAGCTGAAGAAGACGATGACGGCGACGCTGAGCGAAAGGCTCGGCCCGAAAACCGAGACCAGGGCTAGCGCGCAGAGCAGGAAGGGCACGCTCATCACGAGATCGGTGAGCCGGCTAAGGACAAGATCGACCGTGCCGCCGAAATAGCCCGCGGTCGTACCGACGACGACGGCGATGAAGGAGGCGATCAGCGAGGCGCAGACCCCGACCAGCAACGACACCCGCGCGCCATAGGCGAGCCTGACCAGCACGTCACGACCAAGCTGGTCCGTGCCCAGCCAGAACTCCGCCCCCGGCCCGACGGGAATGCCGGTCGGCGACAGGCCGGTGTCGCGGAACTGCTCGATGGGCGAATGGCCGGTCATCGTGGCGACCAGCGGAGCTGCAATAGCCAGTAGGACGATCGCCAGGATCACGGCGAAGGCCATCACGCTCGCGGTGTCGCGCCGCAGCCGCCGCAACGTCAATTCAAAGGAACCGCGCTGGACGACCCCGGTTTCGGGGATCGGTTCTTTCGTCACGCCGTCACTCATGATGCCACCTGCTTCCGCGTTTCGACCAGGGACCGCTGCTCGCCCTTTGCAAAGGCAGGAATCGTCTTGGAAGCCGCAAGCAAGGTCTTCGTGTAGGGATGCTGCGGATCGGCAAACAGCCACTCGGCGGTGGCGAGTTCGACGATCCGGCCATCCTGCATCACCGCGATACGATCACAGACATGGCGAACGACCGAGAGGTCGTGGGAGATGAACAGATAGGTCAGGCCGAACTCGCGCTGGAGGCGACGAAGCAGGTTCAGCACCTGCGCCTGGATCGACACATCCAGCGCCGAAACCGGCTCGTCGCAGATGATCAGCCCCGGGTTCAACGCCAGGGCCCGGGCGATGCCGATCCGCTGGCGCTGGCCGCCGGAAAACTCCGAGGGGAAGCGATTATAGTGTTCGGGATTGAGCCCGACGATCTCCATCAGGTCGCGCACCTTCGCCCGGCGCGCCTCGCCGGAAGCAATGCCGTGCAGACGGAACGGGTCGCCGATGATCGCGCCGACGCGGCGGCGCGGATTGAGTGATCCGAACGGATCCTGGAAGACGAGCTGGACCTGCTGGCGCATTTCCCGCCATTGCCGGGCATCAAGCGCGCCCATGTCGCGGCCAAGCACCCGGACGCTGCCGGACGTGGCCGGGATGAGGCCTGCAACGATGCGCGCCAGCGTCGATTTCCCGCAGCCGCTCTCGCCGACAAGGCCCACGGTCTCACCGCGCCGGATGGTCAGGTCGATGCCCTTCAGCACGTCGAGGGACCGTTTCGGACCAAAGAAGCTGCCGGCCTGATAGGTGAGGCGTACATTTTCGATTTCCGCGACCGGTTCGGAAACGGTTGCTGGCACGGCGACCGCGGTCGCTTCGGCCATTGGCCGGGCCTTTCCGGCGCCCTCTTCGAGCCAACAGAGGGATTCGACCCCGTCGCTGTAGAGGCGCAGTGGCGGCGGCTCGCTCGTACAGCGCGGCAACGCCTCGGCACAGCGCGGCGCAAAAACGCAGCCGGCCGGCGTCGCCAGCAGGCTTGGCGGCCGTCCGCCGATCGGGGCGAGGTCCGTGCCCGGCCGGTAGCTTGCAGGCGTCGAGCGCAACAGTCCGGCCGTATAGGGATGGGCCGGCTGGCGGAACACATCGGCAGCACGGCCGTATTCCAGCCGGTGGCCGGCATACATCACCATAACGTCGTCGGCGACGCTGGACAGCAGGCCGAGATCGTGGGTGATGAGGATGACGGTGGTGCCGAAATCCCGCCGCATGGTGTCGAGCAGTGCCACGATCTGCGCCTGCACGGTCACGTCGAGCGCGGTGGTCGGCTCGTCGGCGATGACGAGCGCCGGCTTCAGAATGAGCGCCATGGCGATCATCACGCGCTGGCGCATGCCACCGGAAAACTGGTGCGGATAGTCGTCGAAACGGTCTTTCGGCGAAGGGATGCCGACCTTGCCGAGCATATCAACCACCCGCGCCCGCGCCTCCGCAGCGCTCACCCGCTCATGGGCGTGCAGCACCTCGGCGATCTGCGCGCCGATCGTATAGAACGGATGCAGGCTGGAGAGCGGGTCCTGGAAGATCATGCCGATGCGGCCGCCGCGCAGCCGGCGCATGTCTTCCTGCGGCAGGCCGATCAGGTTGCGACCTTCGAACAGGACCTCGCCGCCAATCTCGGCATTGGCAAGCAGGCCCGTCACTGCCTGGGTGAGCACGCTCTTGCCGGAGCCGGATTCGCCGGCGATGCCGAACAGCGACCCCGCCCGCACGGAGAAGGAGACATTGCGCACCGCATGAACCACCCCGTCCTCGGTCGGGATGTCCACGGTGAGACCTTTGGCTTCGAGAATGGTCACGGTCGACCCTGTTTCCCTGTGAAAGAGGAGGCATCCGACGTCGCGAGGCCCGCGACGCCGGCAATCAGGCCTGGGCTCAGCGCTCGAGCCAGAGGTTCGTCCAGTCGCCCTCGACGCCTAGCGCATAGGGCAGGAAGTTCTTCACCGCCTCGCTGCGATAGCGCGGGTGTTTGTTGGCGATCAGCGGAACGACGGGTGAATCGGCCATCACCAGTTCGTCCACTTCTGCCCACAGCTTGGCCGTTTCCTCCGGCGTGGTCGCGTTGATCGCCTTCATGGCGATCTCGGTGGCCTTCGGGTTGTTGTAGTCGGTGTAGTTGTAGGTCTGATGCGTGCCGTCGAAGGTGAACTGCGGCTGGAAGACGGAGCGCGCCGCACCGCCGACCCAATCCGGCGTCCAGCCGACCGGCGCGATGTCCCAGGTGCCTTCCTTGGTGTTGACCGGGTTGGTCATGAACTTGGAATAGTAGTCGGCAGCCGTGACCGGGGTCATTTCCAGCGTGATGCCGGCGCGTGCGACGCTGGCCTGGATCGTCGCGGCGGTCGTCACTTCGAGATCCTTGTTGCGATAGGGCATCTTCAGCGTGATGCCGTTCGGGAATCCGGCTTCGGCAAGCAGGGCCTTGGCCTTCTCCGGATCGCCCTTCGCGTCGGGCGACGGGTAGAGATCGAACTTGTGATAACCGAGGACGCCGATGCCGAAGATACCGTTCGCCGGTTCCGCGACGGTCGAGCCGCCCCATTGCTGGACGATGGCCGCCTTGTCCACCGCATATTGCAGCGCCTGGCGCACGCGCAGGTCCTTCAGCGCGCCGTTGTTGTTGTTCGACACCGTGTTGATGAACAGAAAGTTCGTGTTGCCGGCGGACATCGCCGTCAGCTTCTCGTCACCCGTGGCAGCCAGCGTCGACAGGATTGCTGTCGGCACATTGATATCATAGGCGAGATCGGCATCACCCGATTGCAGCTGCTGCATGATCGCATCGGCCTGCAGGCCCATGGTGATGTCGATCTCCTCGACATAGGCCTTGCGCAACGGGTCGCTCTCAGCCTTCCAGGCCGGATTGCGCACGAGCCTCAGGCTGGTGTCGGGCGTATATTCGCCGATCGTATAGGGACCGTTGCCGACGAAATTGGCGCGGTAGTCCGGGCTGTCGGGAACATAGTCCAGCGTCTCGATCGCCACCGCCGCCGGCATCGGCAGCGAGAGCATGTAGACGAAATCGCCCGCACGCTCCTTGAGCTTGAACACCACTGTCGCATCATCCGGCGTCTCGATGCCGGTGACGTCGTTGCCTTCCATATAGGCCTTCATCGCTTCCGCCGTCGGCTCGACCTTGGCGAAGCCGTCGCAGAATTCGGTGAGGCCGGAGATCAGCGCGGTGAAATAAGTGAGCGTCGAGGCCTGCATGTGCGGATTGCACAGCCGCTTGAAGCCGCGCTCAACGTCGGCGGACGTGACCTGGCGTGCACCGGACGGCGCATTCCACATCGCGCCCTCGCGCAGCTTGAACGTATAGGTGAGGCCGTCATCGGTCGGCTGCGGCACCTCGGTCGCAAGGTCCCCCACCGGCTTGATCGCCGTCTCGGGGTCAGTCGATGCCTCATAGCTCACCAACTGGCGCGAGATGGCACGCATCAGGTTGTTCGTCGGCACCATGCCGGCCAGCGTCGGGTCCATATGGTCCGGTTCGCCGGTCGCCAGAATGCGCAGCACGCCGCCTGCCTGCGGCTCCTCCTGCGCCAGCGCGCCGCCGGCTGCAAGCATGGCAACGACGGCGACCGACGCCATCAAAGACATTCCGTTCCTGTGAATGCGCATTTGGCTCCTCCCTGAGCTTAGACCTTGGATGGCGAAGTCATTACTCAAAAATTGAACCATTGCAAAAGAAATTGAAGTTTTGTAGTGAAATTTTTATAGGGGGCCGAAACGAGCGAGCCGGCACGGTCGCATGCGGCAAAAACCTCGGCAAGGCCCGGCTCCCCTGATCGACATCGCAAAGCGCTTGCGCCATATCTTGGGCAGATCCGTCCATGCTGCGAACCGGGGTTTTGAATGTCGCCAGAATCGAACGTGCAGGAGGAAGGCGTGGCAGACAGCGTCACGGAAGAGGCCCTCGGCAAGAAGATCCGCAAACGTCGCCGCGCCATTGACATGACGCTGCAGCAGGTGGCCGACCGTGTCGGCCTGTCCATCGGTTTCCTGTCGCAGATCGAACGCGGCGTCTCGACGCCCTCGCTTGCGTCTCTCTGCAACATTGCCGAAGCGCTCGATACAAGCATCGACACCTTCGTCAAGGCCCCGCGGCAGGCCGGAACCGTATCGCGGCAGGGCAAGCGGGAGGCCTTCAGCCTCGGCGACACCCGGCGCACCTATGAGTTTCTGGGTGGTGCCTTTCCCGATGCCAAAATGCACCCGACCCTCGTGCGCCGCCCGCCCGGCCACGTGTCTGAGATCATGCACAACGAGGGCGAGGATTTCGTCTATGTCCTGGAAGGCAGCGTATTGCTGGAGGTAGACGGCGAACGCCATATCCTCAACAAGGGCGACTCCATGCATTTCCAGTCGCATCTCCCCCACCGCTCCGCCACCCTCGGCACGGAGCCCGTGCTGGAACTTTGGGTGCGAACACAGCCTTTGCTTCTGTAATTCACCAGCCGCTGGAAGGTGGCGTCCCATCAATCCGACACGCCACACCAGCCGGGCAGATGGCTTGCCGCTTTGGCACGCGCCAGCTTTTCTTACGGCATCGTAACGTTAACTGTTGATTTGCGCTGAGAACTGACCCGGGATTGGAGTGAACCCCTCGAGCTGGATCGGCGAGGCGCATCAAATTCAGCCGCCTGCTGGGCAAGTTGGGTTTCAAATTCTGCTGGCGATCGATAGCCAAGGGCAGAGTGCTGCCGCTTGGCATTGTAGACCTCTTCGATAAACCTGGGCAATCGGTCGGTCACGTCTACAAAATTCTCGCAGCCGGCGAGATACACGTCCTCCACTTTCAGGGTCTTCGTGAAGCTCTCTGCCTGCGCATTGTGATAGGGGTTGCGGACGGCTTTGCGGCTGCAGGCATCGAGAATGACAGCCAGATTGCAGAAGCCTGCGGGAATGCGGATGTACGTAAAATCGGCCACTACCGATACGAGAGCGTTGACGTCGAAAGTTTAGAATCCTGCTGCATGGTCGAGACGCTGTCGATGGCGACACGCATCAAGCCTTGTGCGACCGCTTTGACGCACTCTGCGGTGGTCGCCGGAGCGGGGCAGCTGACGTCATTTTTGCCTGCAATTTCATTTCTGCACCAACCCGGTCTGGCGACGCAAAATAGCGTCGCCTTACGTCCTCGTGAGGAAATCTTCGCGGTGACTATCAGCAATGACCATGATCAGTCGTCCCGAAGTGCCTCCAAGGCGGCTTGGTGGATTGTCGCATTTCCCGCCATCAACACGGTATCATAGCGGGGCGCGTCCGTTAGTGACCTGCCTTTCCAATCGGTCACGACACCGCCGGCGCCAAGCACGATCGGCATTTGCGGAAGGATGTCGTAGTCGAAGACATTGCTTTCGACGAGGAGATCGATGCCGCCCAGCGCCAGGAGACCGGCGGCGTAGCAGTCGTGCGAGAACCGCGTAAAGTGGACCTTCGCGGCCAATGCGGCGAAGCAGTCGTGACGCTGCCGGTCGAACTGCTCGAGAGCGGATGTATAAAGGATCGCCTGGTCAAGCGCTGTCGTTGCACTGGAGCGGATCGGGTCGCCGTTGAGGGTTGCCGGCGCGCCGGGCAGACCAAGCCAGCGTTCCCGGGTGATCGGCTGGTTGATCATGCCCAGCACGGGCTCGCCGCAATGCAGAAGGGCGATCTGCGTGCCGAAGGCGAGCGAACCGGAGACGAAGGATTTCGTGCCGTCGATCGGATCGAGCACCCAGACCCATTCGGCATCGGCCCGACAGACACCGAATTCTTCGCCCCTTATGCCGTGGTCGGGAAACTGCGCCTCGATCATTTGCCGCATAGTCGCTTCCGCATCGCGGTCGGCGATGGTGACGGGGCTGGCGTCGGCCTTGGCGTCGATTTTTAGGCGCTGGCGGAAGTGAGGGCGGATCACGTCGGCGGCGGCATCGGCCATTTTGTGGGCCAGCGCCAGGAAGGCCGGCGGGCAGGTCTGTTCTTTGGTCATTCTTCGATCCTTTCGGCTTCAGTCGCGATTGCGCGCAGCAGGGTTCTGACGGTCTCGACCTGCCGGTTGGCGGCGGCTGTCTCTTGCCGGAGGCGTGCTTGCAGATCGCCGGAGCCGATCGGCGTGAAGCTGGCGGTGCGGGCGGGAATGAAGGGGTCCGGCGCCTCCGAGGGGAAGCGCAAGGCCGGCGCAAAATAACCCTCCTCCTCCTCCAGCCCAAAGGCCAGGACCTGCGGCCGGTCGTCGCCGAGCAGCAGCAATTCCACAAACATCGCCGCAAGTGGCAGATGCCCTTCGCCGGACAGGCAGGCAAGATGGCCCCAACCGCCGCGATCCGCCTGTATCAGGCAGTCCTTCACATGCACGTCGACAATGTGGGGCGCCTGCGCCGCCAGCGCCGGCAACGGCAATTCATAGGCGTTGATCATGTTGCCGAAATCGAACAGCAGGCCGAGGCGCGGATTGTCCACGGCCAGCAGGATGCCGGTCAGTTCCTCCGATTTCAGGTCTTCGTGCTGTTCGAGCGTGTAGCGCAACCGGCCCTCGGGATCGAAGGTCGCAAGGCGGCGCAGGTCCGCGATGGTCCAGTCGATGATCTCGGAGACGCGCCCCTCGTAGCGCGGATAGCAGCGAAGCGACGTGGCGCCTACCGCGAGCGCGATGCGCACGGCATCCGAAAGCCCGGCCGCTTCCGTCGTACTGGTCTCGACATGCAGGTCCAGCCCGCGCTGCGCCACCGCTTCGCCGAAAGCGCGCAGGGCGTCATCGGGCATGCGGGCGAGGCTGGCCGCTTCGCCGTCTTCCACATGGATCTTCACGCCGGAAAGCAGCTGCGCCGCGGCGAACTCGGCCAGGTCCAGCGGCGTCATTCCGCCGAAGCGCATGTTGAGATGAAAGGCATAGGCATGGGCGAACAACGGCGCGCTTCGCGCCCGCGCGGCGAGCCGGACGCGGCATGGCGCGGAAAGTGCGGCGACGCGCTCCCGCCAGTCCGGCAGCGGCATGGCATTCCATGGCAAATCCGTCACCATGCCGGTTCCTCCGCAAGCGATCGGGTTGGTTGAGGGGTGTTCGTCACGCGGCAAGCACCAGCAGGTCGCGGTCCGAGATGCTGACTTCGACGAGCGCGCCGATGGCCGGCGGCGGCCGGTCGGGCTGGTTGAACGTGTCGAGGGAAACGATCTGGTCGGCGATCGCCACGCGGATGCGGATGACCGAACCGAGGAAATGCACTTCGGCAATGCGGCCGGAGAGCACGACATTGCGCCCCTCCGCCCGCCCCAGCGCCACCGTTTCCGGCCGCAGCGCCAGGCTGATATTGTCACCGGCCCGGCCGGGCAGCGGGCGGTTCAGCGCCACCGGCACGTCGCCCAGGCGGATCTTGCCGGCGGCTGCTTCGACCACCGCCGCGTCGAGCAGATTGAGCGTGCCGACGAACTCGGCCACGAAGCGCGTCGTCGGCCGGTTGTAGATCTCGAACGGCGTGCCGACCTGATCGGCGACGCCCTGGTGCATGACCACGACGCGATCCGACATGGAGAGCGCTTCTTCCTGGTCGTGCGTCACGAAGATGGTGGTGATGCCGAGGTCGCGCTGGATGCGGCGGATTTCCTCGCGCAGGCTGATGCGGATTTTCGCGTCAAGCGCCGAAAGCGGCTCGTCGAGCAGCAGCACCTGCGGGCGTGGTGCCAGCGCGCGGGCGAGCGCCACGCGCTGCTGCTGGCCGCCGGACAGTTGGAAGGGATAGCGGCCGCCGAGTTGCGGCAGGCCGATCAACTCCAGCATTTCACCAACGCGCCTTGCGATGTCCGCCTTGCCCTCGCCTGCCACCTTAAGGCCGAAGCCGATATTGTCGGCCACGGTCAGGTTGGGAAACAGCGCGTAGGCCTGGAACACCATGCCGATCTTGCGCCGGTTGGCCGGCAGGCCCGTGATGTCCTGCCCGGCGATGCGGATCGCGCCCGATGTCGGTGTCTCGAAGCCGCCGACCATGCGCAGCACCGTAGTCTTACCGCAGCCGGAGGGGCCGAGGAAGGAAACGAACTCGCCCTTTTCGATGCCGAGATTGAAATCCTTGACGACGCGCGTCGCACCGAAGGATTTTTCCAGATGATGGATGTCGAGAAAGGCCATGGTCAGCGCCTCGCGGTGGAGAATTTGGAAAAGCGGGTGAAGAGCTGCATCAGCCCCATGCAGGCCCAGGTAATGGCGAAGGCGACGACGGCGAGCGCCGAGGGCTCGTAGGCCCGGTTGCCGCCCATCCAGACCATGTAGGGGCCGAAGGAATTGACATTCAGCAGCGCGGCAAAAACATATTCGCCGATGACGATGGCAAAGGTCAGGAACGCCCCCGACATGACCGAGACGAAGACGTTCGGCAGGATGACGACGGCGAGGATGCGCGCCGAGCCGGCCCCGAGGCTTAGCGCCGCCTCGGTGAGGCTGGCGATGTCGATGGTGCGCAGGCCGGTGTCCACCGCGCGGTACATGTAGGGCAGCGACAGCGTCGCATAGCCGAACAGCAACAGGATGTTGGTGCCCCACCAGCTTCCCGTCAGCGGCAGGATTGAGGAGGTGTTGTAGACGCGGATATAGCCGAAGACGATCACGATCGGCGGAATGACCAGCGGCAGCAGCGTGATGAATTCCACGACGGGGCGCAGGCCCGGAAAGCGCAGCCGCACGAAATAGGCCGTCGGCACGACGATCAGGATGCCGAGCACGATGGTCAGCAGCGCCAGCACCACCGAATAGCCGAAGGTCTGCTGGAACTGCGGATCGGCCAGTACCACGCGATAGGCCTCGAAACTGTATTCGCCGCGCTTCATGCGCATCGAGAAATCGAACATGCCGAGGAGCGGCAGCAGGAAATAGAGCCCGCCGAACACGACGGCGAGCCAGGACCAGAGGCGTTTTCCCGTCATTTGACCCACCGTTCGGCGCGCATGCGCAGGAGGATGTAGATGCCGTTGGCGATGCCGGTCAGCACGATCATGGCAAAGGCGATGGCGTAACCGAGATGCGGATCGTTGAGCACGTCGCCGCGGATCTGCGCGAAGAGCACGATGGGTGCAATCGAAAGCGACGAGCCGGTGAGCGCAATGGCGGTGGCGACGGCGCCAAAGGCATTGGCGAAGAGCAGCGCCAGCGTGCCGAGCAGCGACGGCCATAGCACCGGCAGCGCCACCATGCGCCAATACTGGAAGCCGTTGGCCCCGAGGCTTGCAGCCGCCTCGCGCCATTCGCGCCGGAGCCCTTCCAGCGCCGGCGTGATGATCAGCACCATCAGCGGGATCTGGAAATAGAGATAGGTGAGTGCGAGGCCGAGGAACGAGACGATGCTGAAGCCGGAGCCGTAGAGGTTGATGTCGAACCAGTTGCGCAGCAGCATGGTCACGAAGCCGAGACGGCCGAGCGTGGCGATGAAGGCGAAGGCGAGCGGCACGCCGGCGAAATTCGAGGCGACGCCGGAAAAGGTGAGGATGGCGTTGCGCAACGGGCGCGGCAGGTCGCCAAGCGTGATGGCGGCGGCAATGAGGAAACCGAACAGGCAGCCGAGCACCGCCGTCAGCAGGCTGAGTTCGATGGAGATCAAGAAGGCCGACCGGATCGACGGCGAGAAGAGCTTGCCGAGATTTTCCAGCGTCACCTGCCCGTCCGTGTTGCGGAACGCGCCGACGACGATGTTGAACGTCGGCAGGATCAGGAACAGCGTGGCGAAGATGAAGAAGGGAGCAACCCCGAACCAGTTGAGAACCTGCCGCGGCCTGAGGGCGGCCGGCAGGAATGCCGCGCTTGTCGTCATCGGATTTTCCTGATGGTGGGGCAGCGGGAGGCTCCGCAGCAAGCGGAGCCTCCGTAACGAACGCGCGCCTTATTTCACGTTGGCGCCGACAATCTTGTCCCAGCCTTCGACGATGGCGGTCTTGTTGGCGTCCAGTTCCTCGACGCTCGGGAAGATGGCCTTCTCATAGGCTTCCGCCGGCGGCAGCTTGTCGAGAAGCTCTTGCGGGAACTTGCCGGCCTTCAGCATGGCGTTGAAGCGCGCCGGGTGGCAGTAGCCCTTCAGCCAGCCGATCTGGCCCTCGTCGGAATAGAGATATTCCATCCAGAGCTTGGCGGCGTTGGGATGCGGCGCATAGGCCGAGATCGCCTGCACATAGACGCCGGCCACCACGCCGCTTGTCGGCACGATCACCTCCATCGGCGGATTGCCATTGAGCGCGTCGCGCCAGGCAAGCAGGTTGTAGTCCCAGGCGGCGACGATCGGGGTCTGGCCCTGGGCGATCGTGCCGGCCTTGCCGAGCACGGGCACGAAGTTGCCGGATTTGTTCAGCTCCGCGAAGAGTTCCAGTCCCTTGGCGCCGGACTCTGCACCGGGCTTGGCGCCGCGCGAAATACCCGCCGACATCAGCGCGAGAATCGCCTGCGCCGAGGAGCGTGGATCGCCTGTCAGCGCCACGGCGCCGGAATATTCGGGCTTGGAAAGGTCCGACCAGTCGGTCGGCGTGTTTGCGAGCAAGTCCTTGTTCACGCCGAAGGCCATGACGCCGTAGTAGTCGCCGTACCAATAGCCCTTTTCATCCTTGATATTGGCCGGGATTTCGTCCCAGGTCGCCACCATATGGGGCTGAAGCAGTCCCTCTGCGGCTGCAGCCGGCGCGAAGGCGAGGCCGAGGTCGACGACGTCGGGCGCCTGCGAGCCGGTATTGCCCTTGTTGGCGCGGATCGCTTCCAGTTCGTCGGCCGTGCCGGCGTCGGGGTTCAGCTCGTTGACTTCGATGCCCGGATATTTGGCCTTGAAGCCGGCAATGACCTCGCCGTAGTTGCACCAGTCATGCGGCAGCGCGATGACCGTCAGCATGCCTTCCTTGGTGGCGGCATCCACGAGGTCCTGCGGGGCTTCGGCGCGGGCCAGGCCCGGCAGCGCGACCGCAAGGGCAAGCGTGGAGACGAACGCGCGGCTCGTGGCACGGGATAGATAGCGTTTCATGGAGTCCTCCTGTTGACCGTCCGCGACGGCTCGTGGGCGATGGCTGCTGGCTGTCCTTGCAACCGGTCGTCGGCCTCGCCGCCCGTCCGGTTCCCCTTGCACCTGTCTGCGTCCTCGGGGGCTGCATCTGTGCGTTTTCTTGTAGGAACAGAATGTAACAATTGGACAACAATGAAACGTCCATTATGATGTATCCGACTGTACCAATTTTCGGAGACATGCCCTTGGCCAAACAGTTCGAGGGGCCGATCCTGCCCTTCCTTCGCCTCGACGCCGCGATCGCCCTCCCGAAATTCCGCCAGGTGCAGGACCAGTTGCGCATGGCGATCCTGCGCGGGCACCTGCGCGCGGGAACCCGCCTGCCGGCAAGCCGCATCCTTGCCGAGGAACTGGGCCTGTCGCGCCAGACGCTGGTGCGGGTGCTGGAGAACCTGAAGGCGGAGGGGTATCTGGAGGCGCGGCAGGGCGCCGGCACCTTCGTCTCGGCCGCCCTGCCGCGCCAATTGACGAAACTGCACTTTACGCCTGCCCGCGGCGACGCACCGGATGTCGCAGAGCCGCGCCTGTCGCGGATCGGCGAACAGTCTCGTGCGGTATCGGCCGAAATCGGCCGGATGGAGCCAAAGCCCTTCCTGCCCAACCAGCCGGCGCTCGACCGCTTTCCCTTTGCCGTCTGGCGCAAGTGCTGGAACGCCGCGACGCGCAACGGCAAGGCGGCGACCATGGGTTATGGCGACGTCGCCGGCGAACTGGAACTGCGCCAGCGGATCGCCGAATATCTGGCGCTCCACCGGCGCGACCCTTGCGATCCGGAGCAGATCGTCATCACGCCCGGCGGGCACGCCGCCTTCACGCTCGCCGCGCTGGCGCTGGCCAATCCCGGCGACGGCGTCTGGTTCGAGGACCCCGGTCCGGTAACGACCAGCAACCTTTTTCGCACGCTCGGCCTGAATCTCTGCACCGTGGATGTCGATGCAGACGGCATGGATGTCGCGGGCGCCATGGCGCGCCATCCCGACGCGCGCCTCGCCTTCGTCATGCCCTCGCGCCACCATCCGCTCGGGGTGACGCTGTCGCTGCCGCGTCGGCTCGCCCTCCTGGAATGGGCACGAACCAACGACAACTGGATCATCGAGGACGATTACGACAGCGAGTTCCGCTACGACGGTGCGCCGCTGCCCTCCATGCGCTCCATCGACAGCCATGACCGGGTCATCTATGCGGGCAGCTTCAGCAAGGCGCTCTATCCCGGCATTCGCGTCGGCTATCTCGTGCTGCCGCCGCGCCTCGTCGGCACCTTCCGCAACCTCTCGGGCCTGATCCACCGCAGCGTGCCGGTGGAGACGCAGCTTGCCCTTGCCGAATTCATCGGCGGCGGCCATTTCGCCAGCCACCTGCGGCGCATGCGCGGCCTCTATGCCGAACGCCGCGCGGCTTTCCACGCGGTCGGCCGGACGGCCCTTGCCGGGCTTGCCCGCATTGAATGCTCTGAAAGCGGGCTCAATGCACTCGCCTGGCTGGATGGCGACCGAGACGACCGGGCAGCGCATCGCGCGGTGCTCGAAACCGGGCTGCAATGTTATCCGCTGTCCGACTATGCGATCACCACGCCCCGGCCGGGCGCGCTCATCCTCGGCTATGCCGGCGTGCCCGCTGAACGCATGAAGCCCTATCTCGGCCGTCTCGCCGAGGCGCTCTCCCAGCCGTGAGGCCGCTCCCGCCGCTCCGAACGAGGTTCGCGGCCGAAGCGGCCCATCAACCCGCGAAAAAGGGCTTCGATGAACAGCGCCCAATCATGCGGCTCTTCCGGATCGTCGCGATCCCGGCGCGCGACGACGTATCCTATGCCCCGCAACATCCCTGCCTCCTATGGCTGCACCGCGCGCACGGGCGTGCCGCTGCGCTGCGTGACGCCGACACCCGGCGCGACGCCAACCTCGGCATTCGAGGCGGCAAGCAGCGGCTTGCCGCGCACGATGTCGGAAGCACGCTCGGCCAGCATGATCGTCGGCGCGTTGAGATTGGCGTTCGGCTCGGCGGGGAAGACGGAGCTGTCGATGACGCGAAGCCCCTCGAGGCCGCGCACCTTGAGGTCGCTGTTCACCACCGCCATGGCATCCTCGCCCATGCGGCAGGAGCCGCAGGGGTGATAGGTGCTTTCCATGGTCTCGCGCACCCAGGCGTCGATCTCGTCATTGCTGCGCACATTCTTGCCCGGCGCCATCTCTTCGCCGCGGAAGCGGTCGAAGGCCGGCTGGGCGATGATCTCGCGTGTCAGCCTCAAACAACGCCGGAACCCTTCGCGGTCCTCCTCGCGGTCGAGATAGTTGAAGAGGATATCCGGCTGCTCGTGCGCCTCCGGCGAGCGCAGGCGCACATAGCCGCGGCTCTTCGGCTTGTTCGGCCCGGTCAGCACCATGAAACCGTGGCCTTCGAGCGGTTTTTTGCCGTCGTAGCGCATGGCGGCGGGCAGGAAATGGAACTGGATATCCGGCCATTGCAGTGAAGCATCGGAGCGGATGAAACCGCCGCTCTCGAAATGGTTGGAGACCGACAGCCCCTTCTTGAACAGCAGCCATTCCGCGCCGATCAGGGCGCGGCTGAGAAGGCCCATCTTGCCGTTCAGCGTGATCGGCTCCTTGCAGGCATATTGGATATAGACCTCGGAATGGTCCTGCAGGTTCTCGCCGACGCCCGGAAGATCGTGCAGCACGTCGACGCCCGCCTGCCGCAGCACCGCCGCCGGGCCGATGCCGGAGCGTTGCAGGAGATGCGGCGAGCCGATCGGGCCGGAGGAGATCAGCACTTCGCGGGTGGCTTTCGCCACGACGCGCTCGCCGCCCAATTCGTATTCGACGCCGACGGCGCGTTTCCCGTCCAGGAGCACGCGCCGTGTCATGGCATGGGTGATAACGGTAAGGTTCGGCCGGCTCATCGCCGGCTTCAGGTAGGCATTGGCCGTCGACCAGCGCACGCCGTCCTTGACAGTCATATGCATCGGGCCGAACCCTTCCTGCATATGACCGTTCGGATCCTCGGTGGTGATGTAGCCTGCCTCGCGGCCGGCATCGACGAAGGCGCCGTAGAGCGGGTTCTTCATCTTGTTGCCGGCATTGGTGGAAAGCGGTCCGGCGGCGCCACGATAGGCGTCGCCGCCGTCCTGCCAGCTCTCGGCGCGCTGGAAATAGGGCAGGCAATTGGCATAGCGCCAGCCGCGCGCACCCAGTTCCTCCCACTGGTCGAAATCGCTGGCATGGCCGCGCATGTAGACGAGTCCGTTGATCGAGGAGGACCCGCCGATGACCTTTCCACGCGGGCAGTGGACCCGGCGCCCGTCGAGGCCGGGCTCCGGCAGCGTCATGTATTTCCAGTTATACTTGGCGCCGTTCATCGGAATGGACAGCGCCGTCGGCATCTGGATGAAGATCGACTTGTCGCTGCCGCCATATTCGAGGACCAGAACCTTGGTGGCCGGGTCCTCGGAGAGACGGTTGGCAAGCACGCAGCCGGCGGATCCGGCACCGATGATGATATAGTCGTAGCTGTCGGTCATGACGGTTTTCCCGAAGATTACGGATAGAGGCCCCAGCCGCGCCCACGGGCGAAGAGCCGGGTCAGGACATAGTGGACCGTGCCGGCCGCAAGGCAGGAGGGCACGGAGGCCGTGAGGTATTTGAAGATCGGCAGGCTTGCGAGCGTCTGCGGATTGAAGACAAGGACATAGACGCCGAAGCCGACGGCGAGTGCAAAGAGGCCGATCGGATTGAAACCGCCCCAGAAACGGTAGGGACCGTTTTCCTGCGGAGCATGCAGGCTGCGCATGTCGAGCTTCTGGCGGCGCAGGAAGAAGTAGTCGGCAATACCGATACCAGCGAGCGCGGAGTTGAGCGCCGAGGTCCAGACGAGGAAGATGAAGAACCCGTCATACATCTGCGGATAGAAGACCACGAGGCCGAGCGGAATGACGCAGAACAGGAAGAGGATCCCGCCCCAGGACATGGCGCGCACGGACGCCGTGCCGACCTGCCGGAGACCGACGATGGAGGTGTAGAGAATGTTCGCCATCGAGGTCATGTTGGCGAAAGCGACGAAGAGCAGGGCGATGATGCCGATGACGGGGCCGGCGATCTTGGTCATCCAGATGGTCGGATCGCTGTCGCCGAGTGCAACGGCGGCGAGCAGGCCCACGATTTCGCCAAGGGTGGCGGCGCCGAAGATGCCGATGACATTCGGCCAGAAGGCGGTGCGCTCGTTCTTCGTCAGGCGCGCGAGGTTGCCGATATAGGGCCACCAGGAGAAGCCGGCGGCAAGGTTCACCTCGATGGCGATGATGAAGTTGAGCGTGTTGTCCTCGAAGGGTGGCGCCAGCGCCGGCATCGCCAGCAGCTCGGAGAAGGAGCGCTGCTGGAGGATGAGGTAGAGCATCACGATCATCAGGATCACCAGCGCGGGCGAGACGACCATGTTGAAGAACTTGATCGAGGTCGGCCCTCTGGCGACGATGAACCAGGTGACGAGGATGGCGCCGACCGCGGCAATGATCATCTTGATGCCGGTCGGGTTGGCCGCCTCCCCGGCGCTGAGCGCCGCCAGCCCGTCGATCGAGCGGCCGAACATCATGGCGAGAACCGCGAGCCAGCCCATGGTGAGCACCACGACGGCCAGCACATAGACGACGCGGCTGCCATTGTAGCCGAACTGGCTGCGCAGCGCGACGAACTGCTCGATGCCGTAGCGGCCGGAGAGCGGCGTGGTGGAAAGCGCCGTCAGCATGACGCCGATGATATTGCCGATGACGATGGCGGCAATGCCCTCCTTCGGCCCGACAAAAAGACCGACCGAACCGCCGATCAGGAAGGCCCAGGTGGCGATGGCAAGCGCCGAATTGGCATAGGTGAACTCCCAGAAGCCCCAGAGCCGTTCGGACGGCAAGAGCGGCGCATCGCCGCGTTCGGCGGCGGCGCGGTTGCGGTTGGCTTCCTCCCGTTCGGCTTCGACGGCGGTCAGCCCGCCATGGACAACGTGATCGGTCATCTCAAGCCCCCCAGATCCAGAAGACCACGACCAGCACGAGCGTCAGCGCGCTCATGGCGGCATAGTCGATGACAGTCATCTTGCCCTCGAAACGGTGCCCCGCCTCGATGTCCTCATAGATGCGGGCGCGGCGCGCCAGTTCGTTCTGCCAGGCGATATCGTTTTCCATTGTCGTTCCCCTTTTCGCGTCGCGCCTTCGGCGTCTTTCCGCGATGAATGCGGCTCCATCAGCCGCTGATCGTGCGAACCGGCCGCCCATGGGCGGCGGCCGGCGAATGTCATGGCAGCGTGATCCACACGGCCTTGGTCTCCATCAGGTAGTCGAGCTGTTCCGGCCCCAGATCCTTGCCGAAGCCCGAGGCCTTGAAGCCGCCGAAGGGCATGGACGGATCGATCGTGCTGTGCGCGTTGACGTAGATGGAGCCCGCATGGAGGCGCGGGATGAGCGTGTGCACGCGCGACAGGTCGTTCGAATAGATCGCGGCGGCGAGGCCGAAGGGTGTGTCGTTCGCGAGCGAAACCGCATCCTCCAGCGTATCGAAGGGGCTGGTCACCAGAACCGGCCCAAAAATCTCCTCGCGCACGATGCTCATCCCCGGCTTGCAGTGGGCGAAGATGGCGGGCTCGACGAAATGGCCCGGCCCCGCCGGACTGCCGCCGCCATAGATCAACTCGGCGCCTTCGCGGCGGCCGGCCTCGATATAGGTGGAGACGACCTTCTTCTGCTGCGCCGACACCATGGGACCGATGTAGCAGTCACGGTCGAGACCCGGCGCGATTTTTAGCGTGCGGGTAACGGCGACCAGTTCATCGAGGAAGGCGTCATGCACCGAACGCTGGACATAGACGCGCGTGCCTGCATCGCAGACCTGCCCGGAGTTGAAGAACACGCCGTTCGCCACCGCGCGGGCTGCACTCTGCAAATCGGCATCATCGAGCACCAGCACGGGCGATTTGCCGCCGAGTTCCAGCGTGACATGTTTGAGATTGCCGACGGCGGTGCGGCCGACCTCCTGCCCGACGGGCGTCGAGCCGGTAAAGGTGACCTTGTCGATGCCGGGATGGGTCGACATGGCCGCGCCGATGACGCTGCCTTTGCCCGTCACGATATTAACCACGCCATCGGGAATGCCGGCCTCCTGCACCAGTTCCGCGAAACGTAGCGTGGAGAGCGAGGTCAGTTCGGCCGGCTTGACGACGGTGGTGCAGCCGACGGCAAGGGCGGCCGCGAGCTTCCAGGCCATGGTCTGGAGCGGAAAATTCCACGGCACGATGGCGGCGACCACGCCGAGCGGCTCCTTGCGGGTATAGGCCAGATAGTTGCCGGGAATGGACGGCTCGACCGTGCGCCCGTGCAGTTTGGAGGGCCAGCCGGCAAAATAGCGGAACGTATCGACCGTGCCCTGGATATCGATCTCCCGGGCGAAGGCCACGGACTTGCCCATGTCGATCGCCTCGATCTCGGCAAGCTCGTCGCCATGGGCCTCGATCAGATCGGCGAGGCGATGCAGCAGGCGCTCGCGTTCGAGCGGTTTCAGGCGGCGCCATTCCCCGCCGTCAAACTGCCGGCGCGCGGCGCGGACGGCCCGATCGAGATCATCCGTCGTGCCGGAGGGCACGCGGGTGACCAGACCGCCCGTGGAGGGCTCGAAGACATCGAAGGTCGCGCCATTGCCGCTATCGACCCAGGCGCCGTCGATGAACATCTTCTGGGGTTTCGCCAGAAACCGCCGCGTCGCGTCGCTGACGCCATAGTGATCCAGATATTTGCGGACGTTTTCGTCCATGTCATGCCCTCCTCGTCAGCCACTGTGGGCGTGGGGTCTTCGATCAACGTTTTTCGGCTCTTGCATGCATGACGCGGCCGATGAGGTTCATGAGAACCTGCGCGGCCAGGATGGAGGTGGAGCCGGAATGGTCATAGTCGGGCGCGACCTCGACCAGATCGATGCCGACGACCGTGCCGCGCTTGGTCAGCGCCGCCAGGATCTCCAGCACCTCGTAATAGATGAAGCCGCCATGCGACGGCGTGCCGGTGCCCGGTGCGATCGACGGATCGAAGCCGTCGATGTCGATGGTCACGTAGTAGCGTGCTCCCGCCGGCACGCGCTCGGCCACCGCTTGTGTTCCGAGCGCCCGGATCTGGCGCACCGACAGGATGTCGGAGCCCATCTTGCGGGCATCCTCATAGCCTTCCTTGGCCGTCGACGAGACGTTGCGGATGCCGAGCTGTGACAGGCCGCTGACATAAGACTTTTCCGCCGCGCGGCGCATCGGGTTGCCGTGGCCGTAGCGCACACCATGGCGCTCATCGACGAAATCGAGATGGGCATCGATCTGCACGATATGGATCGGGCCGTTCTTTTCGCAATCCTCGGCAAAGGCGTTGATGCAGGGGATGTTGATGGAATGGTCGCCGCCCAGCACCACCGGGAGCGCACCAGCCTCCAGGATCTTGCGCACGCCGAATTCGATATTGGCATGGCTCCTCATGGTGTCGGTGTGGACGATGTCGGCATCGCCGATATCGACGATGGAGACCGCTTCGCTCGGCAGGTAGGTGGCGTCGTCCTCGTGGTCATAGGCGCCGCCATGGCCGAAGGAGAACAGGGTGGAGGCCTCGCGGATGGAGCGCGGCCCGAAGCGGGTGCCGGCGCGCCATTGCGTGCCACAGTCGAAGGGTGCGCCGAGGACCGCCACATCGGCGTCGATGGCATCCCAATCCGGCTGGTAGGGATATTTGCCGAAGGTGCAGATGCCGACAAACGGCAGGTTCAGGCGTCCGGTTTCATAGGAATTGCTGGCCATGTCACTCCTCCACGAGTGCAGGGAGTGTGCCAAACGGCGATACATTTAAAAGTATCTATGATTGCATGTTCACTTGTGCGTTAATCAATGCATGATCAACAAAATCCGCCACCGCGTTCTCAATCTTTCACTCGGCGATGCGGAGCTCAGGCTCCTGCGCGTCTTCGCCTCAGTCGTGCAGCACGGCGGCTTTTCCGCCGCGCAACCGGCCCTGGGCATGACCCAGGCAACAATCTCCACCCATATGCGCCACCTCGAAGAGCGGCTCGGCCTGCGCCTGTGCAGCCGCGGGCGGAGCGGCTTCCTGCTGACGGACGAAGGTCGGCTCGTCTATGATGCGGCGCAGGAGCTGTTCGGCTCGCTGGAAAAATTTCAGAGCCGCATCGGCGAGGCGCAGGGAGAACTCTCCGGCAATCTCAGCTTCGGCACTGTCGATGCCATGATCACCAACCGCGATCTCGACTTGCAGGGCGCCCTCGCCGCCTTCCATGCCCAGGCGCCGCGCGTGCATCTGGAAATCGACGTCGCCGCGCCGCAGGTGCTGCACCAGGGCCTTTTAAACGGCACTTATCAGATCGTGCTGATGCCCTCGGTCGGCAGCGTCACGCCGCATTTCCGTAGCCAGCCGGTCTTCTCCGAAGGGCAGAAACTCTACTGCGCCGAAGGCCACCCCCTCTTCACCCTCAGCGATGCCGACCTCACCGACACGGTGCTCGCCGCCCAGTCTTTCGCCGGCCGCACCTACATGCTTAACGAGACGATCTGCGGCGTGAACTTCACCTGGGCCGCCGCGACACCGCATATGGAAGGCACACTCCTGCTCCTTCTTTCCGGCGCCTACATCGGTTTCCTGCCCGACCACTATGCCGAAGAATGGGTCCGCACCGGCCGCCTGCGAATGCTCGCGCCCGAGCGCATGACCTTCGAGGACATGTTCCACATCGCCTATCCTCGGAACCGGCCCTCCCGCGCGGCCGAGACACTGGCAGCGGCCATTACCGACAGCGTACACAAGCCGCACTGAACTTGCCTCTTGCCACTCTTCGGCATCACGACTTCGCCCGTCGTTGGGCAAGCGGCGTTCGATTCAAGGTCCACGCGGCGGCAAGGCCAGCGCCGAAATAGTGCTTGCTTTGCTAAACGAAAAACGCAGCCTCTAAGGATTGAGGCGTGTGGCACCTCCTCAATCCTCGCAGAATGGCTCCTTCACGCCCAGCAATCGCTTTATGGTAAGAGGCATCTGGGCAAGGCGGCACAGCATCCGCCTTGCCCAGCTGGAAAGCGCAAGGCAGGCAGCTGTTTCACTGCCCACGTTCTTGTCGCCCCGGTTTGCGACCACATAGCCGAGGCCGCGCAGCATATCCCGCCCTTCCTTGGGCCTGCCCCTTGCAGCCGTCACCGAACCCGAACGGGTTCGGTGTAGTAGGGCAGCCGGTCGATCCTTGGCGACCACAGCCCCTTATCGACAACCGTGCGCACATGCGCCGCGATCTCCTCCATCGGAGCGAACCAGACGTCCCCCCGCTGAACAACCTGCTCGAGGAACCGGTGCACCACTTCCCAGCGCGCAAGGCGCCCGGTGGCGAAGGGATGCACGACCGGCACCCAGAGCGCGCCGTGCCGGTAAGCGGCCTCGAATTCCTGCACGAAGGGCGCGAACCCCTGTTCCGGCGCACGAATCGGCATCATGTAGTCGAGGTCCATCGACTGGACATATTGCGGCCAGTCGTCGAGACCCCAGTGCGAGGGTAGTTCGACCAATTGGCCGGCTTCGCATTCCAGCAGATAGGGAATATCGTCCCCCATCAGCGAGGCGTCATACTCGAAGCCGCGCGAGACGAGCAGATCGGCCGACCGGTGGGAAAAGTTGTAGAGCGGTGCCCGCCAACCGCGCGGCCGCCGGCCGCTCGCCTTCACGATCACATCGATGCTGCGATCCAGCCAATAGGCCTCGTCTTCATCCGAAAGCTCACGCGGATGCTCATGCAGGAAGCCGTGATGGGCAAGTTCGTGGCCGCCCTCCAGAATGGCTTCGATTGCCTGCGGATATTGCTCTATGCACCACGCCGGAACGAAGAAGGTCTGCTTGATGCCGAGCTGGCGGTAGCTTTCCACGATGCGCGGGATCGCCACCTTCGGCCCGTATTGCAGCATGGAGATCGCCGAAACGCGGGAATGGCCGTCCTCTGGATGGGCGATATGGATGAGGCTATCCGCGTCCATGTCGAAGGTGATGCAGGCGGCGCATTTCGCGCCGTTCGGCCAGGGAATGGGGTTCTTGATCATGGCATGATGCTCCCGCCGTTGCTGCCGACGCCCTGTCCGGTGAAATAGCGCCCGCCGGAGCCTGCGAGGAAGAGCGCCAGTTCGCCGATTTCCTCCGGCTGGCCGAAGCGGGCGAGCGGAATGGCGAGTTCCCTGGCGCGCCACTCGGCGCTCATGTTCGCCGCGCCGAGCATTTCGGTGTCGATCGGGCCGGGGCAGATGGCGTTGACCAGCACGCGTGGCGCGAATTCCTTCGCCCAGGAGCGGACCAGACCCAGGACGCCGTGTTTCGAGGCGACATAGGGCGAGAAGGTCTCCCGGCCGTAATAGGCCATGTCCGAGGCGATCATGATCACCCGGGCCGGCGCCTCCACCGTGCCCTCTTCCATCAATCCGATCGCCATTTTCCCGACAAGGAAACTGCCGCGCAGGTTGATCGCGATCACCCGGTCGAAATCGGCGACCGGGGTTTCCAGCAAGGGGGCTTCGTGAATGACGCCTGCGCAATGCACGACTACGTCCAGCCCGCCGAACGTTTTCTTCACCGCCTCGCCGACCGAAAGGACGGCGCCTTCGTCGGAGACGTCGCAGGCAAGCGCCAGCGTTTCCGCCGCTCCTGCCTTGGCCGCCGCTGCAGCGGTTTCATCGGGCTTGCGGATGTCGGCGAGTGCGACGCGCGCACCTGTTCCGGCAAAAGCCAAGGCGCAGGCCGCGCCGATGCCACGATAGGCACCTGTCACTAGAACGCGCCGGCTCATGCCATCACCTCGCCGCGATCGAGCATCAGCCCCTGGCCCGTCATGTCCTTTGCCCCATCGGAGGCAAGGAAAAGATAGGGTGCGGCAAGATCCGCAGGCTCCAGCAGGCCGGGCAGAACCTGCGCGCCGACGATTTCGGCCAGCAGGTCCTCCTCGCTACGCCCGGTGCGCAGCGACATGTTTTTCAGCGACAGCATGGCCGCTTCCGTGCGCACCCAGCCGGGGCAGACGGCGTTGACACGAATGCCCTTGGGGCCGAGCTCTTTCGCCATCACGCGGGTGAAACCGAGATTGGCGTGCTTGGAGGTGATATAGGCGGAAAACTCCGGCACCGCGACACGGCTCCAGATCGAAGCCGTCACGATGATGCGCCCGCCCTCCGCCATATGCGGCACGGCATTGCGGGTGACATAGAACGTGCCGTTGGTGTTGATGTCGGTGATGCGCCGGAACGTCTCTTCGATTTCGGCATCGGGATCGAGCAGCGGCGTGATGCGCTCCAGCCCCGCATTGTTGACGAGCACGTCGATGCGGCCGAGCGGCGTAAGCGCTGCCTTCACGGCAGCGCTGTCGGTGATATCGCATTCGAGCGCGGCGACCGTGCGGCCGAAACGGGCCGACATTTCGCGCGCCGTATCATGAATGCCGGCACCGGAAGAGAGGATCGTTACCTCGGCACCGGCGGCGGCGAACCCCTCCGCCACCGCCCGGCCGATGCCACGGCTCGCACCCGTGACGAGCACGTGCTCGCCGGAAAAATCGTATTGAAGCCGTCCCATGGTTCAGCCTTTCCTTGCATGCATGACGCGGCCGATGAGGTTCATGAGAACCTGCGCGGCCAGGATGGAGGTGGAGCCGGAATGGTCGTAGTCGGGCGCGACCTCGACCAGGTCGATGCCGACGACCGTGCCGCGCTTGGTCAGCGCCGCCAGGATCTCCAGCACCTCGTAATAGATGAAGCCGCCATGCGACGGCGTGCCCGTACCCGGTGCGATCGACGGATCGAAGCCGTCGATGTCGATGGTCACGTAGTAGCGCGCACCCGCCGGCACGCGCTCGGCCACCGCTTGTGTTCCGAGCGCCCGGATCTGGCGCACCGACAGGATATCGGAGCCCATCTTGCGGGCGTCCTCATAGCCTTCCTTGGCCGTCGACGAGACGTTGCGGATGCCGAGCTGTGACAGGCCGCTGACATAAGACTTTTCCGCCGCGCGGCGCATCGGGTTGCCGTGGCCGTAGCGCACACCATGGCGCTCGTCGACGAAATCGAGATGGGCGTCGATCTGCACGATATGGATCGGGCCGTTCTTTTCGCAATCCTCGGCAAAGGCGTTGATGCAGGGGATGTTGATGGAATGGTCGCCGCCCAACACCACCGGCAGCGCACCGGCTTCCAGGATCTTGCGCACGCCGAATTCGATATTGGCATGGCTCTTCATCGTGTCGGTATGGACGATGTCGGCATCGCCGATATCGACGATGGAGACCTCGCCGCTCGGCAGGTAGGTAGCGTCGTCCTCGTGGTCATAGGCACCGCCATGGCCGAAGGAGAACAGGGTGGAGGCCTCGCGGATGGAGCGCGGCCCGAAACGGGTGCCGGCGCGCCATTGCGTGCCGCAGTCGAAGGGTGCGCCGAGGACGGCCACATCGGCGTCGATGGCATCCCAGTCGGGCTGGTAGGGATATTTGCCGAAGGTGCAGATGCCGACAAACGGCAGGTTCAGGCGTCCGGTTTCATAGGAATTGCTGGCCATGGTCGTTCCATTTCAGTTGGGTTGAGGGAAAAGAGGCGCCTATTTGCCGCCCCTGACATATTTGCTGCCGATGGCCGCCGGCGGGCGCACCCGGCCGGCGAAGACGACGAGCGCGACGAAAGAGGCTAGGAAGGGCACCATCGAAAAGAGCTGGTAGGGCACGTCCGGATTGTTGAACTGCAGGCGCAGTTGCAGGGCCTCCGAAAAGGCGAAGAAGATGCAGGCGGCGAAGACCAGTGCCGGGTTCCAGCGCCCGAGGATGACCGCAGCAAGCGCGATCCAGCCCTTGCCCGCGCTCATGTTCTCGGTGAAGACGAACACCTGGCAGAGCACGAGATAGCAGCCGCCGAGCCCCCCGAGGACGCAGCTCGCAATCACGCAGAGCGCACGAACCGCCGGGACGCTGACGCCGACCGTGTCGGCGGCGATCGGGTAATCGCCGATGGCGCGCACGATGAGGCCCCAGGGCGTGCGGAACAGGAACCAGTAGGTCAGCGGCACCATCAGATACATCAGGTAGGCAAGCGGATCCTGATTGAACAGGACCGGCCCGATGACGGGAATGGCCGAGAGGCCGGGGATCGCCAGTGGCGTGAAACCCGGCAAGGTCGATGTTGCGTCGGCCCCCAATATGAGGCGTGCCAGATAGGAAGTGAGCCCCAGTACAAGGATGTTGATCGCGATGCCCGTCACAAGCTGGTTGATGCCGAGGTTGACGGCAAGACCGGCGAGGACGCAACCGATGGCGACGGCGGCGAAGAGGCCGACAAGGAGCCCGCCGATTGGCGTCCCGGTGAGATAGGCGCCCGTCGCCGCGCCAAAGGCGCCGCCCAGAATGCAGCCTTCCAGCGAGACGTTGAACACCCCTGCGCGCTCGGAAAGCACCCCGCCGAGCGCGGCGAAGATGATGGGAATGGACAATCTGAGAACGGTGGAAAGGAAATCCACCCAGGCCGACATATCACCTATCAGACTCATGACCTGCCTCCGGAATTGTTCGCAGCGCCCTCGGCGAGGCCGGTGTCCAGTAGCCTGCGCCGTTCGAGGAACCGGCGCCAGTTGCCCCGGTCGAACCGGAAGGCGAGGCTTGCGGCGACGAAGATGATGACGAGGCCCTGGATCGCCTCGACGACCGTGCTTTCAAGCCCGACGGCGCGCTGCATGATGAGGCCACCGACCTTCAGGCCGCTCAGGAAGAAGGCGGCGATCGGCGCCATCAGCGGCGACAATTGTGCGAGGAACGCAACGACGATGCCATCGAAACCGTAACCCGGCGAGAAGAGGTGGTAGAGGCGATGCTTGAGGCCCAGCACCTCAAAGGTGCCGGCGAGCCCGCCGATCGCACCGGCGACGAACATCACCGCCACGACATTGCGCCGCACGCGGATGCCGGAATAAGTGGCTGCCGCCGGGTTCTTGCCGATTATGCCAAGCCCGAAGCCGATCGTGGTGAAGCGGAAGACGAACCAGGCCACGAGGCAGAGCACGATGCCGACTACCACGCCCGCATGGGCATCGGTCTGCGGCATGATGTAAGGTAGCCAGAGCCCCTCGCGGATTTCTTCCGAATAGGGATAGGGCGCGCCCTCCTGCATCATCGGCCCGCCGGCGACATAGCTCACCAGATTGATGGCGATGAAGTTGAGAAGGATGGTGATGATGACTTCGTTGATGCCGCGATAGGCCTTGAGGTAGCCCGGAATGAGCCCCCACAGCCCGCCGCCGACCGCACCCGCGAGGACGCAGAACGGCACCTGAAGATAGGGCGACATCTCCGGTAGGAGCAACGCCGCCATCGAGGAGAAGAGGCCGCCCATATAGATCTGCCCCTCCGCGCCGATGTTGAGCAGGCCCACCCGGAGCGGCAGGATGACGGCAAGCCCCGCCAGGAGGATCGGCGACATTTTCGCCAACGTGCTGGCAAGTCCGTAATAGTCGATGAATGCACCACCGAAGAGGGCCGCATAGGCGTCCCAGGGATTGACCCC
The DNA here is from genome assembly GCF_052438155.1 of Shinella sp. NCBI lineage: Bacteria > Pseudomonadati > Pseudomonadota > Alphaproteobacteria > Hyphomicrobiales > Rhizobiaceae > Shinella > Shinella sp. The sequence goes on along the minus strand of NZ_JBQVPI010000031.1, from coordinate 18,241 downwards.
GGCGACGGCGATGAGGCCCGCGCCGGCAAGCAGCGCGGCCAACACAGCCCAGACCGGGCGCAACACGTAAAAATACTGGATGGCTCGCAGCATCACGCCACCTCCGCTTCGACAAGCCCGCCGAGGAGAGCACCGACGCGCTCGGCCGTCGCCTCTTCCGGAGAAATGATGCCAGTGATCCGTCCCGCGCACATGACCGCTACGCGATCGCAGACGCTCAGGATGTGTTCCAGCTCGGTCGAGATGTAGAGGATCGCCGTGCCGCGCTCGCGCTCGGCGAGAACCGTGCGATGCACAGCCTCGATGGCGCCGACGTCGAGGCCTTTGCAGGGCTGCATGATCACCAGGAGCCGCGGCCGGCACTCGACCTCCCGGGCAAAGATCAGCTTCTGCTGGTTACCGCCCGACAGGAAGCGGATCGCTTGATCCACCGATTGCAGCCGCACGTCGTAGCGCCGGACCCAGTCCTCCGCCACCGCCTTGGCGCTGGCCGTCCTGAGCATAGGGCCGGATGAAAAGGGATCCTCCCGGAAATCGCGGATCATGGCGTTCTGATAGACGGGGAGATCAAGGACGAGACCCGTGCCGTGGCGGTCCTCCGGCACGAAGGAAATGCCGAGACGATGGCGGCGTTCGTAGACGCCGGCGGTCGTGATGTTCTCCCCGGCCAGTTCCACCGTGCCGCCTTCCGCCACGCGCAGGCCGGTCAGGGCCTCGGCGAGTTCGGCCTGGCCGTTGCCATCGACGCCGGCAACGGCGAGGATTTCTCCCGCCCGGATGTCGAAGGAAACGCCTTTCAGGGCCTGGTTGCCGCGATTGTCGCGCGCCTTGAGGTCGCGCACGCGCACCAGGACCGCATCCGATTTCGGCGGCGATTTTTCGAGCGTGGTAAGAACGACGTCCCGCCCGACCATCATGCGCGCCATTTCGCGCGGCGTGGCGCCTGCCACGGGAAGGTCGGCGGAAACGACGCCGCGGCGCAAAACCGTCACCCGATCGGCCACCGCCGCCACCTCGTCCAGCTTGTGGCTGATGAAGATGATGGTCTTGCCCGCCGCCCGAAGCCGCCGCAGGCCTTCGAGGAAGGCCTCCACCTCGTTGGGCGCCAGCACGCTGGTCGGCTCGTCGAGGATGATGAGGCGGGCGTCGCGATAGAGCACCTTCAGGATTTCGACCCGCTGGCGCATGCCCATTGGCAGCTTCCAAACTTCCTGATGCGGGTCGATGTCGAAGCCGAAGCTGTCGGCAAGTGCCGCGAGCCGGCGCGCATGGCCGTCGAGGGAAAGCCGCATCCCCTGCCCCGGCAGGCCAAGCACGACGTTCTCGACGACCGTCAGCGTTTCCACGAGCATCAGGTGCTGGTGGATCATGCCGATGCCGAGATCCATCGCCCGGCGCGGGGAGGTGATCTTCTGCGGCTTGTCATCAAGAAGGATGCGGCCTCCGTCAGGCTGGTAAAGCCCGTAGAGGATGTTCATCAGCGTGGTCTTGCCCGCGCCGTTTTCACCGAGAATGGCGTGTACGGTTCCCTGCGCGATCGTCAGGTCAACGCCGTCGAGCGCCTTGAAGTCGCCGAACGTCTTGGTGATTTTTTCCAGCCGGAGTCCTTGCGCGGTCATGGCACAGTCCAGGATTCTTGCGAGCGGTGAAGGGGGCGCGCGAGGAGGAATACCCTCCCCGCGCTGAAGCATAACGCCTCAGTGGAAGTCGATTTCGCCGGCCTTGATCTTTTCGATAATCGCCGCCACCTCGTCCTGCACGGCTGCCGGCACGGAGGCGTGATAGGTCCCGATGCGCGCCGCCGTCGGCGTTTCCAGGCCGTAGATGTAGGCCTTGCCTTCCAGCTTGCCTTCCTTGGCCGCAGTCAGCGTGGTGAGCAGCGCACCGCGCATGTCGAAGATGGCGGACTGAACGACCGTATCGGGCCAATCGGAGATTGCATCGTAGTAGATGCCGATAGCCTTCTTGCCCTTCTCCTTCACGCCCTGAAGGCTGCCGACCACGGCATTGTCCATTGACGGGAAGACGACATCCGCGCCCTGGCTGATTTCGTTGAGAGCGGCTTCCTTGCCCTTGGCGACATCATCCCAGTCGTTCGTCCAGGCGGTCATCACCTCACCGTCCGGGCGGGCCGCCTTGAAGCCCTTGGCATAGCCATTGCCGAGATCGACATAGAATTTCAGCTTCTGCGCGCCGATATAGCCGCCCTTGCCGGTCTCGGAGACTTTGCCGGCCACATAGCCCATGACATAGCCGAGCGCCGGGAAATCGAAGCTCATGATCGCGACGTTGCCGCCCGGCTCCGTGCCGTTCACCACAACGAACTTGGTATCGGGAAAGCGGGAGGCGACCTTGGCGACCGAATCCTGGAACTCGCCGCCGTGGCCGATCACCACGGAATAACCGCGCCGCGCATAGTCGGCGAGCGCTTCGGGCTGGTCCGGCTGGGCGACCTTCTCGCTATAGGCGAATTCGAGGCCCAGTTCCTTGGCCGCGTGTTCCACGCCCTCGTAACCCGCCTGGTTGAAGGACTTGTCCGTCTTCACGCCCGGCAGGACGATTGCGACCTTGAGATTTTCGGCAAAGGCCGGCGCCGACAGGCCAAGGCCCGTCAAAACCGTCGCGGTTGCCAGCAAGCAGAAAGAACGTCGGAAAATGTTCATGCTCGTTCCCTTTATTTTTTATAGCATAAAAAGTTTATGTCACTAAAAAATCTTGTCAACACCAATTTTGGTTGCGCATCATGGAAATCGGAGGCAAAAGCCATGCAGGGAGGCAGACGGGTGATATGGCCTTGATGGGACTGAGAGAACGGCAAAAAGCAAATCGCCGCGAGCGCATCCTGGAAGTCGCAAAGGCGCGTTTCCAGACGGATGGGTACGCCCCGACCACGATCGAGCTGATCGCCAAGGATGCCGACGTCTCCGCGGTCACCGTCTACAACTACTTCGATAGCAAGGCCGGGCTTCTTCTCGCGCTGGTCGGCGAAAGCGACCAGTTGCTGATCCGCCAGCTGAAGGCCATGATCGCGCGCCAGCCGACCGACCTCATCGATGCCGTCGCCACCTTCGGCCAGATCCTGCGCCGCCATGCCATGCGCTATCTCGCGAAGTCGACATGGCGCGAGGTTCTTTCGGCCAGCATCCAGGAAGGCAGCAGCGACTTCGGTCGAACCTATCTCGAACTGGATCGTGTTCTCGTTGAGCTCATGCGCTCGATGATCGTCGACTTCCAGGCCCGCCGCCTCGTACCGGAGACCGTGGACAGCGGCGCACTCGCCGATTGTCTGTTTTCACTGCAGAACATCCGGTTCTTTCAGTTCATCGCCGATGACAACCGCGCCGATGAGGATATCGACAGCCACCTGCGCAGCGACCTGAAGGCGCTGCAAGGTCTCTTCTCCACGCCCGCCCTTTAACGGGCGGCGGATCCCCCGGAAATGGAGGCAAGCCCGCCGGCCTGACCGAGGCGTTCCGCCATGTCGGTTTCCAGATAATCGATCGCCTCTTCCGGCCCGGCTGTCGCCCGGCGGTGCAGACGGACGTCCAGATGCCCGAGCGGTGCAAGGCCATCGGCCATCGCCAAAGGCCGGACATCATCAGTGACGGTGCTGTCAGCCATGGCGGTGACGCCGAGCCCGGCCCTCAACGCCGCAAACACGGCACTGTGGCTGGAACTGAGATAGGCGATCCGACAGGGTTTCGCCTCCCGGTTCAACAGCAATTGCGCCACGAGAGGGGCACCAACCGGGCACAGCCGCTGGCGGCCACCGACTGGCTGCTCGTCTATGTCGTGGCGGTCAGCGAGGAGAATGCGACGGAAGTCGCGCTGGAGCATCACCTCGGCATGACCTGCGTCCGGTCGCAGGGCCGGTACAGGTGCCATGCATCGAAACAATGCGCCAGGCCGGGCAGGACATCGCGGAGAAATACAAGGAAACTTCGATCGGTGGGCTCGCGGTGGATCTGTCCGAGTGCTGAAATCCAGCGTTTCGCTTGCCAATCCATCCCCATTATCCAATCGTAGAAAACCCGCCGCCGCGAAAGCTGCGGCGGGTTGAACAATCCGGGAGTCCGGATGTCCCGCTCAGGCCTCCTTGCGCCAGAGCTTCGACAAGGCCCAAAACCCGACGGCGACGCCCGCCAGGACCAATTCACCGATCAAGAAGTCCGTAGTCTGGGTTACGAGAGCATAGCCGGTGAAGGCCACGACGATAATGGGCGGAAGTGGCCAGAATGGCATCTTGAACGGCCGGTGGACATCCTTCTGGGAAATGCGGCTCCAGAAAGCAGCAATCCCGACGAAAAAGTATACCGTCGCGATCATAGTTCCGGCGAACATGATGAGCCAGTCGAGGCTGGACATCATGATCAGGAACACTGAGGGGACGAGCAGCGCGGCAACACCCCAGCCCGGCGAATGAAAGCGGTTCAGTTCGGCGAGCTTGCTGCCGATCGCCGGTGGCCACAGGCCATCGCGCGCCGAGGCGAAGACGCCGCGGGCGAAATACATTTGGAGCGTCAGGGCCGCGTTGAAAAGCGCTGCGATGACGCCGATATTGACGATCGTACTGGCCCAGGAGCCCAGCGCGCTTTCGACCGCGGAAACGATTGGCGCGTCCGACTGGAGGAAAGTGACTAGGTCGGGCGCTGCGATGACGCCGCAGAAAAGCGGAATCGTGATGAGGATCGAGGCGAGAATCGCAGCATAGACAACGGCCTTGCCGACATCATGGGCACCCCCCTTGAGTTCTTCGACGAAACCGCAAACGGCATCGTAGCCGTTCAGGACGTTGAAGGCGGGGGCAAGCGTCGCCAGAGCGATACCAAGGGTCAGGGGAACGAGTTGTCCGTTCTCCAGCACGACTGGATGGAAAACCACGTCGATCGGATTCTGGACTGGAGCGACGAAGGCTGCAAGCACGATAAGCCCGACCACGATGAGCTGCACGAAAAGAATGGCGATGTTCACCTTCGCGCCAATCTCGACTTTCGTGATGGCTATGGCGCCAGAGATGGCCAAGAGCACAAATGCAATCACCTCATTCGGCACGGTGATCCATGGAAGCAGGTTCTTCAGGAAGATCGGGATCCCCAGAAGCAGCGACGCCGGGATCACGATCCCCTGTGTCACGAAATTGAAAAGCGTGATCCATGCCAGCGGCTCCGGCAGGGCGCTGCGCACCATCGAATAGGAGCCTCCCGTAGACGGGTAGGCCGAAGCAAGCTCGCCGAGGCACATGGCTATAAGGACCACGACGACGCTGAGGATCAGCATCGCCCCGACACCAAAGGTCCCACCAACCTGAAAAACACCCGCTGTCAGCAATAGGACGGCCATTGCCGGCGAGGCATCTGCCATTGCCAAGCAGACCACATGCGACACCTTGAGTCGCCGCCGGAGCGTGTGAGCCTCCCCCTCGGTTGCCGCTGCGTCATACTCCGGACTCTGACCGGATCCTTCTAGCACTTTCGTCGATGACATTGGTCACTCCCCCCTCTTTGCATCCGACATAGATGCAACCTTCAACCTTTCGGACTTAGGTCGTCACGCTATGCGACGCGTTCGGCTCCTCCAGCGAAACGCGACACAGCCCTCACAAAATTATAGGCACTTAAAAATTTTACTAAGTAAATTTTTTAGTCGCGAAAATTTCTTTCGTCAACTTCGAATCCACGGGTGTATTCGATGAGATTTTCAACCAGCGACGATCCGCAAACTATCCCCAGCCGACAGCGCGTGAGTTGCGCTGACCGGTCCTGTCGCCGGTGATGCGGTGGCCGACGCGATGAAAGCGGCCGAGGTATTGATTTCCACTGAGAGCTGACCCGGCGTTGCAGTTCCCCTCGGGCTGGACCACCGAGAGGTTCAATGCAGAACGCCCCGGTTCCCGAGAATTCCGGCGCAGGATGGCATGAACAAGCTGATAGCCGTACGGCGATGACGGCCTTGGGCAGCACTGTGCCTGAAAGGCATGGCGAAGACGGCGCGCCGGATTTCAGTATGACCGCTAAACGATCCGTACCTCAGCGCCAAATCCGGGGGAGCTCAATCCCGTCCCACTGTTGACAGCAGAAAAAACCGCCACTACGCTACACTTGTATACAGGTATAGCTGTCTTTACCTACACATGGAGGGGAATCATCATGCTTCGGTCTTATCTCGCGGCAGCGCTCGGCTGCGCCGCCGCTCTGTCAGTCACGCCCCATGCTCAGGCGGGGCCTGTCTTCGACGAAGTGGTGTCGGGCGGCAAGCTCGTCTGCCTGGTCAGCCCCAGCGCGCCGGGCTTTTCCGTGCCTGACAGCGCCGGCGTCTTCCAGGGTTTCAACGCCGATTTCTGCCGCATGGCGGCCGCCGCCATCCTTGGCGATGCCAGCAAGGCGGACATCCGCGGCATCGGCTTTTCCGACTCACTGAAGAGCCTCGTCTCCCGGCAGGCGCACATGGCCTCCCGCTCCGTCACGGAAACCGGCACGCGTTCGGCCGATCCCGGCCTCGCCTTCGTCGCGACCACCTTCTATGACGGCCAGGGCTTCATGGTGCCGAAGGCGCTGGGCGTGAAATCCGCCAAGGAGTTGAAAGGTGCGACGATCTGCGCCGAGGACGGCTCGACGACGCTGCTCAACATCGCCGACTGGTTCGCCGCTGAAAGCCTCGACTACAAGGTTGAGAACATCGCCGACAAGACCGCCCGCCTGCAGGCATTCTTCGCCGGCAAGTGCGACGCCTATGCCTCCGACATGACCGCGCTTGCCGCCGACCGTCGCCTCGCCAAGACGCCCGACGATTACGAACTCCTGCCGGAAATCATCTCCGCCGAGCCGCTGACGCTGGTCACGCAGCCCGACGAAACGCTGGAGAAGGTGGTCCGCTGGGCCTTCGAGGTCATGCTGAATGCCGACGAGTTCGGCATCAACTCTAGCAATGTCGACGCGGCCGTCGCCGATCTCGACAAGCAGCCGAAGGCCGTGCAGCGCCTCTTCGCCAAGGACGGCGCGACCGCCGACATGGCAGCCAAGATTAAGCTGCCCGTAGACTGGGCCTATCAGGTCATCAAGCAGGTCGGCTCCTACGGTGAAGTGTTCGACCGCCATCTCGGCTCCACGACGCCCTTCAACCTGAAGCGCGAAGGCAGCCAGAACGCCTCGGCCAGCAAAGGTGGCCTGATGTACGCCTATCCGATACGGTGAGACGAACAGCCAGAACGAGGAACGGCGGCGTGGCGGATATCGACGATCCCATATCCATCCGCGCCTCCGTCGATTGCCCCGGCGGCGGGCGCCTCATTACGCTCGGCGCGCCCGGCGTGATGATCGATCATCGCGGCGAGGTTTGGGTCGATCTCAATGGCATCAACGAGACGCTTGCAGCGCTTGCCGCCAGCGGGACCGCTCTCTTCCTCTTTCTGGCGCGCGACGTCGATTGCCCGCCCGGCTTCCGCCTCCTCCTTCGCAAGAGTATCAGGCAGGCGGGCATGGCCTTCGTCGCCCTGCCAATCGACGATTTTTCCGCGCCCGGCGCGGCGTGGATACAGGCCTGGCGGCGGCTGGAAGGACGGGTTTCGGCGCTGCTTGCCAAGGACCGGGCTATTGCGCTCTGCTGCAGTTACGGCGCGGGGCGCAGCGGCATGGTCGCCGCTCACATTCTCAACGGACAGGGCCTCTCGGTCGAGGAGGCCTTGTCGACAGTGCGCCGGGCCTTTCCGGAATCGGTCGAAAGTCCGCTTCAAGAAGACTGGCTGCACAATCAGGACAACGGCCGCGCCAAGGCGCGCCAAAGCATTGGAAAGGGGAAAGCGTGAGCTTGCCGCAAACATCGAGATCCGGTCCGCCTCGTTCGGAAGATATGCTGCAGGAACTGCGCTTCCGCATATGCACCACCCATCCCGACACGCCGATGATGTTGCATGAGGGCAAGCTGGCGCAGGAGTTCGGCGTCAGCCGCACGCCGATCCGCCAGGTTCTGCAGCGGCTTTCCTTCGAGCACCTGCTGGAAACGCGCTCGGGCGTCGGCACGGTGGTCAGCACACTCGATCCTGCCCAGCGCAACCTGCATTTCTCCATGCTGTCGGACATGTTGAACCTGTGCACGCGCTGCTGCGCGACGAGCTTCGCCATGCCCGCCCGCATCCAGCTCGCCACGATCGGCGAGATCACCGCCAATCCCGGCGACACACCCGTCGAAAGCTACTTCACCATCCGTGCCAGGCTCCTCGATCTCGTCTCCGGCCTGGTGCTCGACCCCATCGCCGCCGAGGCCCATGCCGCCCTGCACTGGCGGGCGATCCGCTGGCGCATGCAGGCCGCCCATGATGATATCGACGCGGCCTTCCCGGCCCTGCGCGCGACCGTCGCAGCGGTTTCGACGGCGCAGGCGCCAACCGCCCTTCTTTCGCAGCTTGCGGCGGAAAGCTCATGACACAAACACCCTTCCTGCGCCCACTCCGGCTGCCTTCAGGCATTGCCGGCACTCTCTGGCTTGGCCCCATGCCCGGCCGTCTGCGGCCGTTCGATGACGACCTCGCCGATCTGCATGCGCAAAAAATCAGCCGCATCGTCAGTCTCACCCCCCTTATGGAAATCGCGGAGAAGGCACCCGGCTATGCCGCCGCCCTCACCGGGGTGATGGATATTCCCGTCACCCGCTTCCCGATCACGGATTTCGGCGTTCCCGCGGACGAGGCCGGGCTCTTCGCTCTTGCCGGCGAGACGGCGCGGGAACTTGCCGCAGGTGGCCGGATCTTCGTGCATTGTGCCGCCGGCATCGGCCGCACCGGCACTTTCGCCATCTGCGTTCTCCGCGCTCTCGGCCTCGATGCAGCCGCGGCCACCTCGCTTGTCGCCAACGCCGGCTCCGGGCCGGAGACCGAGACGCAGAAGGCGCTGGTCACCCGTTTCGTCCCGCCTGCCGAAACCAACCCCTGAGCGTGCCCCATGGACCGGAAGCTGCAAAACCCTCACGCCACGCAGGACGGTCCGCCCAAGACGGGGCCTGCCGTTTCCCTTGCCGATATCGGCATCTGCCTTGCGATCCTCGTGGCCTTCGCGCTCGTCGCCTTCAACGTCCATTCCAACATGACGACGGCCGGCATTCAGCCAGGCTTCGGCTTCCTCGCCCAGCAGGCCGGCTTCGATCTCAGCGAAACGCTCATCCCCTACGGGGCGAATGACAGTTATCTTCGGGCGATCCTCGCCGGCCTGGCCAACACCATAGCCGTCGCTTGCGCGAGCCTCGTCATTGCCTGCATCGCCGGCCTGCTGCTCGGCCTTCTCAGCGTCAGCGCCGCGCCGCTTGCTCGACTCTTCGCGCTCGCCTATGTCGAGCTCTTCCGGAACCTGCCGAAGATTCTCGTCCTGCTGGTGATCTTTGTCGCCGCGGTGAACGGCCTGCCGGCCATCCGGCAAGCGTTGGTACTCGGCCCCTTCACGATCTCCAACCGGGCGATCTACCTGCCATCGCTGTCGGACGACCCGCGCAACACAATCTGGCTCCTCGTCAGCCTCGTTCTCGTTCCGGCTCTCATCTGGTTCTGGGCGCGCCGGGCCACCCGTCATCAGACCCTCACCGGCAAGCGCGTGCCCGTGCTGCCGGTCGCGCTGGCCCTTTGCATCACTGTCCCGGCGGTACTCGCCATCGTTCTCGCTGCGCCGCTCGGTCTCTCGTGGCCGGTGCTGGAAGGCTTTTCCGTCGAGGGCGGCGTCGCGCTGTCCATCCAGTTCTGCACCGTTGCAGTCACGCTCGGCCTCTATCATGGCGCGCAGATCGCCGAGGTGCTGCGCGGCGGCATCGAGGCGGTGCCGAAAGGCCAGATCGAAGCTGCAGCGGCGCTGGGTCTCAGGAATGGGCAGACCACCCGGCTCGTCGTCGTGCCGCAGGTGCTGCGCACCGTGGTTCCACCGCTCAACAACCAGTTTGCCAACCTTCTGAAGAACACCTCGATCTCCATTGCCGTCGGCTATTCCGACCTCATGTCGGTAGCCGGCACCGCGATCAACCAGACCTTCCGGCCGCTGGAAACCATGCTGATCACCATGTCGATCTACCTACTGCTCTGCCTTGCACTGACAGGCGCGCTGAACCAGTGGAGCGCGCGCATCAGCGCCCGCGAAGGAAGGAACGCACGATGACCCGGGCCAACGCCTTCCTGCAGCGGCAGCTTTCCCGGCCGGGCTCCAGCCTCCTGTCGCTGGCAAGCGGCGGCCTTGTGCTCGCAATCCTCTGGGCCGTCGCCGACTGGTTCATCCTGTCGGCCGTACCACCCTTCGCGGACCCGGCTGCCTGCGCGGAAGCTACCGGCGCCTGCTGGCCCTTCTGGACGGAAAAATCCCGCTTTATTCTCTTCGGCACTTATCCGTTCGAAGACCAGTGGCGACCGATGGCCGTCTCGCTCATTCTGCTGGGCCTTTCCATCGCCACCGGCCAAATGGCCGTCAGCGGGCGCTGGCCGGATATCCGCCTCTTCGCCGGGCTATGGCTTTCAGGCATGGCCGCGTCCTTCGTGCTGATGGGCGGCGGCGTCTTCGGTCTCGCTCCCGTCGATGCCAACAGGTGGAACGGCTTGCCGATCCTCCTCATCCTTTCCACAATCGCGCTCGCCCTCGCTCTGCCCATCGGCGTGCTGCTGGCGCTCGCCCGCTACCAGACACGCCACCGGCTGCTGCACCGCGCAGCAAGTGCCTATGTGGAGATCATGCGCGGCGTGCCCATGGTGACGCTGCTCTTCGTCGGCGTCTTCGTGCTGCCGCTGACCTTGCCCAAGGGCATGGCCATCGATCCGATCGTAGCAGTGCTGATCGCGCTGGTCTTCTTCCACGCCGCCTATTTCGCCGAGGATGTACGCAGTGGCCTCATGGCCTTGCCCGCAGGCCAGCATGAGGCGGCCTCCGCCCTCGGCCTTGGCTTCTGGCAGACCGCCCGCCTCGTGCTGCTGCCGCAGGCCATCGAGCGTGCCATGCCCGCCCTCGTCAACAGCACCATCGGCGCCTACAAGGATACTTCCCTCGTGGTGATCCTCGGCCTGCACGATCTCAGCGCCACCGCCCGCATGGCCTTCAGCGACGTCGCTTGGGGAAACCAGGCGCTCGAGGCCTATGTCTTCGTCGGCGTGTGGTTCCTGCTGTCTTGTTCCTACCTCTCCTGGATCGGCCGCCGCCTTGCCGCACGGGCGGCACAGGGACGGAAGCGGAGCCTTTGAAACATGCGAGCTCGACGCAGGGCAAGCGCAGCGCCAACCGTCACTTGTGTCGCCACGGCCTGAAGGTCGATCGACCCTACATGGGGTCGGAACAAGATTTGTTCCCCCAGACACGCTAAGATCGAACGGACAATGAACTTTCGTCACGAACCCGTATAATGGTCTGCCGGCTGGTGGCAAATTTCCTGACGATGACTGAAACGCTTATCCCTGTCGCGAGATCGTCGCGCACATCCTGCTTCTGTTTGTCGCTGAGTGTCGAAGGGCGGCCGAGGGCCTTGCCTTCTGACTTGGCGCGCTTGAGGCTGAAGTGCGTCCGCTCGATCAGCAAATCCCTTTCGAACTGCGCGACGGCATTCAACACCTGCATGGTCATCGTGCCGGCCGGACTGGTGAGATCGGCCCCGCCGAGCGCGAGGCAATAGACCCTTACGCCCATTTCGGCCAGTGCCCGACGGTGGTGCTGACGTCGATTGCATCTCGGCCGAGGCGGTCGAGCTTGGTTACGATGGGAATGTCCCCGGACTCCAGCTTGTCCACAGCCGGGAAAAGCCACGGCGCTGTACAGTGGCGGTGCTGCCGGAAACGACTTCGGTGACGTTCCGTCGTGGTTCGACCTGAAAGCCGGCGGCTTCGATCTCCTGAATCTGGTTTTCGGTGGTCTGACCGGCCGTTGAGACGCGGGTACAAGCGAAGGTCCATGGCATGAGGTCGATTTCGTCCGAATAGGCTGCCCGCAACATCGGCGCCGTTCGAAAACCCGTCAAGGTAATTTGTGGACAGGGTGTTTTGCCCCTCTAGGCAATCGCTTGTTTTCGGACAAGCCCCCCTGTTCATAGGGGGTGCTGGATGTAAAAGGAGTAGGCAAGTGGGCGAAGGAAACTGATCAGCGCTGCAGAAGCGCGCAATCTTCTCGGTCTGGCGGCAGACGAGGACGGTTTGATCCGGCACTATACGATTGATGCTGCCGATCGCCTCGAATGCGAGTTGCGTCGCCGTCCTCATAACAAGCTGGGCTTTGCCATCCAGATTTGTGTCATCCGGCAAACCGGCCGGCTTCTCGGCGAGGATGAGCAACCGCCTTCAGCCATAGTTGAGTATGTTGCCGTTCAGCCCGGCGTAGATCCCCGCTCCTACTCCTTCTATGCTCACCGTGCGCAAACTCGGTTCGAGCATAGCCGATATCTGACGAATTTCCTTGGCCTGCATACAGCGGATCGCTACGATCGTCGTGCAGCATTGTTGGCCGCGACCGAGGCGGCGCCTTCCTGGGACAAGGGGCTGCCGATCGCCATGGCGGTCATCACGGCCTTTCGTGAGCGGAAGGCGCTGCTGCCTTCTCAACATTCCATCGAGAAGATCGGCATTGCGGCCCGCACCGTTGCTCGCCATCGTGCGGAGAGTGCGCTGATCTCGGATCTCGATCCAGAAAAGCTCAAAACCCTCGATGCCCTGTTGGCCATTGATCCAGCAATCGGGCAGGCGCGCTTTCACTGGCTGCGTTCCGCGCCCGACGCACCGGGAGCAGGGAAGCTGGTCGGATTGACGGAGCGCATCGCGTTCCTACGTTCGCTCGGGATCGATCCCTGTTTGCAGGCCCGCATCCCCCTCCGGACGATGGGACCAGATGGTTCGGGAAGGTGATGCAGCACCGACCTGGCTTGCCGGAGACTTCGGCGCCAGCCGTCGGCGCGCGACGATCGCGGCGCAGATCATCAAGCTCGCCCAGAAGCTCACCGACGATGCAGTGACCATGTTCATCAAGCTGAAGGGCCGGCTGTTTTCGCAGGCGAACAACCGGAAAAAGCAGCGTCACATGAACACCCGCATGGAAACATCCAGGGCGTTGCGGCTGTTCCTCGACACGATTGTCGCCTTGCAGGCCCCGCTAATGATGCTGATGAAGACGCAATCGAGACGGTAAACCGACAGGTCAGCTGGCATCCACGATTGCAGATCAAACCCGGTCTTGAGGCGATGGTGGAGAGCGCCGACGCTTCGCCGCTAATTTTGGCGGCCGAGCAACACGGAAACATCCGCAAGTTCGCGGGGGCCTTCCTTCAGGCGTTCACATTCCGCTCGCGCCGCCGACACGATCCGCTGCTTGCGGCAGTCGCGACCCTGAAAATGCTATATTTGGAAGGGCGTCGTGTCCTGCCGGATCGCGTGCCGGTCGGCCATTTGGGTGTGACCGAAAGGAAACTGATTTCGACGACGGCTAGCCGGATCGGCGGCTTTATGAAATCGCCACGTTCGCTCATTTACGGGACCGGCTGCGTTCGCGGGATATGTGGGTCGAGGGCAGCCGGTGTTCCGGCCGATAGACGAATATCTCATGTCGAAGCCAACCTTTGTCGCTCTGAAGGGGCAAGATCAGCTCGGCCTCGGTGTCCAGAGGATGGTGGAGCCTGGCTCGCCGAGGTCTAGATGATGGACGTCAATCTCAAACGGCTGGCCTGGCGCGCCCGTTTCGGCAAGCTCGATGGCGTGCAGATGGAAAACGGCACGTTGATCGTGACGCCGCATGTCAGCAACGTTCCAGCCGCGGCGGAGGTCCTCAATGCCGAAATCACGGGCATGTATCCTCTGATTGAGGTATCCGATCTCCTGCGGGAGGTGCATGAATGGACCGGATTTGCCGACCAGTTCACCCATGTCCGGACGGGAGATGCGCCGCAGAACATCGCCGCCATGCTCGCCGGCGTGCTTGCCGATGGCACGAATCTCGGCCCGAAACGCATGGTGGGGGCGTCGAAGGGGATCAGTGCTACCAGATCGGCTGGATGCGCAGCTTCCATGCCCGTTCAGAAACCTATCGGGCCGCGCAGGCGTCCGTCGCCGATGCCCATACGCGCCATCCGCATCCGCAAATCCGGGGTGCCGGAACGACGGCCTCATCCGATGGGCAATTCTTCCGCGCCAGCGACCGGACCGCCAGGCGCAGCGACATCAACCTGCATTATGGCAGCGAGCCGGGAGCGAAATTCTATAGCGGGCTTTCCGACCAATACGGCTACTACAGCATCCTCCGACCAGCCCGACCGAAAGCGAGGCCGTCTATGTGCTCGACGGCCTGGTCGACCATGACACGATTCTGGAGATCGAGGAGCTGTTCACCGATACCGGAGGCGCCAGCGATCATGTTTTTGCGCTGTTCTGCCTGATCGGTAAGCGCTTCGCGCCGAGGCTCCGCAATATCAAGGACCGGAAATTCCATACCTTCGAAAAGGCCGATGCCTATCCAACGCTGGCAAATCATATCGACGCGCCGATCAATACCGCGCCTCATCATGGAACATTGGGACGAACTCGTGCGCCTTGCTGCTTCGATCACGACGCGCACCGTTGCGCCATCGGCGATCCTCAAGAAGTTCTCCGCGTCGTCGAAATCCAGCGATCTAGCCAAAGCGTTGCGCGAACTTGGCCGCATCGAGCGCGCGTTGTTTATGAGCGAATGGTATTCCAGCCCAGCATTGCGGCGGCGCTGTCAGGCCGGGCTCAACAAGGGCGACGCCGCGCACAAGCTCAAGCGTGCCGTCTTCTTCCACGAGCAAGGCGAAATCCGCGATCGGTCCTTTGACAGTCAGGCATTCCGGGATTCCGGCCTCAACCTGGTCGTCAGCGCCATCGTCCATTGGAACACCGTCTATCTCAGCCGGGCAACGGTCCATCTGAGCCAACGAGGCCAATTTATTCCCAACGAGCTGCTGAAGCACGTCGCGCCGTTCAGTTGGGAGCACATCAATCTCACCGGCATCTATTCCTGGGACACAGTGCAGCAGATGTCCGACGGCTTCAGGCCCTTGCTGCTTCCCGGCAAAATCCTCCGGGCTGCATGACGTTCACCGTCCGTTCGACCTTAGCATGTCTGGCAGAGCAAATCTTGTTCAGACCCTAATGTCTGGATCAGCGAAATCATCGGAATGCGGGCGCCGAGCCGTGAGGGCGCCTGCCAGGTCTCGGAGAGCTTGGTGAGACACTGCATGACCCTCACCCTGCCGGTTCTAGCCACGGGCTTCCGCACGCGTCATCGTGGTTGACGGATCGCGGATGCGTTCGATTTCCTGCGCGCGCAGCGTGGCAGTCCTCCGGGGCGTTGCCCAGGCTGCACGGGACGGTCTCGCGAAGGAATGCCTGGTAAAGCTGGCCGGTCAGTCTAGGAACCTCATATCGCCGTGAGTGACTGATGCCCATTGAAGGGCAACGGCATTTCCAATGCACTGTTGAAGTTGGGTGCGATCGTTGCGGTCTGCGAATAGCCTAGCAGCGAAGTCGGCATTCCCCATTGACGGCCAGAAATCGATGCTGAATGCCGCCGTTGCATCTCGATTTAGCACCGCGCGGATGGAGCAAATTTTTTCAAGTTTCGTGGATTTGGAAAACTCGGATACAAATGACTGTGGCTGCCTTCGTGATTAGCAAATCCAGGCTTGGTTAGATATCTGCGTGGCGGGATAAAACTATAAATCGTCCGCTTCGGGGCTTCATGCCAACCTATGTTGAAAGCCGCGAGCTTCGGAAAGAATTGTAGCTCGCTATAAGGGAGGTGATCGTGAATCCACCACGCCATAGCTTCCCAACTCACGCCATGATCCAGTTGATCGACTAGCCATGGCACGACAACACATGCGACCGCTCCGATGCCGCTAGGGCTTCTTTGGTCCCAGATATGTCGCGCCATGTTCCTGTGATTTGACGCGCAACTCAAACGATGACGGCAGCCAAATGCGTTGACTTCGGGGGAGCGGTAAGAGAACGGATGTGGAGGCGACCGAACGTGTCCTGAAGCGGCTCTAGGAGGTTTTGGTATAGGCCGCGCCCAGCCGCGATGGCGATCTCCCGGTCATGGGGTAGATTCCGCAAACCCTCGATCGTCGCGATCTCACTGTAAAGGAAATCACGTATAAAGAATGAGTGCGACAAGCGTGTCCGCCCGAATTCTTCAGCCGCACGCACCGATTGAACAGGCTGCTTCATCTGCCCGCCTTCAGCGCAGCCGCCCGATATGCCGCCATGGCAATGATGATCGCAGCGATGACGTTTGATGCGACGCTGGCCGCGATCGGAATGAAATAGCTATGGCTGACATCGTAAGTGAAGCCGGCTGCGCACGGCCCGATGAGTGTGCCTATGGCGACGCTTGTATAGAGAACGCCAATGATGCGGCCGGCCTGCCGCGCACCGAACAGGTCGACCACTACCGCCGGGAGGATCGCGACCCAGCCTCCATAAAACAGGCCGAAAACGATCGCGAACAAAGCGAGTGGATAGAAGGACGAGCTAACAGCCCAGATCGCGAAAGAGGCGGCCATGCCGATATACATGGCAACGAGGAACCGCTCTCGACCCATCTTGTCGGCAATGTCGCCGAGAAAGAAACGGCCGACCGTGCTGCCGACGCCGATCGCGCCAAGCAGCCACACCGCGATTGTTCCGGAAACGCCGTGGTCGATCGCGTAAGGCGTCAGATGGACGAAAGGGACAAACACGCCAATGAGCGATGCGAGATATAGTGTAGTGAAACGCTGCGTTCGGACGGCTTGCCCCACGGACATGACTGATTGCGGGGAATGGGCTTGCAAGGCGAGTGTGCTGTGCGCGGCGTCTGGCTACAACCCGAGCTTCGCCGGATCGTCCTCCATCAGCAAAGCCGCCAGAACACCGAGCACGACCGCGATGATGCCGAGTGTCGTGTAGGCGCTACGCCATCCGACGTACGAGATCAGCCATGTCGCGAACGGTGGTAAGACAAGGGTGCCAACCCCGATGCCGCTGACCGCAAGGCCGGAGGAAAAACCACGACGACTGACAAACCATCGCTGCACCGCGCCCAGTGCAGGCACATATAGAGCGTGCCGCCGTTCGGGCCGCGCGATGCGTCGCCATGGTCGCTATGATGCTGTCGGCGACGGTCGATCACGTCGCGTGACCTGCTGGCCGAAACCGGCGGGCGCAAGATCGGAAGCGTCTGGCGTCATCAGCCGTCGGTCGAGTCAGGTCGCACCGATCTGCCGTTCGAGCCCGGCGGCCGAGAGGATGCGGATATTGGCCTGCCGGTTGCGGCCCGCGTCATAGGCGGCGGCGCGACTTTCGAAATCTCGCGGGATGCGCCACTGGTCGGAGTCGATCCGTTCGGCGATCCCGGCGCGGCGCAGCGCCTCCAGCCGGCGCACATGCGCATCGACGCGGCCACACGGTGGCTTCAGGTGCCGGTGGTTTGTAGTTCAGTGAAGAGTAAGGACGCACGGTGCTGTAGTGCTGCCGCCAGCCCTCGATGATGACCTTCGCCTCCTTGAGCGTGTAGAAGATTTCTCCGTTGAGCAGTTCGTCCCTGAGTTTCGAGTTGAAGCTCTCGCAGTAGCCGTTCTCCCACGGGCTGCCCGGCATGATGTAGGCTGCCTTGGCACCGACCAGCGCAATCCATTCCCTCAAAGCCTTGGCAAGGAATTCAGGACCATTGTCGGAACGAATATGTGCCGGGACGCCGCGCAGGATGAAGAGATCGGAGAACACATCGATGACATCGACAGCCTTCAGCTTCCTCTCGACCCTGATGGCGATGCATTCTCGCGTGAACTCGTCGATCACATTGAGCATGCGGATTTTCCTTCCATTGTGAGTACGGTCCTCGACAAAATCGTAGGACCAGACATGGTTGGGGTATTCCGGCCGAAGCCGGATACATGAGCTTTCGTTCAGCCAGAGCCGACCGCGCTTTGGTTGCTTGCAGGGAACCTTCAGCCCCTCCCGTCGCCATATCCGCTCGACCCCTTTGACGTTCACAATCCAACACGCCAGGTGCAGCATCGCCGTGATGCGGCGATAGCCATAGCGGCCATATTGGAGGGCGAGCGCTGTGATGTCGGCGGTCAATGCCGCTTCGTCATCTGGTGTCGTTGCGACCTTGCGGCTCACGTGGAACGATGCTGGCCAAGAACCCGGCATGCCCGTCGTTCGGACACGCCCAGCACCTCGGTGACATGATCTATACACGCACGGCGGCGAGCGGGGCTTAGAAGTTTCCCCTGGCGGCCTCCGCCAGGATCA
>NZ_JBQVPI010000030.1:0-50011 GCF_052438155.1 Shinella sp. | reverse complement strand
TTGGACGACAGGCTGTAGGTGATCGCGCCGCCTTCGGGATCGATGGCTGAGAGCGTACCGATCGTCGTGCCTACTTTGCTGCTTTCCAGTACGGTCGTCTTGGAAAGCGCTAGCGATGTTGGCGCTTCATCGACGACATTGATTACCCCGATCGATACGCTCTTGCTGATACTATTGCCGCCCACATCAGTCGCGACGATCGTAATGGCGTGGCTCTTGGCCGTTTCGTAATCGATCGCCTTGGCAAGCTGCAGCGTATTGCCAACGATCTTGAAAATTCCACCAGGGTTGGACGACAGGCTGTAGGTAATCGCCCCGCCTTCGGGATCAACGGCCGAAAGCGTGCCGATCGTCGTGCCGACCTTTCGATCCTCCGCGACGGTCGATCTGGAAAGCGCAAGCGATGTCGGTGCAAGGTTGCGCAGATCCAGCATGCCGTCGGAGAATCTGGCCGTTTCAACGCCTAGCAGCGTGTCTTGCCCGTCATTGGCCCCCGGACGATTGTCCGTGACGGTGACAAAACCGCCAGGGAGTTTCGCCACGGTATAATCCGCTCTCTTGCCCGAATAGACGGCGATATCCGTTCCAACACCGCCATCGATCTGATCCGCGCCCCCTCGTCCGCGCAGGGTATCGCTGTATCGCGAGCCGACCAGCCAGTCGTCGCTATCCTCGGCTGCCAGCGTAACCGCCGATGTCAGCGCAGATCCGTCAAGACTGATGCCTGACGTGAGTTCGAGCTTGCCGGACAAGTCGAGCGTCCCCCCGGCACCTGAAAGGGTCAGGTTTTCCAGCCTGTAGATCGTCGAGAACGCCTTCAGCTGCGCAAGGCTGGCGGTGAGTCTATACGACTGCAGGAACTCGACATTGATGAACGTGCTTGTTCCCAGATCGCCGTTAAACCAGAACCAATCTGTTCCCGTTCCGCCGTCGACAGTGAGGGCAAGCTTTGCATCATCGCTCGCGGCCAAGACATCGTCGCCGGCGCCGCCATTCATGACGTCGCGACCCCTGCCCTCGATATGATCGTTTCCATCCTGTCCATTCAACACATCGGTGCCATGGTCGAATTCGATGCCATAAGCGTCGCCGCTGTGACCGATGAGAATATCGTCGCCCGCGCCACCATTGATCGTGTCATTGCCGTCGCCACCGGTGAAGACATCCCTGGCTGCACCGCCGTTGAACGTATCGGCGAACTCGGTTCCCACGATCCAACCGCCTTCAGGACCAGCAGTGACGGTGATGGCGCTTTCCAGCTTCGCGCCGTCCATGAAGTAGGATTTTCCCGCGAGATCGAGCGCGCCACCTGCACCGATTAGCCAGATATGATCGACCGATACCTGCGAGAAGAGCGCGAGGTCGGCGAAGCGGATGGAAATGCTGCCGCTCCAGGACACAAGTTCCTCGACATTGGTGTAGGTGACACTGCCAAGCGCGTTGCCAGAGACCACATCCCAGCCGTCACCGCCGTCGACGGTGCCGCTGCTCGTTTCGTCCACGACGAATTTATCGTCTCCTGAACCACCGTTAAGGACATCCGTGCCACTGCCGCCATAGAACGTATCGTTGCCTTCGCCGCCGTTCAGCGTGTCGTCCCCCGCCTCGCCATAGAGCGTATCGTTGCCAGCATCACCGTTGAGCGTATCACCGCCGTCGCCACCCTTGATCTCGTCATCGCCACGATTGCCCGAGAGCACATCGGCATAGGCCGAACCGACAAAAACGTCATTGCTGGTGCCGCCCGTCGTCACAAGACCGGAGCTCAGCGCGCTGGCGTCGAGCAAGACTACGCGGTTGGTTTCGATGCGCGGCAACGTCAGATCCAGGTTGCCGCCTTCACCAACGAGACGGATATCGTAATCGTCACGCAAATAGGGGCGGATGCTGGAAACACTCATCAACTGCGAAATCGACGCAATGAAGGTGTAGGCGGTGATCCGCTCTACATTGACGAAGCTCATCGTCCCGAGCGACGCGGTTTCCTCCTCTACGGTTACGACGTCGAAGCCGTCACCGCCATCGAATGTTCCGTCCGCGATGTAACCCAATAGACCCAGCTCGTCGTCCCCCTCTTCACCGTAATAGGTGACGTGCTCGGTGCCCTGGAGGATGTAGAACCGGTCATCACCTCCGCCGCCGTAGATGATGTCCGTCCCCCCGCCGACGCCGTTTGCGCCCAGTACTTCGCTGCTATCGGTTGCAGTTATCGTGTCGTTGCCTGCGGTCATCGTGAAAGAGGGCATGCGGCGGATCCCAATGAAGTGTTGAAATAACGGCACTGTCGTCCGCACGCATGGGGCGCGGACCGATCGCGACGATGAAAACTGTGCGGACGGGATCGCCGGCTTGCGGGCTTTTCAGGCGGCGCGATCCTCCGAGCCGATTGCGATACAGGCCGCAGCGGCGAAGGACTATGCAATTCCGGCATGAACGGCAGATTTCGGCGAGCGGTAAGCTTATGAGCCGTTCCGGCGAAGCGTATCGGACGGGCGTTCGCCGAAACGCCGTCGATAGGCAATTGCGAATCGCCCGAGCTCCCAGAACCCGAGCTGCATGGCTACGGTGGTCACCGACGTGGTGGCGGGATCGCCCGCAAGAAGACGATCGCGAACATGATCCAGGCGGCAGTCCCGCGCAAACTGCATCGGGCCCTGGCCGAGAAACTCCTGGCAGGCGAGGCTGAGGGTCCGCTGGGCAACACCGACCTCGACGCAGATGTCGCGAAGAGACAGCATTTCCTCCGGCCGATCGTCCATAGCCTGCTTGAAACGGGTGACGATCTGGCGATGCCGGCCGAGCGCGGCACGGTCCCGGCGCACCACACCCTGCGTCAGGCTGCCGACGAGAACATCTAAGATCGTCCCGGAGAGCGCCCTGGCCGGTTGCGGCTCGGTTATGACCCAGGGAGTGTCGCGCGCGAGGCGGGCCATGTCCACCATCAGGGCAACTAACGAGGCCATTCCCGCCTCCGGAGCGACGAACATGCGGTCGTCATCGAGCGGCACGCCATGGTCGCGACCGGTTACCTCCGATCCATAGGCTGCCAGCCGTTCGAACGGCACGGTGACGATGCCGAAGGCCCAGGGCTGACCGGCGGGAGATGAGGTGACGATCCGCTCGTTCGGGCGGAAGTGAAAGATATGTCGGCCGTAGAGGCTGCGGCCGGAAACGCGCCGTACGATGCCCGGCTCGGTCGCGAACATGAAGGTATGAAGGTTCGGCGCTCCCGCCGTTTGCGCAATGCCCTGCGCGAAACGGCCCGCGCCAACGCTCAGACGATCGAACGAGACGCGCGCAAGTGTTCCATGAAATAGCTTCCCACTTCGGCCGGCGGGCCGCGGCGACGCACCTCCGGAATACATTCCTCCGATTGCCGACGCCATCGCCTCCGGATTCACGAAGGTTCCGTAGCTGGCGCGGGCGAGATTGTCAGTTGTCGGATGGGTGCTCATTCCGATCCACCGTCAAGAGCGGCCATTGCCATTGAAAAGGTCAACGCTCGGTGAAAATCTCATCTGAGGTCCTTCGGCGGAGAGTTGATGGCATTCCTTCCTGGATCAGACCGAGGTCTACCCAGATCAGCCGCCGTTGTCGACAAAAAATTGTAAAAGAGAATGCTGCATCCTAAGGTTATTCCGCACGACTCCCACTACAAGACTTGCTCGTAAGCTCTTGAACGGATTTGAACCAAAGACCCGTCGCTATGGAAGGTCCGGAGCCTAGCCGAG
The DNA here is from genome assembly GCF_052438155.1 of Shinella sp. Lineage (NCBI taxonomy): Bacteria > Pseudomonadati > Pseudomonadota > Alphaproteobacteria > Hyphomicrobiales > Rhizobiaceae > Shinella > Shinella sp. The sequence continues at coordinate 46,280 of NZ_JBQVPI010000030.1, read as the reverse complement.
ATCGGTTTGTATCCACTGACGCGAATGATGGATATCAATCGTTTGGAGCCGGCCCGGCCCGAGATTCTCGAACCGGTGCGGAACGCCCGCTGGACCTAGAAGGACGTCTCCGGCCGATGCATCCAAGACACTATCGCCGATATAAAACCGTGCGCGGCCTTCCACGACGATGAAAGTCTCGTCATAGGGATGAACGTGTAGGCGCGGGCCAACTCCGATTTCATCGTTGCCATAAGCCAGCACGGTGACCGGACCGTTCAGGTCCGTGCCTGCAATCGAGCCTCTCCATGGCCCTTCGACAACAGGGTCGAAGAGCCTCATCTGCGATCCGGAACGACCATCCGGACGAACAGCGTCGGGGTCAAAATCATAACGCGTCATACTAGGGGTCCTCCTGGCTGGCTTCCAATGACGTTCGACTGATGCTCGATCCGACAAAGCAGATCGCAATAGTACAAATTCAACCTCGGTTGGTGGTTGATCATAACTTGGCAATACCGCTTGGTCCGTCTCTCATTACGAAACCGTACAGTCCGTTCGTTGTCTGTCTGGTTGGTCAGCGGGCGTAAAAGTGATACATTTGAAGAGAGGTCAGTACCGAATTTTTCAAAGGATATCGGGATGCCTGAAACCTGTTTCGAGCGCCGAAGGTTCATTGCCGCTGGTGCCGCCTTTGCGGTAACGGGGATTGTTGACCTTGGTATGCCCGCCCGGGCTTCTGCGCTTGCTGCGACGCCGTCGATGCGGGGAGGTTCCAATAACTACATCCCCGGCGCTGAAATCGTCGAGCGAATCGGCGGCGGCGGTTTTTTGATATCGGGTACAGTGCGCCTCGCTGGCGATGGCGTCCCGCTGGCGGGCCAGCGCATCCAGATGTGGGCCCATACGACCGAAGGCAGCGAGCGCGACCGGCGCAGCCATGGTGCTACGCTGACCGACGCTAACGGCGAGTTCCGGCTCGAAATGCCCCAAATCCTGCCCGCACTCGGTCAAGCGCATGCGCACCTCGACAGGTTTTGGCCGCAGAATATTCGCACGGTCTGATTAAGTCATATTTAATGATAATTCTCACGTTTACAGGCTGGATTTGCTCGCTGGCGTAAGGCGTCGGAGCAATCCCGCCAAAATCAAGGTCGACCGCCTGCGAGCGACAACCAACGTTTTTTCTGGAACGATCTTTCGATACCCGACAGCGGGTCCACCTAGTCAATGTGCGAGCGTCCTACCGCAGCATCAAGAGGTTAGATCACTCCACTCATTCCTCGCCATATGTCAGCGCGCCCATTACTTGCGAGTGTCATCTGCCAGTGCCGACAGTCCGGCAATGTCACGGATGAGCAGCTTCTGACGTCCGCCCTCTACGAGGCCCTTCGCCTCCCAGGCGCTCAGAATGCGTGACACTGTGTGCAGTGTCGTGCCGGTCATTTCGGCAATGTCCTGTCGGGAGATCGGGAAGTCAATGCGGATGCCCTCGCCTTCCTTGCGGCCGGCCTGTTTTGAGAGGCGCAGCACGGCATGCGCGACGCGTCGCTCAACTTCCTGAGTCGACATTTCGCGGATGCGAGTATGCGCCTCTTCCAGCCGCTGGCCGATCGTCTGCATGGCGGTGACGGCAAGGCGAGGGTTCTGCTCGACGAAATGCGGCCAGAGATCCGTCGGCCAGCCCAGAATGACACTTTCGGTCGCAGCCTTCGCGGTGCCGGGGTAGTCGGAGCGCTGCAGCGCCTTGGCAAAACCGAAGAGATCGCCGGGATGCACGACGCGCACGATAATCTGCTGGCCGTCCTCAGTCACCTGCATCACCTTCAGGCGCCCATGCAGGAGAAGGAAGAAGCTTGCCGCCTGCTGGCCCTGCTCAAAAACGGCATCGCCCTGCGGCACGCGGCGCGCGGTCGCGTGGTTCAGCAGCCTGTCGAGATCCTCGTCGCTCATCCTGTCGAACAGGGCGAGCGACCGGACGACGGTCCGGTCAATCTTCACAATCGTGTCCCTTTGCGTGCGCCTTCATCGGCGCACACGGCTTCTATCACGCCTCTCAGCCGACAGAAAGTTCAGAACGCAAGTCCCTTCTCTCTCAGCCTGGCGAGAAGCGGCGCATACCACCGCGTATCTTTGACCAGCCGGAAGCCGACATTGTCGGGTGGAACCCCGACCGCGCAGCCGCCGCCCTTCGGGTTGCGCACGAACGAACTAAGCGCCGCCCGGTGCTTCCCGCTCGCAACATAGATGCCGCAGGACGACACGTCGTTCAAAACCGTGCCCGCCTTGTCGAGATTGACGCGCCGGTTACACGTCGCCGTCCACTCCCAGATGTTGCCGGCGAAATCCGCAAAGCCGTATTCGTTCTCGCCAAAGCGCCCAAGCGGCTGGGGAACCGGATCGCGCGACGCCTTACGCGCCGCCTCACGGTTGTAATCGGCCAGCCAGCGATCAGCCGGATTCGTGCTGTTGATATCGACACCGAGCGCATCGTCGGGAAAACGCGAGCCGGCGGCAAATGCCAGATCCCGATCGGTCGGCAAAGTCCAGACTTCGCCGGTGTGCGCACTCAGCCAGCCGGCATAGGCGATCGCGTCGTCATAGCTGACGCCGGTCGCCGGTGTGTTGGCCGCATCCTCTGGCGCGAAGGTCGGCTCGGGCTGTGCGCAGGCGCCGTTGGCGACGCAGCCGCTGTAGTCAGCGGCAGTCACCTGGTATTTCATGATGGTGAGCAGACGGCGCACGGTGACGCTTTTCACCGGCCCGTCGACGGCAAAGCCGTTGCGGAAAAACTCGCCGCTGTCGCGATAGTCGAAGGTACGCGGCGCGATCTCAACTGTCAGCGGCTCGTCCAGCACTGGACCGGTGGGTGCCGCTCCGATAAGATCCGCCTTTATCGCGACAGCGCCGGCGAGTGCGACCAGCAGCAATGCGGGAAGGGCAAGCGACTTCAGGGGAATGCCGGTTCTCGATGTCAGCGCAGCCATGAAGGCCTCCTCGCGCTTCGCCCGGACGATAGGTCAACGTCCGGGACGGGCGCCGATTGGTAGAGGGATCGCAGCTTTGCGATCCGGAAGTGCGCCCGCCGCGTGGGTGGGCGCACCATTGTCGGACTGTGTCAGGTGCCGCTTGGCGGCGTGACCGAGGTCATCAGGTCGTCGTTCCAGTCGCCGGTGACGGCGAAGTGACCGGCGGCGCCCAGTTCGAAGGCCTCGATGAGGTTGTGGTTCACATAGGCGTAGATGCCGGGCTGCTGGAAGGTGTAGTAGGCAGCGCCTGCCGTGCCGCCCGGAATGAACCAGGTTTCCTGGTCGACATCCGGCACATTGTGAAACTTGCCGGTCGCCCAGACATAGTCGCCATGCCCGCCGATGAGGTGCGGACGGGTGTCGCGGTTGGCCTGCGAATGCACAATCAGCACTTTCTCGCCCACCTTGGCCTTCAGTGCATTGTCGCCGGTCAGCGCGCCGACGGCGCCGTTGAAGACGATGTGGCTGGGGGTCAGCGTGCGCATGACCTCCAGCGTGTCGGCATAGGCCTCGCCGACGCTGGGATATTTCTTGTAGTTTCCCTGTGCGTCGCGCGGCACGTAAAAATCCTGCTCGCCGACATAGTAGACGTGGTCATAGGTCAGCTCCTTGCCGTGCCCATCGGTCAGGCCTTCGCGCGGCAGCACCATGATCGCGCCGTTCATGCCCGAGGTGACGTGCCACGGCACCATGCCGGGAGGTGCACAGTGGTAGACGAAGACGCCTGCCTTGGTGGCCTTGAAGCGCAGTACCGTGCGCTCACCGGGATTGACCACGGTCAGCGCACCGCCACCAAGCGCACCCGTCGCCGAGTGGAAATCGATATTGTGCTGCAGCTCATTGGTATCGGGGTTGATCAGCGTCAGCTCGACATAGTCGCCCTGGTGCACGACCATCAGCGGGCCGGGAACCGAACCGTTGAAGGTCATGGCGTGCACTTCCGTGCCCTTGTCGTCGAGGATCATCTTCTTCTCCTCGATCGTCATGGTGAATTCGTAGACCTTCGGTCCTCCCTCGGCTTTCTGGCTATGGGCGTGCACGAAGGGCGGCTTTACCAGTTCGATCTTCACCCTTTCGAGCTTGGCGACATCGGCTGCGGTCCCGCCCGCATTGGTCTCGATCGCGCCGCCTTCCGCTCGCGCCATCGACGCCGCAATGATCGGCGTCAGGACGCCGGCAAAGGCGGCTCCGCCGAGAATGGTGCGGCGTGTCATCTGAAACTGCTCGGTCATTGCTGTCTCCTTTTTGAAAGAACGGAGCGGTGTTTCGCCCTGTCCTCTCTGTTCTAGGAGCATTCGCGCCGACCTGTTTGTGATGGGACAAACAGGCCTTTCCGGCCGATGCGGCATTTTGGCAGAGGCTGATTTGCTCTTTGCCATCTCGCAAAGAAGGCGCCGCGCATCTGCCCTAGAACAAGCTGACAATTGCAAAGGAACGAGACGATCATGACCGCCAGCCAACCCGCAGCGCGCGTCAGCCGCGCCGTCCCGCGGGGCCTTTCCCGCACCGGCCCGGTTCTGTTTTCCTACGGCTTCCGGCCGTTCTTTCTCGGCGGCGGCGTCTGGGCCATCGTGGCGATGGCATTCTGGATCGCCGCGATCACCGGCCGCATGGATCTTGCCCGCGAATATGGCGCGCCCAACTGGCACGCGCACGAAATGCTGTTCGGCTTCGCCTCCGCGGTGCTCGCCGGCTTTCTGTTGACGGCCGTGCCGAACTGGACGGGACGCCTGCCCGTATCCGGCTGGCCGCTTGGCGGGCTTTTCGCCCTGTGGTGCGCCGGCCGCGTCGCCCTGCTTGCCACCGAGCAGATCGGCGTGGTGCCGGCGGCGGTCATCGACGGCCTCTTCCTGCCTGCACTCCTTGCCATCTGCACGCGCGAGATCGTGGCGGGGCGCAAGTGGAAGGACCTGAAGGTGCTTGCCGGCCTGCTGGCGCTGTCACTCGCAAACGGCCTCTTCCACGTGGCAGCCATCGATGGCGAGCATGACCGCCTTGCGATCCGCCTTGCGGTCTCCGCCTATGTCATGCTGGTGATGATCGTTGGCGGCCGCATCCTGCCGAGCTTCACGCGCAACTGGCTGAACAAGTCCGGCCGCACGGATTTCCCCGTGCCCTACAATCACTTCGACAGCGTCGCCATCATCGGCGGCATCTGCGCTCTTGCCGCCTGGACGGTCGCACCCGAGCACCCGGCGACGGCGGGGCTCGGCCTTGCAGTCGCCGCCCTGCACTGCATCCGCCTCCATCGCTGGCGCGGCTGGACGACGAGGCCGGAAAAACTGATCGCCGTGCTCCACGTCGCCTATGCCTTCGTGCCGCTCGGCTTCGCGGCCATCGGCGTCAGCGCCCTCGGCTACCTGGAAGAGCGAGCCGTACTGCACCTCCTTTCGGTCGGTGCTATCGCCGGCATGATGCTGGCGGTGATGACGCGGGCGAGCCTTGGCCATACCGGTCGTGCGCTAACCGCCTCGCGCCTCACCGTCACCTCCTATGCCGCGCTGATCCTGTGCGCGCTGGTGCGCCCGCTTGGAGAAATCTTGCCTGCTGCCAGCCCGCAGATCTACGCCGCCGCCGGCCTCCTCTGGATCGCGGCCTTCAGCCTGTTCTGCCTGGAATATGCGCCGATCCTCGCCCGCAAGCGCCGCACGCCGCTCTGAATCAAACGGCCCGGAGTTTTCTCTCCGGGCCGTTCTCTTCAAAATGCTTCCGTCATCATCTCCGGCGTCCAGGGCGGCTCGTAGGTCATGTGCACCTCCGCATATTCTACGCCCGGCACATACCAGACGCAGTTGCCGACAGCCTCCTTGAGATAGTCGCCGGCCGGGCAGCCGCGTGTCGTCGTGGTCATGGTGACACGGGCAATGCCGCCATCCTCCACATCCACCGCATAGATCAGCCCGAGATCGACGATGTTACGGCCGATCTCGGGGTCGATGATCATGCGCAGGGCATCGCGGATATCGTCGGCAAGCCTTGCTTTCTCTCCGTCGCCCATCGCTTCAGCCCTTCCGCACGAGGATGCGGTAGGCCGAGCCCGTTTCGTCGAAATTGCCGGCCCACTGGTGGCCGCGCTTCGTCAGTTCCGGGAAAAGGAACAGCGGCTCTCGGGACAGCAGTGCGAAGAGTACCTCGCCCGGCGCCAGCTCTTCCGCGACCGCCAGGATGCGCACCATGGGCTCCGGCGGGCCGAGATCGGTAAGATCGAGATGCCGGACCGGATCCGGCCAGGTCTCGGGACGTTCGGCATCGGCGGAGATTTCGACCGGTGCCGCATCCGTCTGCGGTGTGAACAGCACCTCCCAGTCGCCGTCCTCGACCTCGCGTACCTGATGATCGAAGCCCCGGCTCGCCATGACGCGAAACAGCGGCTGCGGCCGAAACGTGGCGAGGAGTTTCAGGCCCTGCCCGGGACGAAGCTCCTGCACCGCCTCCATGATCGCCTGGAACGGCTCTCCGCCGCTGCGCAGGACCGGCCGCACGTCGAGCACCTTCGGCGCGATCTCGGTTGAAATGTCGGACATGGTCATCTCCTTGAAGCGGATAGGGGCAGAAAGAGGTGTGGCCGTATCATGCCGGGTGGTGCACGGAGCGCCAGCGGCACGACAGAAAGCCGGCGGGCGCGGATGAACTCGCGCATCAACGCCAGCGTGGCGGCAAGCTGCAGGCAGACGGCACCGCGAAAAAGAACGGGCGTGCCCGCGAAAAGCGCAAGCGTCGCCGCCGCCACAGCGCCGTAATAGATCCAGAACACAATACGCGCGCGGGTCTCGTCGACGAGGTCCTGCACACGCGGTACCGGCGCCCGGCCGAGCACCGGGCCATAGGCTTCCAGCCAGGTGAGGAAAGCGACGATCTTGTAGAGTTGGGCAAGCCCGAGGCCGGTCAGCCAACCAAAGACGAAGAGGTAGGACAGTGCCATCACCGCCTCACCCGTTCGGATTGCGGGTACATTGACGAGGGCAGCAGCGACGGCAAGCGCGACGAAGGCGGGAAAAGCCGCGCGGATGTTCAGTTCGGCCTGCCTGCGTTTGCGTGCGTGGTAGATGTCAAGAACATCGCCGCCGTAAAGCAACGCGGCCACCAATGTCAGCAGCAGCGCAGCCGCAAACAGCAGGTCCGCGCCGGCAAGCGCAAACAGCACAAGCGGAACACAGGCGACGGCGAGCCCGATCACAACGCTTGCCAGCCACCAGACGGCACGGCTTGTCCGCCGCTCCGCCTCGGGCGACAGCAAAAACATGGCAAGCAGACGATAGCTGACGCCGGCCGCGGTGATACTCAGCCAGCCGCCAAGACCGAGCACCGCATGCAACTCCACACCATCCGCGACCAGCCGGGCCAGCAGCGTGTTTTCGCTGGAGCCCGACAGCACCAGGGTAAAGCTGGCACCGAGCAGGATTGCGCCGACGAGGGAAACGAGCCCCGTCGCGACGAAGCGAGCCGGCAGTGGCAGGGGACGCGCGGCACAAAGCGTCACGGCAAGAATGCCGGCGACAAGACCAAAACCACCGAAAAGCAGGCTGCCGCCAAGCGGCAACAGAAGGAGCGGCAGGTCCAGCGCACCGGAAAGCGCAACGAACCCGCCGGCGAGAAACGCAAGGCCACCGACAAGCAGAACCAGTGCCGGCGCGGCAAAACGCCCGCCGACGAGGGGGCGGGCGATGAGAACCGGCACGAATTGCAGCAGCGCGCCCGCCATCAATAGGCTCAGCCAACCGATCGCGATGACATGGACGACCACCAGCGTCTCCGGCGCACCGACAGCCGCATCCGGATAGCCGTAGCCGGCAACCATCAGGCCCTGCCCCGCGACCAGCATCAGACAGGCGGCGGCGAAATAGGACATGGTCCAGCGAGAGAGCGTGGCGCCCGGCATGTCGTTTCTCCCTCGCCGCGTCCAGTTCTAATGGTCCGCACCGCAGCAGCAGTCGCAGCCACCATCTTCGAGCCGGTCGATCTCGACGCGCCAGACGGCCGGGCCCTCTTCCAGATAATCCCAGCCGAACTGTCCGGGAAAATTCGTTTCGAGCTGGTAGTGCAGCGGGCGTGGGTCGTGGTCGCTGGTGATCAGCATGGATTTGCCGGGCAGCAATGCGCCGAGCATGCCGAAGATGCGCGGGTGACGCTCGCGCGGCGGAACGGTACGGACGTCGATGGCGGGTTTTTCCTGGTGGTCTGACATGGTCTGGTGTTTCCGTCCCGGCCGCTCCGATCCTGTTCCGGAAGGCACGGCCCGACTCGACCGGAACCGCCTGACGCTAGCCGCACGACCTTCCCGTCACTTTGATCAACCGCAAACAAAACCGGAAATGCGGACCACAGCACCTGGTGCTTGGCTTTGCGCAAAGAAGCCCATCCGTCCCAGCCCTAGGTTTTCCTCAATCGACCATCCAGACAGAGGAAAGCCCATGCGACAGGACCTGATCGAGAAATACGGCGAAGCGCGACTGCCGCGCTATACGAGCTATCCGACAGCGCCTGGTTTCTCGCCCACCGTCGGCGCCGGCACCTATGGCGACTGGCTCTCCGCCATCAAGCCGGGCACGAACGCCTCGCTCTACCTTCACATCCCCTTCTGCCGGTCCATGTGCTGGTACTGCGGCTGTCACACCACCATCACCCAGCGAGACGCACCGATCCTCGACTACATCGACATGCTGCGAAAGGAGATAGGCCTCGTTTCAGAGCGCGTGGAAAACCGCATCAAGGTCAGGCACATCCATTTCGGCGGCGGCACGCCGACGATCATGAAGCCGCAAGAGTTCCGCGACCTGATCGGTCTGCTGCACGCCCGTTTCGGCCTCGTCGCAGGAGCGGAGATCGCCGTGGAGATCGATCCGCGCACGCTGACGGCGGAAATGGCGGCGGCGCTCGGCGAAGCGGGCGTCACCCGCGCCAGCCTCGGCGTGCAGAGTTTCGATCCCGTCGTGCAGAAAGCTATCAACCGCATGCAGAGCGAGGCGCAGACCGCCGAGGCCGTGACGCGGCTGCGCATAGCAGGCGTCAGCGGCATCAACTTCGATCTCATCTACGGCCTGCCGCACCAGACGGTCCAGTCCTGCATCGACACGACGAAGGCGGCGGTCGCCATGCGGCCGGAGCGTTTCGCCGTCTTCGGCTATGCCCACATCCCCTCGTTCAAGAAACACCAGCGGCTGATCGATGAGCGCGCGCTGCCGGATGCCTCGGCACGCGCCGAGCAGGCGGAGGCGATTGCCGAAACGCTCGTTGCAGCCGGCTATATCCGCATCGGCCTCGATCACTATGCGCTCCCGAGCGATGATCTCGCTATCGCTGCAAAGCGCGGCCGGCTGCGTCGCAATTTCCAGGGCTATACGATGGATGCCTGCGAAACGCTGATCGGCTTCGGCGCGTCGGCCATCGGCCGTACGCCGGCAGGCTACATCCAGAACGAGGTGCCACCGGGACTTTACGCCCAGCGCATCGCCTCGGGCCGCCTCGCCACCGTCAAGGGTTATCGGCTGACCGCAGAGGACCGGTTGCGTGCCGATATCATCGAGCGGCTGATGTGCGACTTCTGCGCCGACATTACCACTATTGGCGCCCGGCACGGCTTTGATGCGGCCCCGCTCCTGCAAGGCAATGCCCGGCTGGCGGCGCTTGCCGAAGACGGTGCGATCGACATCCGGGGCGGCACGGTCACGGTGCGGCAGGATCACCGCTTCATCATCCGCGCGGTCGCCGCCGCCTTCGATGCCTATATCGACCAGTCGGCACGCACGCACAGCAAGGCTGCCTGAAACCACAAATCGAGAAAGCAAAAGGCCCGGCGTGGTGCGGCACGCCGGGCCTTTCTCGCAACTCCCGTGTCCTCTATCCCACGAGACCGCGATAGATCGCCGGCAGCGCCGCAGGCAGCCGGGCGATATTGCTGACGATGGCATAGCCGTTGCGACCGAAGATGGCGGGCACATAGGCCTGCGCCTCCCGGTCGACCGTCACGCCGAACACGCTGAAGCCCGTGCGCCGCGCCTCGTTAACAGCGCGACGACTGTCCTCCAGCGCGAACCGGCCCTCGTAGTGATCGACATCGTTCGGCTTGCCGTCCGTGAGGATCAATAGGAGTTTCCGGCGGTTCGGCTGTTCGCGTAGCTTCGCCGCCGCATGGCGGATCGCCGGGCCGATTCGGGTATAGAAGCCCGGCTTGAGCGCGGCGATGCGTGCCTCCACGCCATGGCCCATCGGCTCGCCGAAATCCTTGACCGTCTCGACGCGCACCCAGGAGCGGCGACGCGAGGTGAAGGTGAGGATCGAATGGCTGTCGCCGCAGGCGGCGAGGCCGTGGGAGAGCACCAGCAGCGCCTCCTTCTCCACGTCGAGCACCCGGCGGTTGTCGAACCAGGCGTCGGTGGAGAGCGAGACATCCACGAGGATGGTGACGGCGAGGTCATGCGCCTGCGGCCGGCTCATCAGATGGATGCGGTCGCTGCCCTGCCCCCCGGCGGCAAGGTCGCTGCGCGCCCGCACCACCGCATCCAGATCGAGCTCTGCACCGTCGAGCTGCGCGCGCAGCATTTCATGACGTGGCCGCAGCACTTCGAATTGCCGGCGCACGCGGCGGATAAGGCTTTTTGTATCGGCATCGGGCTCCGGCACGGCGGCCGTATCCGGCGCCGGCGAAGCGAGCACCCGGCACTGGTCCGGCAGGTAGGTCGCGGTGCGATAATCCCATTCGGGATAGGTGAATTCGCCTGTCAGCCGGGTGCGGTCGAGTGCTTCTGGCGGCAGGTCGAGATCGAAGCGGAAGCGCGCGGCGGGGCGGCCCTTGCGCTCGCCGAGCGTCATGTCGTCGAGCTCGTCGGCCGCAGAGGCATCGTGGTCGTCGCTATCGTCGCCGGGACGGTCGACATTGACCATCTCGGCCATCGCCAGGATCTTCTCGAAGCGGTTGAGCATGAAGGGACTGCGTTCGCTCTTGCGGTTCTCCGCCTTCTCGCGCAGCGCCACATGGCGCCCGGTCTCCGGCGTCTCGGGCGTGCCTCCGCTCACCGGCTGGTCCTCCTCGCCGCGCCCTTCGCCCTCTTCGCGCAGGAGCGCATCCGGCCAGAGCGGCACGGGCAACATGGGTAGATAGCCGGCCGGCGCGCAGTGCGGGAAGATCACCGGCATGGTGTTGTCCGAGAGGCCTGCGCCTTTGCGCAGAAGGCTCAGGATGCGGTTCTCGACATGGTGCTCGATGGAGGGAAGCGGCCGGGGCTGGCGCGCTTCCAAGGCGGCGGCGCAAAGGCGGCGGTAGCGCCTTGCGAGGCCGGGAAAGTCCTCGAGCACGGCTTTCGCCGTCGCTTCCGCGCGCTGGAGAATGTCGAGGTCGCGCAGCAGCGGGTCACTTTCCGCGATCGGTTCCAGCGGCATCAGGGCCATGGCGGCGGCGAGCCAGACATAGAGATCGCGGTTAAGCGCACGATCCGGGAACAGGTCGATTGCGCCGGGCAGCATGACAGTCGCATGGTCGCGACCGGGCTGCACCAGCTTCTCCTCGCCGAGCCCCACGCGCTGGCGCAACCGCAGGCGGTGCGTCAAGGTGCGCCCGCGCGCAGGTGCGATCTGCACCGCCCCCTCCCCGCCGAAGCCCCGAAAGCAGACGGCGAGAACCGGGCGGACATCCTCCAGCCGCACCGCCTGGTCTGGATGACGCGGCCAGCTGCCAGTATTGCCGACCAGTCGGTGCCAGGCCCGACCGACGGTTTCCTCAAGCTCCAGAAAATCCAGCATGACAAAACCTCACCGGATCATCGCATCGGCGATTTCGAGGAGGGCGGCACGCACATCCGGCTCGTCGGTCAAGGGCTCGATCATCGCGGCCCGCACAGCCTCGCGCGCGCTCATGCCGCTGTCGATAAGGCAGGCGCAATAGACCAGCAGGCGCGTCGAGACGCCCTCTTCGAGGTCATGCCCCTTCAGCGCGCGCAGCCGATGCGCCAGCGCGACCAGCGGCGTGACACGCGCCTCGTCCAGCCCGCTTTCCGTGGCGACGACGGCAATCTCAGCTGCCTTGGGCAGGAAGTCGAACGCGATGGCGACGAAACGCTGGCGGGTGGAGGGTTTCAGCGCCTTCAGGAGGTTCTGGTAGCCGGGATTGTAGGAGACGACGAGCATGAAGCCGGGCGGCGCTTCCAGCACCTCGCCGGTGCGCTCCAGCGGAAGGATGCGCCGGTCGTCGGTGAGCGGATGCAGCACGACGGCGACGTCCTTGCGGGCTTCCACGATCTCATCGAGATAGCAGACCCCGCCCTCGCGCACCGCCCGCGTCAGCGGACCGTCGACCCAGACCGTATCGCCGCCCTTCAGCAGGTAGCGGCCGGTGAGGTCGGCAGCCGAGAGATCGTCGTGGCAGGAGACGGTCGACAGCGGCAGGCCTAGCTTTGCGGCCATATGGCTGACGAAACGGGTCTTGCCGCAGCCCGTCGGGCCTTTCAGCAAGAGTGGCAGCTGGCGCATCCACGCCTTTTCGAAGAGGGCGCATTCGTTGCCGGAAGGGCTGTAGGCGGGAATCTCGGCATGGGCGGCCTTGAGCATCACGTTCATGTCGGTCTCCAAGTCTATAGAGGAAGAAAGGTGCCGGCCCCGCGGGATGACGGGGCCGGCCAGCACTCACTCGGCGGGTTGGACCATACGGGTAAGGCTGTCGGTACGCTCACGGCCGGGGACCAGCACCGCCCAGATGAACATGAGTGCCGAGACGAGCACGACCACGCCCGAGCCGAGGCGGACCCAGTAGAACAGCGCCAGCTGGTCCTGCACGTCCATGAAGCTTTCGCCGAGCACGCGCTGGAGGTGGATCTGCACGACGCCAGCGAAGGTGAGCGCGAAGGTCATGACCGACATGGCGGTGCACATGATCCAGAAGCTGACGATCGAGAGCCACTGGTTGTAGGGCTGACGGCCGCGGATCTCCGGGATGGCAAAGGCCATCATGGCGAGGTTCAGCATCACATAGGCGCCGAAGAAGGCGAGGTGTCCGTGCGCGGCAGTCATCTGCGTGCCATGGCTGTAGTAGTTCACCGACGAGAGCGTGTGCAGGAAGCCCCACACACCGGCGCCGAAGAAAGCCATGACCGAGCAGCCGATCGACCAGAGCAGGGCCGCCTTGTTCGGATGGTTGCGGCCGGCCTTCCAGGTCATCACGAAGGTGAAGATGACCATGGTGAAGAAGGGGGCTACTTCCAGCGTCGAAAACAGCGAACCGATCCACTGCCAGTAGCCCGGCGCGCCGATCCAGTAATAGTGGTGGCCGGTGCCGAGAATGCCCGAGAAGAGTGCCAGGCCGACGATGACATAAAGCCACTTTTCCACGACCTCGCGGTCGATGCCGTTGAGCTTGATCATCAGAAAGGCGAGCACGGAGGCCATGATCAGCTCCCAGACGCCCTCGACCCAGAGGTGGATGACGTACCACCAGTACATCTTGTCGAGCGCCAGGTTGATGGGGTTGTAGAAGGCGAACAGGAAGAAGAGCGCGAGGCCCCAGAGACCGAAAAGCAGGATGTTGATGACCGTGGTCTTGCGGCCCTTCAGCGCCGTCATGGTGATGTTGAACAGGAACATCAGCACCACCACGACGATGCCGACCTTGGCGATGAAGGTCTGTTCGAGGAATTCACGGCCCTCGTGGATGCGGAACATGTAGCCGACGACCGTCAGACCGGCCGCGATGAAGAACATCCAGAACTGCAGGACGGCGAGCTTCGGGCTGTAAAGCTCCGTCTCGGTCTCCTCCGGGATCATGTAGTAGGTCGCGCCCATGAAGCCCATGAGCAGCCAGACGACGAGCGCATTGGTGTGGATCATTCGCACGATGTTGAAGGGCAGAAGCTCGGACAGCACGTTCGGCAGCACGTAGATCGTGCCGGCGAGAACCCCGAAGAGCACCTGGGCAAGGAACAGGCCGAGCGCGCCGTAAAAATACAGCATCGCGACCTTTTGCGTTTGATATTTCATATCTTTCTCCTGGGCGCTTGTCGGTCAGCCGGCATCGTTCGGCGGCCAGTTCTGGGTCAGGATCCGGCTCGTCCATTCGAGGAAATCGGCCAGATCATTGAGTTCCTGTTCGGTTAGGTTGAACTGCGGCATCTGCCGCCGGCCCTCCGCCCCGCTCGGCTGGGCAGCCATCCAGGCCTTCAAGGCCTCGCGCGCGCCTTGCGGGTCATCGACGCCGCCGTAGCGCTTCCACACATTACCGAGCTCGGGCGCGAAATAGGCGCCTTCGCCAAGCAACGTGTGGCAGTTGATACAGGCGTTCTTTTCCCAGACGTGTTTTCCCCGCGCGACGCTGTCGGTCAGCGTCGTCTCGTCGGTGGAGGTGGTGCGTATGTAGTAGTGAGAGTGGGCCGTAAGCCCCACGAAGATCGCGAAGAAGAAGATGGACCCGCCATAGAAGACATTGCGGGCCCCGGTCTTGGTTAGGCGCTCTGCCATCCCCTGGTCCTTTCCTTGCCGAAACTCCCCGAGCCCGGCGCCAAACCCGCCGACTGGCTTGCCGGCGAGCCCCTCGCCGGCAGTGCGGGACGTCTTGGGTTCTAGCGTCGGGGAAAAAGCCTTCTTTGCGCATTGGCAAAGAACGAGGCGGTTCGTCAGCCGATGAGCGTGACGGCGACCGCGCGGGTGAGTGCAAGCAAGAGCAGGGACGCCGGCCAGGCCAGCAGCGCGGACCGCGTGACGCCGCTAGCAGCGCGCAGTTCCATGAAATCGAGGATGACGATGCGGCTCTTCGCATAAGCCATGACGAGTACGGCGATGGTCGGCACCAGCAGCCCGCCGCTCAGCCCGCCGACGAAGGCGCCGCCGGCGGCGAGCGTCAACAGCAGGGCGAGGATAGCATTAAACTGTTCGCGAGCCTGTCGGGTCATGGAGCCTCAACCGAGATAGACGATGGGGAACATAACGAGCCAGATGAGGTCAATCGCATGCCAGAGCGTGGCGATCATCACAACGTTCGCCCGCGATGGCCGCCAGGCAACAAGCAAGAGAATGCCGGCGCCGAAAAGCACATGCAGCAGATGAAAGCCGGTGACGAGAAAATAGAGTTCCGCGAGCGTGCCAGCCGTGCCGATGCCGGAGCGAACCTCAACTGTGTATTCGACCAGCTTGATCAGCACGAAGGCAAAGCCAGACAGCGCGGCAAACATGAGTGGCCGGCGCGCCGCGCTGTCGCCCGAGCGAACAGCGAGCGCCGCCTGCCAGCCGCTGAAGACGAGAAGTACCGTGTTGAGCGCGGCGAGCCCCGGATGGAGATGAGAGCGCAGAAGCGATGCGCTCCCGACATCCGTCACCGTCATCACCATGAAGGCGATGAGCAGTGCGCCGAAGGCGGCCAACTCGCTCCACACCAGAATCCAGAGCAGCAAGGAATCGTCGCCTCCGCTCTCCGCCTTCCTGCCTGTGGTGTCCACGTCGTCTATCGTCGCCATGGCCTTTCGTAGCGTCGGGAGCCGCAGGCTTCTTTGCGCCGGCACAAAGAGTAGCGGCGGCCGGCGCGGCAGAATGGCGGTGAAACGAAAGGATCCTTCCATGACGGATGCACAGTTCGGCCTCGTCGTCGCAGCCCCGGTCATCGCCGGCTTTGCCATGATGCTCTATCGCATGGGCGTCCTGCAGGGCGCGGGCACGCTTTCCGCCGTCGGCGCGTCGATCGTCATCGCTGCCGTGCTGTTCTTCGGCCAATAGGAAACACCATGAGCGAACCGAGCCTTGATGCCGCCAGTATCGACAGGTTGCCGAAGAGCCTTCCCTCATGGTGAAGGCCGCGCCGACGATCGACGCGCGCACCATTTTCGCCTGAACCAGCGGCTCAACCGTGCCCGATTGCCGTGTTGCGCCCGCGCGACACCCAGGCAGCTCCTTCCTGCTGGTGCAGAAAACCGTTCGAGAAGCGCACGCCCGGATAGATGCTCGACAGGCCCGCAATCGCCTCCGCGCCGTCCATTCTGCCATCGAGGACCGCACGGTAAACGCCGGCCACCGCAACCATGTCGCAATCCTGCGGGGAGAGCCGGACACGCGAAAGTCCCGCCTCCACCAGCGGCGCTAGATCATCGAGAAGCACGGCACAGCTATTCGACATAGTCTGCACGCCGTTCAACACGAAGAAGGATTGGCGATCGAGGGTGCGCAGCGGCAGGCCGTCCGGCTCCTCGCCGCAGATGAACTGGCAATTGTCTTTCGTCAGTCCCTTTGAGCGGGCATGGGCGCAGCGGGCGGAAATGGCGAGCGGCATGCGGCCGAACGCAAAAATCTCGAAGGAGAAGCCCGGCATCGCGGCCAGAATCTGCAGGATGGAACCCGCCGGCAGCTCCGGTGGCAGGCAGATGTTGTCTGCGCCACGCGCCGCAAGCAGGCGCGCCGTTGCGGCATTGTAGACATTGACCAGCGGGCCGATCGCATGCGGTCGGTCCTTGACGAGGCCAAGTGCAGAAAGATCGTTCGCCTCGACCGGGTGGGCGCTGTCGCGGATGAGATCACGGACATACCGGCTTTCCCGCTCCAGCGTCACCATGGCGAGCGTGGAGAACGTCACCCGTTTGCCAGCCGCTTCCAGCCGCTCGACGACCTCTGCGACATGCGGCTCGCTGAAATGCTGGCGCTTGGAGCAGACGGTCTCACCCAGCGTCACATGGGCAACGTCCGCCTCGTCGGCGATGCGGAAGTAGAAGTCACGCCATTTCGGCCCGTTCCACAGGAAGTAGACCGGTCCGAGGCTGAGAGCCGGTTTGTTGGTCTTCGACATGTCGGCTCCTATCGCCAGCGCTTGTCATAGGCGCCCGTCGTGGTGCGCTGGCCTTCGCTCATTGCGCGCAACCGGGCCACCAGCGCGGCCCGCTCTGCCGGCCCCGCGGTGAGCGCCCTCTTCAGCGAAGACACTACCTCGGCGACGTAGGCCTTGCCGCGCTGTCGCCCCTCGATCTTAAGCGCGCAGACGCCGGCCGCCCGGAGCGCATCGATCTCATCGATGACATCGAGCGAGACCGGATCCTCGAAGGCGTAGCCTTCCACGTCGCCAATCGCGAAACGCCCCTTGCATAGCGTCGGGTAGCCGGAGGCTTCACCGGGGCCGAAACGGTTGATCGTGTAGGCGCCGAGTTCCGAGACGAGGTCCGCGCCGTCCTGCCGGTAGCGCACATGGCTAGCCGGCGAGCAGACGCCATTCATGTTGGGCGATTTGCCGGTGGCGTAGGAGGAGAGCGAACAGCGCCCCTCCGCCATCACGCAGAGCCCGCCGAAGGCGAAGACCTCCACCTCGCAGGCGATCTGCCGCGTCAACCGGGCAATGTCCTGCACGGTCAGCACGCGTGGCAGCACGACGCGCCTGGCGCCAAAAGCCTCGATGAGAAAGCGGATCGCATCGGCATTCGAGGCCGAAGCCTGGACGGAGACGTGCAATCGCTGTTCCGGATACTTCTCCGCCACATAGGCCATCAGGCCGAAATCCGCGAGGATCAGCGCGTCGGCGCCGATCGCCACCGCATCGTCTGCCGCCCGATACCAAAGCGCCTCATCGCCCGCCCGCATGAAGGTGTTGAGCGCGACGAAGGTCTGCACCCGCCTGCCGCGGGCAAGTCCTATGGACTGGCGCAGTTCCTCGCGGCTGAAATTGAGGCCGGGGAAATTGCGGGCATTGGTCTCATCGCGAAAGCCGCAGTAGACGGCATCGGCTCCGGCCTCCACCGCCTCGCGGAAGGCGGAAGGCGTGCCGGCCGGACAGATCAGTTCCATGCAGGGACCCTCCCTTCGAGGGTCTTGGCGCGGACATATCGCGCGATAGCAGAAACCAGCGGCGAAAACGGCCCGGCCAGCGCGCCGAGTTCGCTTGGCAGGTCGATCGCGCTGTCATCGAGCGCATTGCGCAGCGCCAGCATGGCCTCCATATCGCCCGTCACCGAAAGGTCGCGCGAAAAGAACAGCGCGTCAGCATCGCATCGCCCTTCGAGAAGCCCCAGCAGCAACACGAGCGGTCCGCCAATGCGGGCATCCGCCGATGGCGCCTGGCCTCGCGACACGCTGAGCGAACGCTTTTGCGGGACTACGATGAAATGCAGCGGCAGGTCAGTCGGCGAAAAACCATAGCGGACCTGCTGGTACGGACCTAGCCGTTCGAAGAGGCCGGGATGAGCCCTCAGAACCCCGGAAAAGACGAGGCGCGCCATCCGCTCGACCAGCCAGATCGGCGCTATATCGGCGGGTTTTGCGAGAAAGGGAGGAAGAAACGACATGAACAGGACCCCGGCGAGAAACGAATGACCGGAACCTAGGGAGCCTTGCGCTTGCGGAGTTTGCGCCAGCTCAAAGACCACGACAATTTTCCCCGGCAAAGGAGCGGCATGAAAGCCGATGCCGCCATTCCCCGCCGTTACGACAGCCTGCAGGATTTCGTGGCGCTCCTGGAGCGACGCGCACGGCTGAAGCGCATTGCAGAGCCTGTTTCTCTCGTCCACGAGGTGACGGAAATCCACCGCCGCGTGCTGGCAGATGAAGGGCCTGCACTTCTCTTCGAGCGCCCGGTCGATGCGGAAGGGCGCACCCAGCCGATCCCTCTCCTCGCAAACCTGTTTGGAACCCGCGAGCGCATCGAATGGGGTTTCGGGCTCGAAGCCGGTGGCCTGCCGCGTCTTGCGCACTTCCTCGCCGATCTGCGCGATCCGCGGCCGCCGCGCTCGCTGCGCGATGCGTGGCACAAACTGCCGCATCTCAAGGCCGCGCTCTCGATGAACCCGCGCGAGACACGGCGCCCACCCTGCCAGCAAATCGTCTGGCGGGAGGATCAAGTCGATCTCGACCGCCTGCCCATCCAGACCTGCTGGCCGGGCGAACCGGCGCCGCTCGTCACATGGCCGCTTGTCATCACGCGTGCACCGGAGGATCCGAGCGACGTCAATGTCGGCATTTACCGTATGCAAAAACTCGGCCGGAACCGGCTGATCATGCGCTGGCTGGCGCACCGTGGCGGCGCCCGTCACCACCGCCTCTGGCAGGCGCTTGGACGCGACATGCCGGTTGCGGTGGTCATCGGTGCCGATCCGGCAACGATCCTCTCTGCGGTGATGCCACTACCGGACGGTTTGAGCGAACTGAGTTTTGCTGGCGTGCTGGGCGGGCGGCGGCAGGAAACAGCGCTGGGCGTGAGCGTTCCCGTGCCGGTGCCTGCCAGTGCGGAAATCGTGCTCGAAGGCATGGTTTCGGCCACCGAGGAGGCCGAAGAAGGTCCCTACGGTGACCATACCGGCTACTACAATGCCGTCGAACGCTTTCCGGTGATGACGCTTTCGGCGATCACCATGCGCAAAAACCCGCTCTATCTCTCCACCCATACCGGCCGCCCGCCGGACGAGCCGTCGCGGCTCGGCGAGGCCATGAACGAACTCTTCGTGCCGCTGGTGAAACGGCAATTTCCGGAAATCCATGACCTCCGGCTGCCGCCTGAAGCGTGCTCCTACCGCGCCATGGTCGTCTCGATGAACAAACGGTATCCCGGCCAGGCGCGGAGGGTGATGATGGGCCTCTGGTCCATGCTGCCGCAGTTCACCTATACCAAGCTGATCATCGCGGTGGACGACGATATCGACGTCAGACGCTGGGAAGACGTGATCTGGGCGCTCTCCACCCGCTTCGACGCGAGCCGCGATCTGATGTGCGTCGAGAACACCCCGATCGACTATCTCGATTTCGCCTCTCCAAAGGCTGGTCTCGGCGGCAAGCTCGGTCTCGACGCCACCACAAAGATCGGCACCGAAACGGACCGCGAATGGGGCCGGGTCCTGGCGATGTCACCGGACGTCACCGCCCGTATCGACGGTCTCTGGGCCTCCCTCGGCGTTGAGGGTATTGCGCCATGAACATTGCGCGCGTCATCGTCGGCATATCCGGCGCGTCCGGTGCCGCACTCGGCATGCGCATCGTCGAATTGCTTGCCGCACTCCCGGATATCGAGACGCATCTTGTCGTCTCCGATGCCGCGCGACGCACACTCGACCTGGAATGCGACCCGACCGCGTTGGAACGACTTCAGTCCCTCGTCCATCACCATCATCCGAACGACGACATCGGGACGTCGATTGCCAGCGGCTCCTTTCCGGTCCATGGCATGATCGTCGCGCCCTGTTCCATGCAGACGCTTTCTGCGATTGCGACAGGCCGCACGGACACGCTTCTGGCGCGCGCAGCAGACGTGCAGTTGAAGGAGCGCCGCCGGCTGGTGCTCATGACCCGCGAGACGCCGCTCCATCTGGGGCATCTGCGCAATATGTGTGCTGTCACCGAAATGGGGGCGATCATCATGCCTCCCGTGCCGGCCTTCTACCATCTTCCGCAATCCGTCGCTGAGATCGTGGACCACCTCGCCACCCGCGCGATCGACCTTCTCGAGTTGTCTTGTTCGCCGCTTTCGAAGAGCTGGCCAGGAACGCTTCAAGGCCTTGAAGGGTGAGCGCCAGGACCGGCGCGATGGCTTATAAACTGCTGCGAAGCCGAGACTACGCATCTTGCGTCAGTAGTCCGCATCGCAAGCGTTTCGCGAACTGCCCGCCGTCCGTTTAACGCCGGGAATTCCTGGTCGTTAGAAACAGGCCGTCGTGAGAGGGCACACAAAGCCATTTTAAGCCGATGCTTCCGATCCAATCGATCGTGTATGATCTGATCCCCAAAAACAGGACCGCTTTTGGGGATCAGAGCAATCTTCAGAAATTGGCTTGCGGACGCGGATTAGGCTGATAGCGTGATCGCGTGCGATCGCGGAAAGCTAAGCGGAAGTGGAGCTTGGGCAGACCGAGAAGGTCCGTGCGCGTTGCCAGACCTTGATGTAGATTTCGTGCAATGCTTCTTCCGCGTCACCGCGGTTGCTCAGAATGCGCAGGCATATGCCCATTCGTTTCGGACTGGTCGATTCGTAAAGCGACACGAAAGCCGCGCGATCTCCGATGGCGATACGATTGACCAGGCCTGCGATGTCGTCGCTGTGCATTGAGAGTAGTCCTGCCACCCGCCTCTTATAAAGATCGATCGTTGAAATCCCTGACATCTGCAGCGTCCGTGATGTCCGAGCCTTGAGCCAACTGCGCAGTGGGTCTACGCGATAGGCTAGTCATGTCTGGTTATGAGATCCTGTAATCCGCCGCGTGATCCAAAAACCTGCCCCGGCGGCAATCGCAGAAAGAACCGTTCCCCAGACCAAATCAGCGATTGTCAGGAGGGTCGACCAGTTCTTAAGCGTAGATTGATTGGTCAGGTCGTATGTGGCGTATGCGGTGAAGCCAACCGCCGCGCCATGAAGCAGAGCCGTCGCAAGCGAACCGGACATCAAGCCACTTCTCACGGCAAGATAGGTCAGTCCGCCAGCATATATAAAATAGAAGGCTATAGCCGGGATGAGACTGAACTCAGCGGCGAGCATGTCACCGAGAACCGGACGGTAAAGGCGGTCAGCCATGGTGCTCAACCAGACAAAGTCGATCGCAGCGAAAACAATGAGTGTAGCGAAATATGCGACCGCGTACGTCTTCATAGTATGCTCCTAACGTCCTGAACCGTGTCAGTGGATCCGCGTCCAATCGATGCCCTTGCAAAGGAGGCCAGCCACGATGCAGCCGCGGGTAATCATCTTGTCACCATCGATGGTCACGGTGAGCTTGTAGGTTATGTCACGCTGCGGATCGTAGGCCTTCCCGGAATAAGCACCTTCGGCGCTTGGCTTGATCGTCATGACCAGCTTGTCGCCTTCCTTTTCTTTGGCTGTCCCCGGTTTGATCCAGGTATTCACCGCGCAGAGGTCGGACCCGCAGGGCGCGATCATAACCCTGGCATTTCCGTCGCCTCGCGCCCATTGACCGTCGATATCAGCGGCCTTCGCGATGCCGACATAACCAAGCGCGACAACTGTAACTGTCAGAGTGAGAAACTTCATCTCCATTCTCCTTTGAGAGGCCTACGCATGCTCGACCGTGTAAAGTCCAACATCGATGCTTCCCTCCTCGAACCCGGCCTCGCAGTAGCAAAGGTAATAATGCCAGAGCCGCTTGAAGCGCTCGTCGAAGCCCTGAGCTTCGATCGCCGGCCAGTTGGCATGGAAGCGGAACCGCCAGTCGGCCAGCGTTCTGGCATAGGATTTTCCGAAATGCTCGACTTCGGCAAGCTTGAGCCCGGCGGTTGAGATCGCCTGTTTAAGTGCCTTGTCCGATGGCAGGAAACCGCCGGGAAAGATGTATTTCTGGATAAAATCGGTACTACCGCGATAGGACTCGAATCGCCTCTCCTCGATCGAGATGATCTGCAGCACGGCGCGCCCGTCATGCTTCAGGCAACGTTTCAAAGTGTCGAAGTAACCCCGCCAATAGGCCTCGCCGACTGCCTCGAACATCTCGATCGACACGATACGGTCGTATCGGCCATCCGTGTCCCGGTAGTCCTGAAGTCGCAGCTTGATATTTTCGGCCAGACCACTTTTAGCCGCGAGATCCTGCGCCCATGCCAGTTGCGAGGGAGACAAGGTGATCCCGAGGACGTTTGAATTCGACTTGGTGGCAAGCTCGACAGCCAGCGCTCCCCAACCACATCCAATTTCCAGCACGCTTTCGCCGCCCTTAAGGGCCAGCTTTTTGCCAATCCGGTCGAGCCGGTTTTGTTGGGCGGCTTCGAGAGTCGGCGTCGTCTCGTCATAGATCGCCGAGGAATAGAGCATCGTCGGATCGAGCCATTCCTTGTAGAAGCTATTGCCGAGATCGTAGTGCGCCTCGATATTGCGCCGGCTTCCTTTCCTGGTATTGGCGTTCAGCAGATGGCTTATCCGATGGACGAAGCGCATCAGCAGATTTCCTTCGATTGCCGACGAGAGCGCCTTGCTGTTGCGAGCGGCAAACCGGATGACCGCCGTGAGGTCCGGGGTTGTCCACTCTTCTTTCAGAAAGCCCTCGGCAAAACCGATATCGCCGGCCGTGAAGAGGCGACGCACCATGCGCCAGTTCCGCACAACGATCATGGCGTCTGGACCGTGCTCCGAACCTCTTCTTTCAATCGTCGCCCCGGACGGCAGCACAACCCTCAGGCGGCCGAAGCGTATGTCACCAATCAGACGCGCCAGAAGCCTGGCACCAAAGCTCAGCCGTTGCGAGCGAACTGGGACGGCAGGCGTTATTCGGGAGATATCGTCAAGCTGGCTCATCAATTTCGACTTTCGGAGGTGATAGTTTCTCATCGATCAGATCGCAGCGGACGAAGGAAACAGGATCCTCCGGCGGTTTCGGGCGTAAGCGCAGACGAATGCCTTTCAACCAAATCTTCAGCGCCTCCCAATGGATGCCACCAACGACCCTGATCGTCAGAAATGGAATGGTGAAGAACACTCTCAGCAGGACGGCATCCGACAGTTCCGTCCGCTTCGCGAGATGCCGTGCCGTCAGCATCAGCCCTTGAACGTCGAACGCATCGATGCGGATCGAAAGACTTTCGGTCGGAGCACGGACCCGAAATTCGTAGCGCAGATCCAGGTCCATGAACGGCGAAACATAGAATACCTTGTCGCAGCGCTGCAGGATTTCTTCGCCAGCGTCTCTCTCGACTGGAATCATGTAGCCGTGGCGCTCGCCGAACGTGTTATCCACTTCCCAGAGGATCGCCCGCAAGACGCCATCCTTGCCGTAGCAGAAGAAAACGCTCAGCGGATTGAAGGCCCAACCCAGCAGCCGTGGCATCGTCAGCAGGCGGATGGGACCGCCATCCGGCTCGACGCCCACTACCTGCATGGCGCTCTCCACCTGCCCCTTGAGATCGGCCCCCGACCGATCGCCGCGGTCCTTGCGGCGAAACGAGAACAGATTGAAGCGATCGACGGAAAACAGTTTGAGCCGACGATCGAGCGTCTCGAGTTCGTCGAGATCGATCAGGAGTGAATAAATCCGATAGCCGAGACTATGCCGTTTGGGCTTCAGCCGCACATGCGTCACATGCCCCGGAAACAGGGCCGACTGCAGTTGCCCCGTCATGCCAGAACCTCCAGTGGTATCGGTCGTTCGGCCGGCTTGCTCAGCGGCTTGCGGACGATGCGGGCGCTCTCCTGATCCACCTGCCAAGGCCGACCCACACCGCCAAGATCCTCGGCGACTGCCAAGCCTGCCTGAATACCATCCTCATGAAAGCCGGAGCCGAGATGCGCGCCACAGAACCAGGTATTGCGCACGCCCTGCAGCGACCATACCTCGTGCTGCGCCCGATCGGTGACAAGGTCAAACACCGGATGATCATAGACCTCGCGCCGAATAACAGTTTCTTCGCGCGGCGCACGACGGGGATTGAGGGTTACGAAAGTCGGCGGTGCTGCTCCAAGCGGCTGCAGCCGGTTCATCCAGTAAGTGATTGACGGCTGCGCCGGACCGATCCCGGCATCTGCGCGTGTATCGGCGACATAGTTCCAGCTCGACCAGGCTGGCCGCCGCTTTGGCATCAGGGTCGTATCGCCGTGCAGCACGGCTTCGTTGCGCGAGTAGCGGAAGGCGCCGAGAATACGACGCTCTTCGTCGCTCGCATCGCCGAGCATACGCAGTGCCTGATCCGCATGGGTCGCGATCACCACGTCGTCGAAGACCGACACGCCGCCATGCGCATCGCGGATCTCCACGGATCCGGGCTGGCGACGGATCGCCTCCACCGGTGTCGAAAGACGGATGCGGTCGGCGAACCGGTGGATCATCCGCGTCACATATTCCCTGCTGCCGCCGTTCACCGTACGCCAGACGGGGCGGTCCCAAAGTTCGAGAAGCCCGTGATTGCAGCAGAAGTTCACGAAGCCGGCTGCCGGATAGGCGCCTACCTGCATGGCTGGTGTCGACCAGATCGCCGCCGCCATCGGATAGAGGTGATCGTCGCGAAAGGCTCGGCCATAGCCGTTGCGCGTCAAGTAATCGTCGAGCGAAATGCCGCCCATCATTGCAAGATCACGCGGTGCGCTGCGATAAAACCGCAGAATATCGCGTATCATTGACCAGAAGCGCGGTTTGACGAGATTGGATTTCTGCGCAAACAGTCCGAGGCCGGTGCCACCGGAGTACTCGAAGGCGCCCTCGTTTAGCGAGACCGCAAAAGACATGTTGGAAGCGGCCGTTGGCACGTCGAGCGTGCGGAACAAGGCGGTCAGGTTCGGATAGGTCGCCTCGTTATAGACGATGAAACCGGTATCAACCGCGAAGCGGCCGTTCGAGCTCTCGAACTCAACCGTATTGCTATGGCCGCCAACGCGGTTCGCTGCTTCATAGACGGACACATCATGTCTCTGCGACAGTAGCCAGGCAGCCGAGAGGCCGGAAATACCGCTTCCCACGACTGCGATTTTCAGGTGCCTTCCGCCAGCAGCGCGCTCATAAAATGCCATGCAAACCCTCTCGTCCTCGCCGGTTCAGATGCTCCATCTGCGCATTACGAGAGGTGCTTCGGGTTAGTTTCGCGATGTGCGAAAAATTTTCGAGATTCTTGAGGGCCTGCCGAAACTGAAACGCCTTCGGCGCCGTACCAGACTGTAGGATTACATTTGGAGCTGATCGAGGAACAGGATGGACTTGACTCTTCTGGTCGTCATCGCACTCTGGCTGTCGCTTGCCATGTCGATCGCCTGGGGCATCCAGCGCGCCACAGGTGCGAGCGGCTGGATCGATACGATCTGGTCTTTCGCGGTCGGTGGCGGCGGCATATTCGCGGCACTCTTTGCCGATGGCAATTTTGACCGGCGCATGGCCGTCTTGTTCCTCATCGCAACCTGGTCGCTGCGGCTCGCTGGCCATATCGGGTCGCGCACCAGAGCTCGTGGTGAAGATCCGCGATATGCAAAAATTATCGAGGACTGGGGCGACAGCGCCGCGTGGCGGCTCTTTCTCTTCCTGCAGATCCAGGCCGTTGCGGCGTTTATCCTGGTGCTTGCCGTTTATCTCGCCGCCGCAAACGACGCCCCCTTTCCCCGGTTCATCGACGGTCTCGCGACAATGGTCGCGCTCGTGGCGCTTGCCGGAGAGGCCGTCTCAGACTGGCAACTCTCGCGATTCCGCAAGACCCTGCAGGCGAAGACCAACGTCTGCGAAACAGGGCTGTGGCGCTATTCCCGGCACCCTAATTACTTCTTCGAGTGGCTATTTTGGTGTTGCTGGCCGCTGTTTGCGCTGAACCTTTCGGCGTGGAGTTGGCTGTCGATGCTCGCGCCGCTCCTGATGTATTGGCTGCTGGTGCACATCTCCGGTATTCCGCCGCTCGAGGAACACATGCTGCGCTCGCGCGGCGACAAGTTCCGCGCCCTTCAAGCTCGCGTCAACGCCTTCTTTCCCGGCCCCCGAAAATCCGAACCCACTCATCAAGGAGAATAGCCGTGAACATGCTGGCCTTCGCCATCAGTACCGCCGAGCGCGCGCCGCTCACCGACGGCATGACGCTTGCCGGCATCGATTTCCTGTGCGGCCGTACCAAGCGCAAACTCGCTGCGACATCAGCCCAAACGGAGCACGCCTTCGTAGAGACCATGGGGAAATTTCCCGTAGCGACCCATACGCACGATGCCAATCGCCAGCACTATGAGGTGCCGGCGGAGTTTTTCGCCCTCGCACTCGGCCCGCAGCGCAAATACTCCTGCTGTCTTTATTCGACCACGGACACGACACTGGCGGAGGCGGAAACCAACGCGCTTTCGCAGACAGTCCAGCATGCTGCTATCGAAGACGGCATGAGCATCCTCGAACTGGGATGCGGCTGGGGATCGTTGTCACTCTATCTCGCGCGCCAATTTCCGAAGTCGCGAATCACCTCGGTCTCCAACTCGGCCTCGCAACGCGCATATATTCTCGACCGCATGCGACAGGACGGTCTGTCCAATCTCGAAGTCATCACGGCCGACATGAACGACTTCACGACGGAGTTTCGGTTCGATCGGGTGGTCTCGGTCGAAATGTTCGAGCACATGTCGAACTGGAGGACGCTTCTGAAGCGTGCGCGGGGTTGGGTGAAGCCGGACGGCAGGCTTTTCCTGCATGTATTCACCCATAAGGACCGCTCCTACCGCTTCGACCACGACGATCCAGCAGACTGGATTGCCCTTTACTTCTTTACCGGCGGGATCATGCCGGCACATGATTTGCCCCATCGCTTCGGCGATCTCTTCCAGGTCGAAAACGAGTGGCGTTGGTCCGGCACCCACTATCGACGAACCGCACGCGACTGGCTTTCGAATTTCGACCGCAACATCGATCGCATCCAACCCATTTTCCGCCAGGTCTACGGCAAGGACGCCTCTCTGTGGTTGCGCCGCTGGCGGCTGTTCTTCCTGTCGACCGCGGGCCTCTTCGGCCACGACAATGGCGACGTCTGGGGCGTTGGCCACTACCTGCTGGCGCCGGCGCCGTGACCGGGGCGAAGCGCGCCCCACTCGACCCACTGACCCAAGCAACCGTCACGGTGGCCTGGGTGATCGTCCTGAACAAACCGTTCTATCCGCTCTATGTCTGGTATCTTGTCGGCGATGGCGTCTCGGCAGCGCTCGGCTCACTTGTCGCCGCGCCGTTCTTCCTGGCGATACCCTTCCTGGCGCCGCGTTCCAGTTTGGCAGCTCGTGTCGCCCTCCCCCTTGTCGGCACACTCGATACCCTATTCGAAACGAAGCTTTTTGGACCGGCTTCTGGCACGGAGCTGTTCTTGGCCGCCTGCATCCTGCTTGTGGCGCTCTCGTTCCGGGCCGACGAGTTATGGTGGCAGCGCGGCGCGGCCGTCTTCGTATTCGTGATTTTCGTGTTTTCCCGAAACTGGATCGGCATGCCGCTCCACGCATGGAAAGGGAGTGGCTTATCGATCTTGCTGAACCTCAACGCCTTCGCGGTCGCAAGTCTGACGACCTTCATCGCCCTTCGTTTTGCCGGGATCGTCCGCTCCGGCGAACCCGATCCGGGAAATCTTCGTTAAGAGACCAGGTTCATATGGAGGAGATCATCATGCTATCACATATTCGCGTTTCGGCATTTCTGACAGTCATGTTCGGCCTGCTGTTCGGCCTGACAACGGAGGCTGCCGCCGCGCCCAAAGTCGTCCAGGTTGGAGCTGACCACTATCGGGGGACTTGGCTGGAGATCGGGCGAACGCCGATGGTCCTGACCGATGGCTGCGTCGCCGGTTATTCGACATATCGGAAGGGCAAGACGCCGGACGAGGTCATCGTCGAGGACGGCTGCCACGTCGATACGCCGAAGGGCAGATTGAAGACGGTCAGCGGCACGGGCAAGATCGAGGATTTCGGAACGGCAAACGCGAAGATGCGCGTCCGTTATCCGCTGTTGATCACCTTCAACTACTGGATCCTTTACAAATCACCTGACAAATCCTGGTTCATCAGCGCCAACCCATCCATGACGGATCTCTGGATCTATTCGAGAACGGTCCCTTCGAAGGCACGCCTGCAACGGATGGTCCGAAAGGCAAGCGAACTTGGGTATGATGTCAGGAAGCTCGAGTTTCCACTGGCTCGCTAGAATGGCGATGATACCGCTGGATGCAAAGAGCGAGAGCTCTTCAAAGGACATGCACCATGCCATGGCGATACCATCGACTTAACAACTTAAACCTGGATCGCCACTTGTCGCCTTTACCTCCATAAAGTTCTCCAGTTCCCGCTTGCTGCCTTCGCGACCATTACCCAACAGCTTGAAGCCGCCAAAGGAGCGTCCCGGAGCGCGGCTCTTGCCATCTAGCTGGATCACACCCGCCCGGATACGCCACGCAATGCAAAGGCGGCATATCACGCGGGAGCTGAGAGGCGGCAGGCTCGCTTACGCGATAGTTGGAAAGCCAGAGTTATTATTTTCTATAAAAATAGTAGATTATTTCTTATGTCGCTGACTGAACTCTTCTAGGCTCGAAAACTTCGTATTGCCTTGAAGGACTTCGGCGATGACCTCATTGAAGCCTGTACCCCCAGCCCTGCGGCTGCGCTCGGTGAGCAAGTCTTATGGGCCGACCCGCGCGTTGAGCGCTGCGGATATCGATGTGCATGCCGGTGAGATTGTCGCACTGATGGGTGCTAACGGCGCGGGCAAGTCGACGCTCATCAAGATTCTCTGCGGTGTCCATCGGGCCGATTCCGGCACGATCGAAATCGAGGGCCGTCAGGTCGATATCGCATCTCCTGCGGAGGCGCGCGCACGCGGCATCGTCGTGGTTCACCAATCGATCGCCGATGTCGGCGTACCCACGCTCAGCGTAGCGGAAAACCTGCTGCTGGATCTCTTTTGCACCGGCACCGGTCCCTTGATCGCCACGCCAGCGGATGTACGCCGGCGCGCGCGGGAACGGGCGGAGCGTATCGGCCTCGATATCGATCTCAATGCCCAGCTTGCCGATGTCTCGCTTGCAGACCGGCAGTTGATCGCCATTGCGCGTACCGTCAGCCACCGTCCGACGGTCATGCTGTTCGACGAGCCCACCGCGAGCCTTTCCTCCGTTGAAGCAGAAAAGCTTTTCCGCGTTATCGAGGGGCTGCGGACAAGCGGTGTCGCGATCATTTACGTCTCCCACAAAACGGCTGATATCCGCCGGCTTGCCGATCGTGTCGTCGTGCTGCGAGACGGACGCATCGCGGCGAGTTTCGAGCGGCCCATCGAGATGCGGGCTGCAATCCGTGCCATGATCGGCCACGATCTGCCAGCGCCAAGAAAGCGGTCCGCAGGACACGGGCCGCCAATCTTTCGGATCAGGAATGCCCGCCTCGCGAAACGCGAAGCCACGTTCGATCTCGACGTGTGCGCCGGCGAGATCATCGCCGTCACCGGTCCGCTCGGCTCCGGCAAGAGCTCGCTCGCGGGGGCAGTCTTCGGCCTCTGGTCTCTTGCGGAAGGAGAAATGTGGCTGGAAGATCAGCCGTGGCGCCCTTCCGGCCCCGCCCAGTCGATCGCCTCGGGCGTCTTCTATGCCGGTGAAGACCGTTGGCGGACATCGTTCTTTCCGTCCTCCGTACCCTTCGCATCAGTCGCGGGCACGATCAGCTTCCCCTTCCTCCGGCGCTGGCGTCCCAGCGGTTTGTTACCCTTTGGCCAGGAAGGCAGGGTCGCCGACAATGCCATCGCCACCTTCGGCATCAAGGCACAGTCGCGGGACGTGCCGCTCACCGCTCTATCGGGCGGAAATCAACAGAAGGTTGTTCTGGCCCGCTGGCAAGCAGAGCCTGCAAGACTATTGCTGCTCGACGAACCCTTCCAGGGCGTCGATGTCGGCGCCCGCGACGACATCATTCGCGTGATCAGGACGAGCAGCGCCGGCCGCGCGACGATCGTCTTCGTGAGCGACTACGAGGAGGCCCTCGAAGTCGGCGACCGCATTCTGACAATCGAGAACGGCGTGATCCAGGCCGACACCGACGCGGCTGATGATGCAGCCGTAGTGACACCATCCTTGGCGGCGGAGCCGCAGTTGGAAACAATCTAAATGTCCATCACAGCATCGTCTTCCCCTGATCGCGTCGCCTCGCCATCCAGCTGGTCATGGCAAACCATTGTCATAAAGTCAGGCATCTTCGTCCTGCTCGCAGCCATGATGATCGTATTCCAGCTGAATGAGCCGGCTTTCCTGAGGGTCGCAAACATCTTCAGCATCCTGCAGGCCGTCGCGATCGTTGCCCTGCTTGGCATAGGCGTGACAGTCAGTTGCGCCATCGGCGGCTTCGATCTATCCGTCGGCGCGCTGGCGGCCCTCAGCCAGATGGCTGCGGCCTATATCCTTATCGTGCTCAATGGCTCCGCCTTCGAGGCACTCGCCGGCACGCTGCTGATCGGGGTGCTGGTCGGCCTGTTCAATGGACTGCTTATCGTCATTCTCCGGGTTCCGGATCTGTTAGCGACACTCGGCACCCTGTTCCTGCTTGCAGGTGCCCAGCTCATCCCGACGGGAGGGCGCTCCGTCGCGCCCGGCATGGCCCTGCTCGACGGAAGTGCGGCGACCGGATCCTTCACGGAATTCTTCCTGGCGCTTGGCCGATATCGGGTCGGCGGTGTGGTGCCGGTTCCGGTAATTGTGCTTGCGGTCGTCGCACTCCTCTTCTGGTTCCTCATGGAGAGAACACGCTGGGGGCGTGTATTTTATGCCGTTGGCGGCTCACAAACCGCAGCGCACCTCGCGGGAGCGCCGACCAAGACCTATCGCTTCTCGGCTTACGTCATCTCGTCCGTTCTTGCCGCCCTTGGCGGAATCCTGCTTGCGGCCCGTCTCGGGCGCGGAGATGTCAGTGCTGGCAATTCCCTGATGCTTGATGCGGTCGCAGCCAGCCTCATCGGCTACGCGGTGCTGGGCGCCAACAGGCCGAACGTCTTCGGCACGGTCGTCGGCGCAGTCTTCGTCGGCGTGCTCCTCAACGGGCTGACCATGCTCAACGCCCCCTACTACATTCAGGACTTCGTGAAAGGCGTCGTGCTGATCAGCGCGCTCGCTGTGACCTTCAGTCTGTCCCAACGACGAAACTGAGCAAACGACCCCGCTCCCCATTCCAACTATCCCAACCCTATCGGAGAACCATCATGAAACGTCGCACTCTTCTTGGCCTAGCAACCGGCGCCCTTTTGGCGGCCTCCACCATCATGAGCGGCATCGCAAACGCGGAAGGTATTTCTGGCGCACCGGCACCGTTCGACAAGGGCGGCGTCAAGGTGGCGCTCATCGTCTATCTCTCGGGCGGCGACTACTACCAGAACTACGAGGCGGGCGTGAAACGCCAGGCCGACAAGCTCGGCATCGAGCTGCGCTCCTTCCAAGGTCGCCAAAAGCCCGATGAGCAGCGCGAGCAGATCCGCCAGGCCATCAATCTCGGCGTCAGCGGCATCATCATCGCCGGCGGCAAGGGCGAAGCGGTTACGGATGTCGTGCAGGAAGCGCTGGACGCCGGCATCAAGATCGCCGTCCAGAACATCACGCTGCCGCAGAAGGAAATCATCGTCATCGACCAGGACGAGAGCAAGCAGTTGAACCTTGTCCTGGAGCAGGCAGTCAAGGACAACGGCGACAGCTTCAAGGCCGGTTACATCTACGTGGAAGGTTTCCCGGCCCTCGACAAACGTGATATTGCCTGGCAGGCCTTCAAGAAGAACCATCCGAATGTCACGCAACTCGCCCAGTGGGGCGCGGTTGATGACACGCCGGCGCAGACTGTGGCAAACCAGACCGCAGCGGTCTTCCGTGCCAACCCTGATATCAATGTGGTCCTGGCGCCATGGGACGAATTCGCTCGCGGCGCGAAGATCGCCTTGGATGAAGCTGGTATCAATGAGCAGGTAAAGATCTACAGCGTCGACGTCTCAACGTCGGACATCCAGGCAATCCGCGAACCGAATAGCCCGTGGGTGGCGACCGCCGCAATCAGTGCAGCGGGAACTGGCGCAGCAGCGCTCCGCGCTATTGCCCTGTCGTTGACCGGCGATCTCAAGGAGACCAATATTCTGCTGCCGCCAACACTCATTACGCGCCAGTTCCTGATCGACAACGATGTGAAGACGGAAGAGGAGCTGAACGCGAAGCTGCCGGAATTCGCGCTCGAGCAGGCTGTCACGGCTGACTGGATCACGAAAGCAACCACTCCGTCCAACTGATCCTGCAGGCTTCGCTCCGAATACTCGTCTTCAGCGCGAACTGAAGGCGGATGTTCGGATGCCGCTAACATAGGAAGTCCAGATGATATCCGGTAGATCCGAAGGAGCCGCATCAAAGGCCGGATACTCCAGTAGCGCCAATCTTACGGCCGCCTAAAAGGCGCTCTCAGCGACACACCGGGCACTGAAATTGGTCGTTCAATGGACCTTTCATTGAGCGGCTGCGTGCCTCCGCGAGAAGACGAGATCCGGAAGTCTTGAGCGGATTCGCCCCCCCGACACCGCTTTAATACTGAACACCGCGACGCGCGCCCTAGGTGTTCAGTCCCGGCATCTGGTGGATCGGGTCTAGGATGAATCGACCCGGCTCTGATGTCCAGATTTTGCAGATGTATTCGTAGGGCGTGTGGCCGTTCAGCGTCTTGAGCCTGCGTGCGAAGTTGTAGGCTGCGAGGAAGTCTGCGAGGTGCGTGCGCAGTGATCGTGATTTTCGTAATGGAAGCGTTTGACAGTCGCGTCCTTGATCGTCCGGTTCATCCGTTCGACTTGTCCATTGGTCCAGGGGTGGTTCGGCTTGGTCAGGCGGTGCTCTATACCATTGGCTTGGCAGATCATGTCGAACCTCATGGACCGGGAATAGATCGTGTTGCGATTGCGAGGTTGCTCGGCGAACTGGATACCATTGTCGGTCAAGATGGTATGGACCCGATAGGGCACGGCTTCGAGCATGTGCTGCAAGAACTCCCAGGCCGTTTTTCTGTCAGCCGTTGCAACGAGTTGAGCGACGGCGAACTTGGCAGTTCGGTCAATGCCTACAAAGAGATAGAGCTTACCTTCGGCGGTTTGCACTTCGGCGATATCAATGTGGAAGAACCCGATGGGGTAGCGCTTGAACTTCTGGCGCTTCGGCTTGTCGCCCTCGACATTAGGCAGGCGCGAGACGCCGTGCCGCTGCAGGCAGCGATGCAGCGCTGACCGCGTCAGGTGCGGGATAGACGGCTGCAGCGCGTAGAGGCAGTCGTCCAGTGGTAACAGCGTGTGGCGCCGGAACGCGACGACCATCGCCTCCTCGGCCTGCGTCAGCACGGTGGACCGCGGTTCCGTCGGCCCGGTCTTCATATCCTCGACCGTTGCACGCTTGCGCCATTTGGCGACCGTCTTGGGATTGATGCCCAACTCCCGGCTCAGTTGCGCGAGCGAAGCTTGCGATCGCTGTATTGCTGCTCTGACGGGGTGCGTGGTCGTGGCGCTCCCGTGACGAACTTGTCCCATAGTGCTTCCTTCCATTCTCGAGAAAGGATCGCACCATCAAACCGTGGGATCAAACACCTAGAGAAATTGCGGTCTTCGGTTCTGTCGTTCTGAGACTACCATTCTATGTGTTTTGCGGTACCGCTCTATCAGACGCTCAAGCTCCGTCACCCGATGTGCATCATCCCAGGAGCGGACTGAACCGATTGCGTCGACCAGCTCATTCAGTGCCGCATGATCAAGTGGCCGTTCGAGGAAAACAGAGGTGCGACCGAAGAGGAAGTCTTCGGCGTGCAGGACCAGTTCCGTTTCACAGATGAAAGCAATCTCTTCCTGGGAGAATTCGGGCAAGGATGCGAGGACCGTTTCACCATCGGCCAGCACTTGCGCCAAAAATTTCGCACGCACGCCATAGCGGGTGACGAGCTGATACGCTCTGTGCCGGGAAAGTCCGTGATCACTCATGATTGCCGATAGCAGTTTTTCCGTCGGAGCAGCTGCCTGCGAAAGACCTGCGCCGCCGCCGATCGGGACGTCAACCGTAGAAGACAACCGACGCTTGCCCAGGCGCCCGAGGATTTCATCAGTCGCCTCAGCGGAGAACGCGCGGAAAGTCGTCCACTTTCCTCCGACCAGCGAAAAAATCGGAAACTGTCTTTCTCCTTCCGGAGGAAGTTCGGGCATGGAATGATCACGGCTGACCGCGCCGGGGTCGCTCATGTCATTGGCCGGCAGTGGGCGGACACCGGCATAGCTGAAAAAGATGTTCGACCGGTCGACGGGAACCTGTGGGAAGAGCCGCCGAAACGCCCCCAGGAGATAATCCACCTCGTCGTCGTCGCAGATCACCCCATCGGGATCATCGACCGGTATGTCGGTGGAACCGAGCAGCACATTTCCCATGAAATTCGACAGGATGCAGATGCGCCCGCCGTCAGCCTCGAAATAGATCATCCGACCATGCAGGGTTTCGGCCAGGGCCGGCAGGTCCAGCATCAGATGGCTGCCCTTCGTGCCGCCAATCATCCTGCGCGATGCAGATGTTGACGCGTTCACCCGATCGATCCATGCGCCGGCGGCATTGACCAGCACATCGCAGGTAAGGGAAAAGAACTCCCCGCTCTGCGCATCCTGCAGTTCGACCTGATTGCCCTTCACCCCGCTGAAACGCAGGTGGTTCAAGGCGATGTTATCGGGATTGGCGGCCATTCCGTCGAGCGCCAGTTCCACGACGAGCCGCTCGGGCGAAGTAATCCAGGCATCGTAGTAGGAGGCCGCGATCTTCAGGGAGGGATCGAGATCGGGGATTTCACGCAAGATATCCTGGCGGGAGATCATGCGATGGCGGGGCATGACGCGGTTCAGCGCGCCGTAGAGATCGTAAAGCCACAGACCGAGCTTGATGACCAGCGCACCGCGTTCCGTGATCTTGGCCGGCATGCGCAGAAACTTGCGCAATGCCGGCACAACCCCGCCAAACCAGGAATGGATCGGAATGATCATTTCCAGCGGGCTGACATAGTGCGCGGCGTTGCACAGCAGCCGGTTGCGTTCGGCCGCGGATTCCCGGACGAGCCGGAATTCACCCGTTTCCAGATATTTAAGCCCGCCATGGATCATGCGTGACGGCGCACGGCTGGCGCCGGAGCAGAAATCGCCCTGCTCGACGAGGATGCAATCGACGCCCTGCAGACTGAGATCGCGGAAAGTTCCCATGCCATTGATACCACCGCCGACGATCAGGACCGGGATATGCCCGATCCGGCGCAAGGCCTCCAGGTGGGCTCCACGGGTGGTTACAGTTCCAGTCATCGGGCTGTCTTCTCTTCATGCCGTTTCATGATCGTAGCGATGGCATCGCAATAGCGGCCATAACCGGCATCGAGCTGCGCGGCGACATCGCCGGGCTGATAGGTACGCAGTTGCGGTTTGGTACGCAGGCTCGCCTCCTCCCATCCGCTATAGACGCCAGCGGCGATCCCTGCGGCGATGGCTGCACCAAGCGCACCGGCTTCCGGCATTTCCGGCACTTCGACGCGGCGGTTCAGCGCATCGGCAAAAAGCTGGCCGAAAAAGGGATTCCGGCTGCTTCCGCCCGTCAGGCGCACGCGGCAGACCTCCCCTTGCGGATCGATCAGATCGATGTGATGCCGGTGATTGAAGACTATGCCTTCGGCCACAGCGCGCAGCATATGGCCGCGCCCGTGCCAGCCCCGCAGCCCGAGAAAGGCCGCCGGTACGTCCTCGGCGTGCGGAGAGCCGTAGAGATAGGGAAGATAGATGATGTCGGATGGATCGTTGGCGACAGCATCCAGTTCGGCTTGCAGTATGGCGAAGGGGTCACCGCCCGCCAGAGCGTCCCGCGCAGCCGTTTGCACAAACCAGTCGAGATTGGCGCTGGAAGCGGGCGAAACCGACATGTTCATCCATTGTCCCGGGCGCAGTCCGTTGCGCGCATTCCATCCGATCGAGGTCTTGGGGGCATCGACCAGCATTTCGTTGATCGAATAGGTTCCCGCGATCACCGCGATCGTCCCGGCTTCCGAAACGCCAGACCCGACCGCGCAGGCGGTCACGTCGTGCAGACCCGCCGCAACGGGCGTGCCGACGGCAAGACCCGTGGCTTGCGCAGCCTCTTGGGTGATCTGTCCCGCAATGTCACCCGGCATGATGACGTCCGGCAGCGCGCCGGCAATGTCGCCGAGGCCGAAGAGATCAAGCGCCTCGTCGCTGTAGCGTTGCGTTCGTATGTCGGTGAAGGCGACACTGGCTTCGGTGAAATCGGTTGCCACCTTGCCGGTCAGGCAAAAACGCAGCCAATCCTTGCAGGACAGGATGGCGGCGATGCGTCCGTACCGTTCCGGCTCCTCATCCCGCAAATGGGCAAGCAGAGGCGCCGGGGATGACGGTAAGGGACGCTGCCCGGTCAGGTCCAGCGCCCGCGCCGACACGCCCGTCTCGTCCCAGCGCCGCAGCAATATCTGCGCCCGGCTGTCGAGCGACGTGGCCGCAAGGCCAAGCGGCGCACCGGCGCAGTCGAGCAGATAGAGCCCGTCGCCATGCCCCGCCAACGAAACGGCGACCGGACGAACCTCGATGCCCTCGCTCGCACTTGCCCGGTCCAACGCCTCGCGAATGGCCGTAGCGGAGGCTTTCCAATGGCCTGCCATATCCCGTTCGACATGACGGGGCGTGGTCTTGATCTGTGCGATCTCACGCCGGGCAAGCGCCACGACCGTTCCGTCGTCCCGGAAGACCACGGCCTTGGTGACGGTCAGACCGCTATCCAGTCCCAGAAGATACGCCGTCATGTCAGGATTCCAGCCGTGCGTGGCGCAACCTCTCCTGCAGGCTCGCCAGATAGATCGCCACCAGAAGCACGGCACCAAAGACGACCTGCCTGATCGAAGGTGGCACACCATGCAGGTTCATGAGGTTCTCAATGATGGCAATCACCAGCACGGCCGCGAAGACGCCGCCGACATTGCCCTTGCCGCCGCTCATTGCCGTGCCGCCGAGAATAGTGCCGGCGAACACCATCATGATATCGCCCTGCCCCATGTCGGCCACGACGGATTCCAGGCGGCCGACTTCGAGAAGGCCACCGAGCGAAGCCAGGAAGCCTGCAATAGCGAAGCAGATGATCTTCGTCCGCTCGATGTTTACGCCGGCGACGAAGGCGGCGTGCTCATTGTTGCCGAGCGCGAGAATATCCTTGCCGAGGCGGTGGCGATCGATCAGCAGCCAGGCGACGAGGAAGATCGCGATCCAGACAAGGACGGCCACCGGGAGGATGCCGAACAGCTTTGCCGAGCCAAGATAGACATAGCCCTCGGGCAGATAATAGATCCCTTCGGGGATCAGGTAGACCACGATGCCGCGCATCAGCAGCATCGTGCCGAGGCTAATGAGGAAGGAACTAACCCTGAGCTTGACGGAAAAGACGCCGTTCACCAGCCCTGCCAGCGCACCGAACAGCAGCGTGCCGAGCACGGCAAGAATGGGGTAGCTGTCCAGGGATAGGCTCTGGAAGAACAGAACGATGGCCAGCGCCGGCGCCAAGGCGAAGGTCGATTCAAGCGACAGGTCCACATTTGCGGTCAGAAGGACGAAGAACAGTCCGAGCACCATGCAGCCGAGCGGAGCTGCCGCCCACATCACGTTCAGAATGTTGCGCGCCGACAGAAAGCCCGGAACCGCCAACCCGGCCAGGCACAACAGCGCGAGCAGGGCCCAGATCAGATGCTTTTCCAGAACGAGAAAAATGAATTTATTCACCGAAGTCATACCGGCACCTCAACACCCTGTATCGCCTTGTAGATCGTCTCGACATCGAAACCCGGCTTGCCGCGTTTCAATTCCCGGACCACCCGTCCCTGATAGAAGATCAGGATCCTGTCGCAGATCTCGGCCAGCTCTTCCTCGCTTTCCGAGATCATGATGACGCCCGCATCGCGCGACAGGTCCTCCCGGATCATCTTGAGGATGTCCGGCTTGGCGGAGATATCCACGCCGCGGGTCGGTTCATTCAGAAGCACCAGTCGCGGCGCCGTCAGCGAAAGGCGCCCGAGCAGGATCTTCTGCTTGTTGCCGCCCGACAGCCCGTCGATGGGCACGTCGAGACCCGGCGTCTTGACCTTGAGGCGCGTGACGATGGAGCGGGAAACGGCTTCGCATTCGGCGCGGCGCACGAAGCCCAGCCGGTTCGTCAGCACGGGAAGCCCGGCGATGATCGCGTTTTCCAGCACCGAGCGGTTCTGGATCACCGCCTGCTCCTCGCGGTGCTTGGGCAGGAAGGAAACGCCGGCCGTCTGTGCTGCCTTGGGGCTCTTCAGATGCACTTGTGCGCCATCCATCATGATCGATCCGCCATAATTCGGGGCCAATCCGTAGAGAGCCTCGATGGCGGCGTCCTTGCCGGAACCTTCCAGGCCGGCAAAACCAAGCACCTCACCCCGATGAAGCTGGAGATCCAGATGCGCGAGGGAGCGCCCGGCCTTCAGCGCCTGCACCGTCAGAACCGGTGCGGTCGAAAATTCGGGCTGGTCGGTATAGTTGATCTCGGTTTGCGCGACATCACCGACGATCCAGCCGGCCAGTTCCCTGCCGGTCGTTTTCGCCGTCTCCAGCGTCGCGACGCGCTCGCCGTCGCGCATCACCGAAACGCGGTCGGTAAAGCCCATGACTTCGCTGACATGATGTGAAATCAGGGTGAAGGACAGGTCGAGCTGGTCGGCAATCAGCCGGCGCAGAAGGCGCAGGAGGCTTTCCTTGCGCTCGCTGGTCAGGGACGCCGTGATCTCGTCCAGCAGGATGGTACGCGCCTTTTCGATAAAGACAGCCCGGCCGAAGGCCAGAAGCTGCTGGGTTTCAAGCGGCAGGTCGCCCATGCGGTCCTCGGGCCGGGCACGCAAGCCAAGTTGCCCGATCACATCGCTCGACTGCTGGCGCGTTATGCCAGGTGACAGGAAATTCAGTCGGCCGCCCGGATGACGGCCCATGAAGAGATTGTCCGCCACCGACAGGTCAGCGGCAAAGGCCGGTTCCTGGGTGACGAGCGCGATGCCGAGCTTTTTGGCCCGCGACGGCCCGGATTGCGACGGCGTCAGGGCGCCCCGGTCGGTGACGATCTGCCCTTGGCTCGGTGCGAGCAATCCGGCCACCAAGGAGACGAGCACCGACTTGCCCGCGCCATTCTTGCCGATCAGGCCGTGTATCTCGCCCTTGCGGACATTAAGATCAACGGAATCGACCGCCAGAACGCCCGGAAACCGGCGTGTCACGCCTTGCACCGCAAAGCTCAGCGAAGGGTCCAGTGTCATGGCAACTCCTGTTGAGAGAGTGACGGCGAGCGCCTGCGCGCTCGCAGTCTCGACGCGGTTACTTGCCAAAGTTAGGCATCTTGCCTGTCTGCTCGACCGTCATTTCATTCGCCCAGTTGCGCGGGTCGTCGTAGTTCGCACTGCCCGGCACGCTGTAAGCCTGCGTCTGGTACCACGAGCCCTCGATCGCCTCGGGCGTGAGCACCTTGACCGGAGCCCAGATCGGCTCCTCGCCCTGAAGCAACACATTGGCCTCGTCCGGCAATGCCTTACCCGACATCAGTGTGTACAGCATGCGCATCGAGATGATGCCTTCACCGGTCGCGGGCTGAACGGAGATATGGTCGATTTCACCCCGTGCCATTGACTGGAACTCCGGCACCGTACCATCGATCGTGGCAACGGGAATATGCTTGGGATCGTCGATAGGGAAAAGCAGTTCCTGCGCCTTGAAGGCCGGAACAGCACCACCGATGCCCATCGTGCCGTCGATGCTGGCGATGCCCAGGATCTTGTCGGCACCTTCACGCGAGATCACGTCGTCAACGATCTTGCGCGCCTTGCCGCCATCGCAACCTGCTTCCTGCTCGACGATCTTCACGCCGGGATACTTGGCGGCGATCGGATCGAGTGCAGAGCGATAGCCGGTATGGCGGGCAATATCGAAGGAGGCGGTGATGATGCAGCGCAGTTCGATGAAG
The DNA here is from genome assembly GCF_052438155.1 of Shinella sp. Lineage (NCBI taxonomy): Bacteria > Pseudomonadati > Pseudomonadota > Alphaproteobacteria > Hyphomicrobiales > Rhizobiaceae > Shinella > Shinella sp. The sequence goes on along the minus strand of NZ_JBQVPI010000030.1, from coordinate 5,907 downwards.
ACACCACCCTTTTCGGCCCAGCCCTCGCCGCGCAGCGTGTCGAGGCGCTTGATTAGGGCCTCGCCGCCCAGGCGACCGGCCGTTTCATTGTCGAACGCGACGAAGGTCTGCTTAACGCCGGGAACCCAGGCATTGGTCGTCACGACGGGAATATTGGCTTCCTGCAGCTGCTTGACGATGCTACGCATCGCTTCACCACGCCAGGAGGTGAGAAGCACGCCATCTACGCCGCTGTCGAACTGCGCCTGAAGCGCCTTCAGCTGCTGGCCGGCATCGTTCGCGCCGAAGACGTTGAACGTGATCGTGTCGCCGCTTTCGGTCAAGATGCGCTTGGCTTCCTGCTGCTGGCCGAGCGCGACGCCGTTGAAATAGATGTCGTTCGGTTCCCACCGGATAACGGCAACCTTGTAGTCCTTGGCCGCGGCTGCACCTGCCATCAGGCAGAGCGCCGATACCGCTGTCAGTCCCTTCAAAAAGCCTCGCATCATATCCTCCTTTAGTGCTGGTACTTGCTTCACAACCGGATCATCCTGCTGTTGCTCCTCAATGGCTGGATTCACGCAGCCATCCTTTCCTGGTGTTTTGCTCCTCCCGGCTCAAATGACCCGGTCATTGCCGCCGTCCACCGGAATCTGCGCCCCCGTGGTTCGGGAAAACGTACTGTCGGCAAGGGCTGCCACGGCACGGGCGACATCCTTAGACGTCACCTCCGTTCGCATCAGGTTGCGCGCCTTGTATTGCTCCACTGTCAAACCGTAGCGCCGCGCCGAAGTCGCCAGCGCTTCCGGCGTCCACAGGTCGGTGTCAAAGACACCGTCAGGGTGAATGACGTTGACCCGGATCCCTTCGGGAGCGAGTTCAAGGGCTGCCACGCGCATCAACTGCGTCAGCCCCGCTTTCGATACGGAGTAGGCCGCAGCGCCAGCACCAGGCGCCGGCACGTTGCGCGAGCCGATGAGAATGACGCTCGGATCGACACCGTGACGCAGGAACGGGATCGCCTGCTTCAGGAGTTTGCGGTGCGAGGTCAGATTGACGGCCAGCGATGCATCCCAAGCCGCATCCTCTAGCACTTCGATATTGGCGCCGGCGCGGAAGATGCCTACGTTGGAGACGAGAATGTCGAGCCCGCCATAGTCGGCGACCACCTGCCGCAGAGCAGCGCATACCTTCGCCTCGTCGGTCAGTTCGACGATCAGGCTTTCATAGCCGGGGCGGTTCATATGGTCCTTCACGGCAGGATTGATATCCAGTCCCACCACGACGGCACCACGGTCGCGCAATGCCTCGGCCGTCGCGCGGCCGATGCCCGTTGCGCAACCACCCACGACCGCGATCTTGCCCGCCAGCGGCGGCTGCGCACCCTGGACGCGGAGCTTGGCTTGCTCTAGTTCCCAATATTCAAGCGCACGCAGGTCGCCTTCTTCCAACCCTTGCCAGCCGCCAAGACGGGCGGCGAGCCGCAGCGCCTGCAGATTGGCCACCGCCACGTCCGCGGAGACCCGCGCCCGTGTCAGCGTCGGCCCGAAACTGCGCACGGCACCGTCAGGAAGAATAACCCAATGGGGATGCGGCGGCAGGGGCGTCAGATCGGCATCGTCACCGCGCGCAACATAGGCCTTGTATTCGGCAGCAAAATCCTCAAGCGCCTTTTCCGGCTCACCCTGAATGACCGCGGGAAAGGGCTTGTTGTGGATGACATGTTCCGGCGTCAGCGTGCCGTGACGCGAAAGCCTCGTGACATCGGCGATTTCTGCGACGGGCAGCCATGCTGCCGGACGCGAAATCATGGCACGTCCGGCAAGGCGGCTAGCTGCGCCGCGCAGTCGGGCAATAACCACCGGATCGGTGTCCGTCTGCGGGGCAGCGGGCAAGGACGAAATACGGCTGGCAAGCCAATCCTCGGCGCGGGTGCAGATCGCCACCATGCGGTCATAGCTCTGGCGAGCCGTATCGCCCCAGGTGAAGACGCCGTGATGTTCCAGGATGATGGCGTCGGCCACAGCGAATTCCGGCGAGAGGATCGCCAGGCGCATCTGCCGTGCCAGGTCGAAACCCGGCTTTACATAGGGCAGGATCATCACACGCGGACCGTAAATCTCCCTGAGCAGCGCCGTGCCCCTCAGGCTGTTGGAGACGGTGAGCACGCCGTCCGCATGGGAATGGTCGACATAGGCCGCGGGAAACAGCGCATGGACAATGGCTTCGATGGAGGCCGCCGCCGCCTGCGGATCGAGGCGCGCGCGCTTGACCTCTGTCACCATATCGCTGTCGGATAGCGTTTCGAGTTCAGCGAGGGCGAGCACGGAGGAAAGGTCGAGCGCGGTGAAGCCCTCTACCCCCATCGTGCCCAGATCAAAACCGCTCGCCTTGACCCAGATCACCTGCTGGTCAGCTCCGAAACGGTCGGTGGCGACGCCCTTGTAGGACGTATTGCCGCCACCGTGCAGCACCATAGTGGGATCGCGCCCGATGAGCCGCGACGAGTAAGTCCGCAAGTCCAGGCCGGTTGCGGCCTCGCGGGCCTCGGCCTCGTTCCAGAGATTTTCCATGCGCTGATCCTTGATTTCCTGTTGCCGGGCCGCGTGGGCCCGGCTCCCCTTCAATTAAGGTGACGGCCTCAAGCCGCCGCCTTACCGTGCAGGTCCTGGAAGAGCTCGTAGCCCTCTGTGCCGGTGCGACCTTCGTGGACGACAGCCGCCAGTGCGGTCAGCATTGCCACCGGATCGGTCGACTGGAACACGTTGCGTCCCATATCCACGCCGGCCGCACCCTGGTCGATGGCGCGATAGGCCATTTCCAGAGCCTCGCGTTCCGGCAACTTCTTGCCTCCGGCAATCACGATCGGGACAGGGCAGCCAAGCGTGATGCGTTCGAAGCCCTCATCGACATAGTAGGACTTGACGAACTGCGCACCGATTTCAGCCGCGATGCGCGTGGCCAGACCGAAGTAGCGGGCATCGCGCGCCATGGCCTTGCCGACGCCGGTGACGGCCATGGTCGGGATGCCGTAACGCGTACCGGCGTCGATCAACTTCACGACGTTAGCGATGGATTTGTGCTCATATTCCGCGCCGATATAGACCTGCGCGGCCATGGCCGAAGCGCCGAGGCGAATGGCATCGTCGATTTCCACACTCACAAGCTCATTGGAAAGCTCCGTCAGGATCGAATTGCCTGCCGAGCAGCGCAGCACGACGGGCTTGAGTGCCTCCGGCGGGATTGAACTGCGCAGGCCGCCGCGGGTGCACATCAGCACGTCGGCATGGGCAGCCAGCGGCGCAATCGTCAGATCGAGGCGCTCCAGGCCGGTGGTCGGCCCCTGAAAATAACCGTGGTCGAACGCCAACATGACTGTGCGCCCGGTATCGGGGCGAAACACCTGCGAAAGCCGCGCCTTCATGCCCCAATCATGATGGGCATTGCCCTTCAGGAAAAAGCGTGACGTGTCCGCCGGCCGCTCGCGGCCCCAATCCTTGCCATCCTTGATATCGTCCAGATCTGCCATGTCATCCTCTCTTGTGCCGCCTTGCGCGGCCGTCTGCTGACGCGCGTTTCCAAGGCCACGAACCGATGGGCCCGCGAGCCGGAAACATGTTTTTTCGCCTGTGGGCGAAGATTTAGATTTCGCTGGTGGCCTCCCACCCGGATGCTCGATTCCTAGCAGGCCCAATGAGAGATATCAATTATTTTGTTATTTTTATCGTAATTTATGTTGCAATGCGACATTTTTAGATTCTGCAATGTGAAAATGAAGATTTCCCCATAACTACGGATTCAGTGAACGAATACGCAACACATTGTAAATATGGCACTTTCATCGCAGTTTTCGCAAATTTGAGAAATCGATAGACAATGCATCGAATTTGCTCGATACAGAAAATGTTAAATTCAGCAGGGAGCACGATGACAGATTATAACAATTTCGATGCTGACGCCGACGCCGCATCCTCAAAGGCGGAGCGGCGGCGCACGAAAATCATCCAGGTGCTGATGAGTGGATCATCGACGCTCATCCGTGATCTGGCTGAAATGCTCGATGTCAGCCTCATGACGATTCATCGCGATCTTTCCGTGCTGGAAAAGGAAGGTCTCGTTCGACGGTTGCGCGGCTCGGTTTCCGCGGAAAAATCTCTACTGTTCGAAAGCAGCTACAATTACCGCGGCCGCAAGAACGTGGAGGACAAGAAGCGACTTGCGCGGGCGGCCCTTGCCCATCTGGAGCCCGGCAATGCCGTGATGATCGACGACAGCACGACAACCTACCATCTCAGCGAATTCCTGCTCGAGGTCGCGCCTTTGACGGTTGTCACCAATGCCGCACCAATCCTGGAAAAGCTCCGCCACACGCCCGAGATCGATCTGGTATCGACCGGCGGGCGCTATCACCCCGGCTACAACGGCTACTTCGGCGCGAACTGTGAAAAAGCCATACGCTCCTATCATGTCGACGTGGCGATCCTGTCTACCACCACGATCCAAGGCCTGTCGCTCTACACCCCCGACGAGATCGTGGTTCGCGCGAAGCAGGCAATGATGCACGTTGCAAGACGGTGCATCTTGCTGGCTGATGCCACGAAGTTCCAGTTCAGCGCACTGAACTATGTCGCCGAGATCACGGATTTTGACCTCGTCATCCTCACGGGCGACATACCGCCGGACAAACTGGACCTTATTCGCGCCTCTAAGGTGCATGTTGAGATCGTCTGATTTGTTTTTCTGCTCTTCAAGGGATCTGAACCATCGGCTTGAACCGTTCAGGGTTTGAACGCCAAGATGGCAAGCGGCGATGTCACATTGTCCTGAGCTTAACGGTTGCTGGATAATTCGGTGAGATGACTCCGCCGACGATCAGTTACAAGAACCTCGCTTTCCACCGCAGATCATCGCCCGCGCGGGGTGGCTGTATTTCCGGTTTCCTTTGAGCCTGCGGATGGTGGAAGAAATGCTGTTGGAGCGCGGCATTGTCGTTTCCTACGAAAAAATACACGGTTATGTTCTCGATGAGATCGTGCGGAGAATTCTCACGTACCAATTCGAAAACGAGAACGGATGATGCAGGGATTTCGATCTGTCGGAAGCTTGCAACGGTTCATCTCGGTTTTCTTAGCAGTCCGCAATCTTTTCGTCGCACCGCACCAGAAACACTCAGCCCTAGCCACCCACATTCATCGGATCTGCGTAATGGCGCAGTGGAGAGTCGTGGCCGGCACAACCGCCTGAGTTCACACACACGCCTTGCCCGGGCGTTCATAAAACAACGTGACATCGCCCTCCATCCATAGCCGAGCACCGTTTGGATGCGGAGCATAGGCGCTGATCGCCAGGAAATCGACACCCGCAACGACGCCCGTCTTTGGCCTGATGCCTTCGATCTTCGTTGTCCCTTTCTGTCGGTCGCGGTCACCAAGCGCGAGGTAACCCAGCGAATGAGGATCGGCGTGCGGCCGTCAGCAACCGAGTCGACATCACCGATGATGGGAACGAAATTACCATTCCTATTGAGGTCGGCGAAGAACTTCAGGCCCTGATCAGGGGCTTCTTCGACGTTATGAAGTGTGCCAGCGTGAAAACCAAGTAGGACGCGGGATTTCGTGCTAGTCTCACCAGTCGTTAAGTCGGATGAGGATGACGGCAATGTTGGAAACGGATAAAGTTTTCGCCGGCTCAATTCCGGAAAACTACGATCGCCATATGGTGCCGTTGATTTTCGAACCTTATGCTGCGGATCTTGCACTCCGCCTCGCGGATTTTTCGCCCGACGCCGCTCTGGAAATCGCCGCAGGAACCGGGGTCGTCACTCGTGCCCTGGCGCCGAAACTGACGCCCGACACAAGCTATGTGGTAACCGACCTCAACCAGGCAATGCTCGACTACGCCCGTTCGCGACAGCCTGCGGACAACCGC
>NZ_JBQVPI010000029.1:0-53588 GCF_052438155.1 Shinella sp. | reverse complement strand
CCATAAGAGAGTAAGTTTCCCGGGGAAATAAGACACCTGAAAGCGCTATTGTTTCCAGATGGAAACCAAACATACAGTCAGCAAAACCGCCCCCCCTGAACAACAGCAAAGATAGCGCTCTTGCGCGGGAGATGATCGATCGAATCGGAGACAAATGGACCTTGCTCATCATTACCGCTCTTGGCGAGAGTGAGCAGATGCGGTTTACGGAGTTGCGGGATGGAGTCGAGGGGATCAGCCAGAAGATGCTCACCAAGACCTTGCGTCAGTTGGAGCGTGACGGTTTGCTTAGCCGCAAAGTCTATCCCGTCGTACCGCCAAAGGTCGAGTATCGACTAACCCCCGCTCGGTCATAGCCTGCTGGCGTTGGTCAGCGGTATTTGTTCCTGGGTGAGTACACATCTGACCGAAATTGAAGATGCGAGGCGGAAGTTCGTTTCCTGAGCGTGAACGGCACGGAGGTTATCAGGCGTCGCGTTCCGCAAATATGCATCACGTCCCAGGCCTAGACTCAGTATCCATTTCCTTGGCGTGGACTGTACTCCTTGAAGCATTCGATGAATCATAGAGTGGGCGGTCTTGCATCCGTTCAAATCGACGAACCTGGTCCGATCGCCTGTATTTGGGGGCAGCAAACCCTCGGTGCGATTCAAATCAGCAAGGAACGACAATGATCGCGAATGAAAATGGCGAGGGTGTGGATCGCCGCGACTTCATGCTTGCATCGGCTGCAGCGATCGGCGCTGCGGCCGCGCTGATCGCGGGACCGGCACAGGCACAAACGGCCGACGCGCCCGCAAGCACAGAAACTGGTGCGAAGACGGGAACCGTCTATACAGGTGATGTCATCGGCGGGAAGAAGGTCATAAGTTCGCTCGACGTGAACGAGCTGGAGGCCGGGCAGAAGCAGCATTTGTATTTTCAGGGCGTGGAGACGCCCACCGGGCAGCACTGGTACGTGTCCGTGACGGTCGCCAGGGGCGCAAAGCCGGGCAAGCGTGTCGTTCTGACAAGCGGCGTGCATGGTGACGAGATGAGTTCCATCCATACCGTCCATACCGTGATGAACCAGCTCGATCCGGCGAAGATGTCCGGCACCGTGATGGCCGTCACCGACATATCCCGCCCGGCCCTGGAAAGCATGCAGCGCCGGTGGCCGAACCAGGGCAGAGGCATCGATCTGATCGACGGGAACCGGATATGGCCGGGAAATGAGAACGGCCCGACTGCACCAAGCCGCCATACCGGACTGCTGTTCAACCGACTGCTGCGACCGAATGCCGATGCCGCGATTGATTTCCATACCGGAACGACCGGATTCGAAGTCACTGCATTCAACATCGGCGAGGTAGACAGGCCCGAAGTCAAGGCAATGCTGGATCTCTATCCCGTCAGCCAGATCCTCAATATGCCGAAAGCCGCCTATCCCACCGTCCTGCACAATGCATTCATAGACGCGGGAATCCCGGCCATTGCACCAGAGATCGGCGCTGCGCGCGTCTTAAATCACGAGATGATCGCGCTGTTTGTGGAAGGCACGATGAACGTCCTCAAGCATTATGGGATCGTTGACGGACCGATGGGCCGCACAGCCAAAGGCATGGCTGTCTTTGTCGGCAATAGCGGATTCCCGGTGCTGGCCACCGCGGGTGGTATCGTCGAACATCTGGTCAAACTCAATGACAAGGTCGTGCCTGGACAAAAGGTGGCCATCCAGCGCAACAGCTTCGGCGAAGTCGTGGCGGAGTATACGACTGGAGTGGCCGGAGAGATATCAGGGCTGCGCAGCGATGCAATGTCCGAGCCCGGTAACCCCTTGGTATTTGTCCTTTTCAACAAGCCGACGCAAGACGGCGTTGAAACCTACCCCGAGTAGGTTATCCGCCCCAACGATGTCTTACGAGCGCAAACAACCTCGCTCGTCGGCTCTGGCGATGGCAGCACTTGTTGCCGTCGAGGAAGTGGCGGGTGTTATGCGAGAGATATGCAAGTTGGAGGACTATCATGTTGGGAAATCTGTCAGTCTTAACAATCGGCGCCCTGATGCTAGCAAGCTTCGAGGTTGCCGCATCTGACGTGTCGATCGGCGTGGGCAACCCCTATCCCGTCAGCGACTATACGTGCCAGGACGGCACGCGTCTGGCAGTGCGCCTCCTCGGTGACCGCGCTTCGGTATCCGTCGACGGCGCTACCGCGATCGACCTCCCCCTCATGGGGTCAGATGGCACGGCCTATTCGAACGGCCGGCACACACTGACCATTGTACAGGGGCAACTATCATGGGGCGTTGGCCGAGCCGTGCCGTCCGCATGCGCCGGCGGTTAAGTGCCTCGCGTCATGCGTGGATGCCCCCGTTCATGCATGCCGTTCCTCGAGCGGTTTTGAACGTGTGATCAGGCGCAGCCACGTATCAGGCTTGTTGTTGCGGCTCGAGTACGACCGCTGGCCGGTATGAAGCTACGCGGATCAGGTGCAAAATCAGCCCTACGAGCTCGTAGCTCACTGACCGGGATGCATTTCCAGACCCACTCTCACCGATCTTTATGCTTGCCGTTCGCTGACCTCCTCAGATCATCGAAATCACTGGTTTCGACGACCTGCCCAACGCGTTAACGCGCTTGAAGGACGGTCCAAATCCCGGCAATCGTATGGTGGCGCTATAGGTCCCATCCAAATTCTCCGAGGCTCGCCGATCCAGGTTCGCATGAATGCGATACAGCAAGTCGGCGAGCACCAGAAGCTCATCGGAGGTTCATGCAGACGGGGTATTGGTCTGCCCCCATTCGGTGATCCGGGTTTAATGTTAGTGCATGCTGGGTCTTGAAGTGCTTGGCTCAGGTGGTCCGACTGGAGCGTTAGCCTCCAGCGGGGACGAGACTGTTTTGGCCCATCGAAGTCATAGCACCGTCAGCATATTCTGCCGGTGACAAATAGCCAAGGGCCGCGTGAGGCCGGCTCTCATTGTAATCCCTTTGCCAAACCGCTGGAGCGAACTCAAGGCGGGATAGAATTTGGGGGAAGGTCGACTTCGATGCGCGGTAGAGCGCAGGCCGCCTCCGCCTGCTTAACACCTAAGGACAGAGGCCTCTCAGTTCGCTCAGAATTTTCCGCTGAGATTGAAGAAAATGGCGTCGCCCTTCATCCTGTTTTCTACAGCGACTTCGTGCGCCCAGCTCAGGCTCAAGTCGATTTCGTTGGCTTCGCTTATCTTGGCCTTGTATTTGATTAACGGGCCAACGGCGATCGAACGGCCCTTGAAGCCATCATCGCGGGCATTTGCAAAATCGCTGTCATCGTCTTCGAACTGATACAAGACGCCTGTTATCACGCCGATCTGCCAGTTCTCGGACACGCTTTTGGTAACGGCGAGGTCAAGGTGGGCCGTCGCGCCACTATAGTTATCCGTGTCAGGATTTCGAGTGTTGATATCAATCCCGAACTTTGCGGAAAAGTCTAATCCGTGCTCGGGCACAAGCTTGGTAATTCCAACGGAAGGCGTGAAGGTCCAGTAATTCAGTCCGATAAATGCGAGATCGCCAGCCTCGTACTCTCCCGTCGGGGCAGTGATAGTTAGGCCTGCCGAAAACCACAAATCGTTGGCGTCATTGTGCCAGCCGAGGATAACGGGAGAAAATGCAATGTCTCCAACACCAGCGACATCCTGGGCAAGATCGGCCGGACCAACGAGAGCCTCTGCTCGGGTGTAACCGAGTGGGAGAGCAGCCTGCATGGCATAAGTCCAGTTTCCGGGTAGATCCCAATCAGGGACGTAGATGCCAGCTAGAACCGTTGCGTAAATGTCCCCCTTTAGACCCACAGCGACAGAGGATTCGCCGAAGGGCGTACTTCCCGAGGCTTCCCCATGGTAATAGACGTTCGACAACGCCCAGTAGACGCCGGGCGTGGGAGGAACGATACCGGCACCTGGCATTGCATAGGCACCGGGCACATACCGACCCGCCGCCGCTTCCGCGGCTTCGGCAGCATCCGCTCCACCGAGTGCGATTGCAAAAATCAAGACTGCTCTAGCCTTCATACCATCCTGCCTTTCGTCTCGGACTAATTTGCCTCTTCAAAGTCAGCGGGCTTCCAGCTTCCATCGAATGCGGACGGCTGAGGACCATAGATGCGGAAATAGACAAACCAGCCTTTCCCGGGGATCGTTTTGATCCAGGGTGCGTCAAGGCCCGCGGGAGCTTCCGGGCCGAAATAAAGATCGGCGTGATCACCCTTCACACTGGCAAGCTCGAACAGCGAACGCAGCGCCGCCTTGCCCTGGTCCGTAGAAATCTGGCTGCGTGTTTCGGCATCGTACACGGTTACAGACCAGAAGAGGCGATCGGGGACCGGGAGAGGCACGCGGAGCCGATATGCTTTGGCGCCGTCGAGGTATTGACCATCCTTGTCGCGCAGCCCGAGCCAGTAGAGAGATCCCGCCGCAGGATCCCGGCGGAACATTGCCGGTGATGTCGCAATCGCCTGGTAGAACCATTTGTCAGCAGCTTCATTGTCGCGGTAGTCTGGTGTCTCGAAAGCATCGTTCTCGAAGCGCAACGACGCCCATTGCCACTGCCGGTCCGGCCATACGATGCGATCGGGCCGTTGGTCCGCCAGGGACTCGACCCGCAACTGCGCCGAGCCCATGGCTGCAGCCTTCTCCAATATCGCCTTCATCCTCTCGTCTGGCTTAAAGGGGCGGCCTTTGGCGATGCCAAGAGCGGCAAGATCACCGTATTCCGTACTAAAGCCAGCTAGGGGCGGCTCCGCTTCAACGATCTCGTGAAGTGCTTCCCAAAAGCCGAGCGTGGTCTCGAACGTCGTCGGCGTCTGGTTCTGCGCAATGGACGTTTGATCCATCCACGTCGGTGGCTTCCAATCGGCACGCTGCTCGAGTGGGAAGACCTTGATCGTCTTCAGCTTGTTGATCGCTCCCGCGACGTCCCCTTTATCTGGTATCGCGCGCATTCCGGCGATTACCTTGAAGGAACTGGCATGTCCGACGAAGTAGCCATCGGGAACCGTTCCGGAGTAGCCAGGCGGAAGGAGCAGATGCTTGCCCCCCTTCCCGGCGTCAGGCCCCGGCACGCCCATGTCCATGATCCAGCGCTGGTTGATATCAAGGGCTGCCCCGAGCAGTGGACCCGGCGGTATCTCGATGACGAGCGGGCCATCATGCAGGTCGAGGAGCATGCCGCCGTAAGGCGTGTCTGAGTTCAGAGTGAATCCGACCTGGCGCGGCTGCGTGTCCATGTAACCGAACACCTTGTTCGGGGTCGCCCCGATCCGAACCATCTCCTTGAATATCGCCGCGCTCGAAACCGTAGGATAGAAAAACCTGTAGGCGGAAACGGCGCGATTGAGGTCGAGTTCGTTATGGACTTTCGCGACCGTCTCCGACGTGGGGTATCCACCCTTGAATATGTAATCCTGTGCCAGCGCGGGCACTGAAATGCCGGCCCCTGCCAAAAGCAGAAGGCCGAAAAGCGTCGACGGTCGCATCATGCTGCTCCTTCTTGGCTGATCGTAGTGGCAATGCGCAGGAGCCGATCGACGGCAACGAACTCAATGATGGCGCCGGCAAGGAAGACGGCGATGAAAGCACCCTGGCCGAGAAGCCAGACGTTCTTGGCGGTCACGACCGGAGCATAATAGTAGCCAGGCCAGATGCCGTCGAAAACGAAGTAACCGGGATAGCCGACGAGGAAGACGCCCAGCAATCCACCGACGCAGAGTCTCAGGGCTAGGCCGCCCGGCCGGGCCCTGCGCGCGCCAGATCGTGCAGCGATCATCCCGATGGCGCCGAGTGCCACCATTCCCAGGCCGCCTGCCTGAACCGCGGCAACCGAAAGCGTCCAGGGGCAGGCCCACCACAACGTTATGTTCTGCATGAACAATTCGCCGGTCGGCCAGCGGGCACCGACACAGTAGTGGGCAAGGATTCCGAAAGTCAGGAAGATGCCGAAAAGAAAAAGCCTGAGACCCCACTCTGCGAATCGAACGCCAACCGCCATTGCCGTCTCCCTCCGCTCACTCGACCTTCACGACGTCGGGCAATATCCAGGTCTTCTCGAAGAAGGCCGGCGTCGGACCGTAGACGCGGAACATCAGCTCGAAGCCGCGGGCGGGGTCGGTTGGCACCCAGTTCGCCTCCTTGCCAGAAGGGGCCTTTGATCCGAAATAGACGTCGATGGAACCGTCGGCGTTTTTTTCGACCTCGGTGCTGTTGGCGGCAACGCTCGCCTTGTCCACGTTTTTGATCAGCGCATGGATGTGGCGATCGTAGGCCGTCACCGACCAGTATTGCTTGACGGGTGCGCCCGCCGGCACGTTCAGCCGATAGGTCTTCCCGCCCTCGAAGCCGTTCCCGTCCCCGTCGCGGATCGAGATCAGATAGAACTGCGCTGTGCCCGGCCGTTTGATCGATATGTACCCGTAAGTATAGAGCAGAGCCCTGGCATCGAGCGGATACGCGTTGCGGTCGGCATAGCCCGGAACCCTGACCTTCAATCGCCTCCTGAAGGGTCGGGTAGGTCCAGTGGCTATCGGGATAGAAGGGCGGAAACCCCGCATCATATCGCGCCGACAGCAGTTCGCCCACCTCCCCGGCAGCAGCGTCCAAAATCTTCCTTGTTGCGTCATCCGGCTTGAAAGGCTTGCCTTTCTCGATGCCGATGGCTCGCAATGGATCGATCATCGCCCGGTCGCGTTCGATCCAGGGCTCACGCTCCAGTACGCGGGCCAAGCTGTCGTATAAGCTAGCGTCATAGCGGATGGTGCTGTCGTATATGATGTCCTTGGCGTCAGTGAAGACGGTTTCCGGCGGGTTCGACGCTTGCGACAGCGGATAGACGTTCAATCGTTTGCCGTAGGCGATTGAAGCGGCGACGTCCTTATCTGAATGACTTTTCATGTTCGAACGCAGCAGCGCATACCCCGTCGACGTGTCGGATTTCAGGACCGCATAGCCGGTGGGAATCTTCCCGTCGTAGCCGGGCGGCACGAAGACAAATTTCCCGCCAGCGCCCTTGTCGATGCCAAGCACGCCGACATCCTCCAGCGCCGTCTGCCATACGGTCATGGTGTTGCCGGTAAGGGATCCACTCTCATCGGCAGGTGGAATGTCGAGAACGATCGGCCCGACATCACGCGTGTCGAAAAAGACCATGAAGTAAATCACGTCAGGGTTCGGTGTCAGCGTCTGGTTGCGATAGTCGAGCGGACGGCCCCAGTAGATAACCTCGTTGACTTTACCCGTGGTTTTGTTGAGCATTTCCTGCAACATGAGGTCGGTATTGACCGCCGGCATGCCCCAAATAGCAGCCTCCACTGCTCGCCGCTCGATGGCTCTCTGGTGAAGTTCGCTCGGGGAAAGCGCAACGCTGCTCGTGGCTGAGAACACCAACAGCAAGGGGACCACGATCAAGAGCCTTAGCATCATCATCTCCACAACCGTTGTTGAGGAGGGTAGTACGAACCCAATGGGGAGGGAAGCACGTTACAGTAACAGGGGCGTAAACTGGTGTTTGATCCCTTGCTTTGATGGTGCAATGTTCTCCATTGAATGGAGGGAAGCGCTATGGGGGCAGGTTCTTCACGGCAGCGCCACGACGACAGAGGCAGTCCGTCGAGCGAGACAACATAGTCAAGAGAGCCTGAGAGCGCTGGCCAAGCGCTACGGCATCGATCAGAAGACGGTTGCCAAGTGGAAGAAGCGAACCTCTGTCGCCGATCTGCCGACCGCTCCAAGCGAACCGAAGTCTACGGTCCTGTCCGATGACGACGAGGCGATTATCATCGCCTTGCGCCGACATACCCTTCTGCCACTGGACGATTGTCTCTACAGCTTGCAAGCGACGATCCCGCACCTGACGCAATCGTCATTGCACCGCTGCTTTCAGCGCCACGCCATCTCACGGCCGCCGGATGTCGAGGGCGACAAGCCTGCCAAGAAAGCGTTCAAGGCCTATCCGATCGGCTTCTTCCACATTGATATCGCCGAAGTGCAGACGGGGGAAGGCAAACTATATCTGTACGTTGGTATCGACCGCACCTCGAAGTTCGCCTTCGCGGAACGCGTCGACAAGGCCAACACGGCGACGGCGAGGCGACGGCGGGCCTCATGGGGCTCAAGGTCGAGCGCACGCTCGCCGCCGTCTATCTCGCCTCCGGCACGCTCGCCGGCCTTGCGGGTGTCATCCTCGCCTCGCAGTTCGGCGTCGGCTGGGAACTCTTCGCCATCGCCTCGGTGGTGGTGGGCGGCACGCTGCTGACCGGCGGCTCAGGCTCGGTCGGCGCCACACTTGCCGGCGCGCTGCTACTCGCCATGGTCTTCAACATCCTGAACTTCGAAAACGGCCTCGGCTGGATCTCGCTCTCCGCCTACTGGCAGTCCGTCATCCGCGGCGCCTTCCTGCTCGTCGTGGTCGTGCTGCAGGCCAAGCTGATGACACGGCATCGGAGCACCTGAAAACCGAAACGCGCCCGCAAGGAGGCGGACGCGCTGGAGTAGGCGATTTCATTGGTGCATCGCGGATACCGCGACGCCGGCCCTCACTGGCTTACCTTCTCGGGCTTCGCCTTGTCACCGGCGGGCATACGCACAACGATGCGGGTTCCCCGCTTCTTGACTGCCGGACTTTCGGCATGAATTTTACCGCCCATCGCGTCGATGAAACCGCGAGCGATGGAAAGACCAAGGCCGGTGCCCGACGAGCGTCCATCCGGCTTGCCGCGGCGATAGAACTTTTCAAAGACGCGATCGATTTCCGCCGGGGGAATGCCCTTGCCGAGATCGGTAACCGAAATGATTACCTCCTGCCCGTCGCACCGGGCATAGACGTTGACCGGCTCGTCGCCACCGTACTTCACTGCATTGTCGAGCAGGTTGAACAGCGCCTGGCCGAGCAGCACGCTGTCGCCTTCGATGAACGGCAAATCGGTCGCGATGCCCGCCTCGATCAGCCTGTCCGGAAAATATTTACGCGCCCGCTCGACAGCCGACTGTACGGCTTCGGTGACATCGATCCGATCCCGCTTCGGCTTCAGCGTGCCGGCGGCAATGCGGGTCATGTCGAGCAGGTTGGCGACGAACTGGCTCATCCGGTTCGCCTCTTCCTCGATCGATCGAAGGAGGCCGTCGCGGCGCTCGGGACTGACCTCTCCGCCCGCCTGGCGCAGGCTGCCGGCGGCATCGACGATGGTGGCAAGCGGCGTCCGCAAGTCATGCGAGACGGAGGACAACAGGGCATCGCGGTAGCGTTCGCCCTCCTGCCTTGCCGCCTGCGCAACGCTGTCTTCGGAAAGCCGCGCGCGATCGAGTGCGATCGCCGTCTGGTCGAGGATCGCCGACAGCGCGCGTTCGGCGTTGATATCGAGACGGTCGTCCGTCTGCTGGATCCCGCAGACGCCGACCAGGCCATGAGGGCCCATCAGCGGGCGGAACTCGAAGCGGCTGTTCGGAAGGGTGCTGGTACCGGAACCGGCAATCTCCTGCTTGTCGCGCGTCCAGCGCGCGGCGGTGAAGTCGGTCACGTCCAGTTCCGTGTCGGGCGGCCAGACGGCGGCCACCGTCAGATTGCTTCCCTCCGGCAGCAGCAGAACGATGTTGCGCTTCAGGCTCGCCTGAAGATGGGAGACCGCGACCCAGATGGCATCGTCGGCCTTCGCCGTCGTCGAGAGCTTTCGCGAGAAATCGTAGAGCGATTGCAATGCCGTCGCACGCACGCGGGCAACCTCTGCCTGCTCCTTGATGCGGGAGGCGAAACCACCGGCAATGATCGCGACCGACAGGAAGACGACAAGCGCAAAAACCTCATGCGGCGCGGTGATCGTGAAGGTGTGCAGCGGGTCGATGAACAGGAAGTTATAGGCGAGCGCCGACAGGATGGCAGCGATGAAAGCAGACATGTAGCCGCCCAATACCGCCGAGCCGAGAACGGCGAGCAGGAAGAGCAGCGAGATGTTCGGCAAGTCGGCGGCGAGGTGGACCAACTTGCCCGCCAGCGCCGTGACGGCAACGAGACCTGTCGCAATCAATGCGGCTTGGCGCAACGATGCGACGCCGGGCATGGCAGGGCGCGCTTGCACCGGAGGTTTTTCGTTTTTCTCCGGCGTGACGAAATAGACCCCGAGACCGGCTGCCCGGTGCGATAGCGCATCCGGCAGCGACCGGGAAAAAAACCGCGTCCAGCTGCGGTTGCGCTTGGCGCCGATGACGATCTGCGTGGCATGCTCGCGCCGGGCCAGCTTGAGGATTTCTGCGACAAAGTCGTTGCCGACCACCCGGCGCGTTTCGGCACCAAGCTGCTCGGCGAGACGAAACAGCGCTTCGATGCGCTGCAGGTGCTCCTTCGTCTCCACATCGCGGTCCGCCCGGTCGATGGATACGACGAGCCAGGGTGCATTGAGGCCGGAGGCAAGGCGGCTTGCGACCCGCACGACCTTTTCCGAAAGATCGTCCGGCCCGACGCAGACGAGCAGTCGCTCGCCGGTCGCCCAGGGGCCTTCGATTGCGTGCTGCTTCAGGTAGTCGACCACCTGCTCGTCGACCCGGTCCGCCGTGCGCCGCAGCGCCAGTTCGCGAAGCGCCGTCAGGTTTCCGAGCCGGAAGAAGCGGTCTATGGCGCGGCTGGCGCTTTCAGGCAGATAGACCTTGCCTTCCTTCAGCCGCTCGATGAGTTCTGTCGGCGGCAGGTCGACCAGCACGACCTCGTCGGCCTTCTTCAGGACAACGTCCGGCACGCGTTCGCGCACCGTCACCCCGGTAATCTGCGCAACGAGATCGGCCAGGCTTTCGAGATGCTGGATATTGACGGCCGTCCAGACGTCGATGCCGGCGGCGATCAGTTCCTCGATGTCCTGGTGGCGCTTCGGATGCCGGCTGCCTTCCGGGTTGGAATGGGCAAGTTCGTCGACAAGCACGATGCGCGGCCGCCGGGCCAGCGCACCGTCGAGATCGAACTCCTCAAGCGTCCGGCCACGATAGGGGATGGACGCGCGGGGCAGGACCTCCAGGCCGTTGAGAAGGGCGGCGGTTTCGCTGCGTCCATGGGTTTCGACCAGCCCGACGACGATATCCGCACCTTCGGCCTTCAATCGCCCGGCCCGGGACAGCATGGCATAGGTCTTGCCGACGCCGGGCGCCGCCCCCAGAAAAACGGTCAGCTTGCCCCGGCGATCCTTGTCCGCCAATGCAAGCAACGCATCGGGATCCGCCCTGCGGCGTTCGTCGCGATCCTCTTCCGCCATTCTTCCTCTCGAATTCCCAGATGCGCATAGCGCGGATAAGCTCTAGCACGTTCACGCTCGCTTCGCCGAGCCGGAACCGACATCGGCGAAAAGAGCTTTATTGGCTGTTGCCATTTTTTTGAAGCGGGGGCGGAATAATTTCATGGGCTTCGGTGTCTTGGCATGGGCGGCTGGAAAAAGCCGTCGTAACGACAGGAGACGACCATGAAGTTTCTCATCCTCGTGCCGCTCGCCATTGCCGTCCTGGCAGGCACGGCCTTCGCCGCCGAACCGTTCACGACCGTCAAGACCGACAAGGGCGAGGTGCTTGCCGGCGAGAAGGGCATGACCCTCTACACCTTCAAGAAGGACAAGGCCGGCACCTCCAACTGCTACGACAAATGCGCCACGAACTGGCCGCCGGCGATCGCCGCTTCCGATGCGAAGGCAGAGGGTGCATATTCCCTCGTCACCCGCAAGGACGGGGCGAAACAATGGGCCAAGGACGGCATGCCGCTCTACTACTGGATCAAGGACACCAAGGAAGGCGATACGACCGGCGATGGCGTGAACGACGTCTGGAATGTCGCGAAGCCCTGACCCGCACGGCTCGGGCGAGGGCGGCGGACGGGAAGGCCCCGCCTCCCCGCCTCTGTCCTTCGACGCCGAAATTCTGGCGCTCCTGCCGCAGCTCCGGCGTTATTCGCGCAGCCTGACCCGTTCGGATGCCGATAGCGAGGACCTGTTGCAGGACTGCGTCGAGAAGGCGCTCACCCACAGGGCGCAATGGCGCGGCGCGAATATCCGTTCCTGGGCCTATCGGATCATGACCAATCTGCATCTCAACACCCGCCGCGCCCTCGCGCGGCGCCCCTCCGTCGGTATAGAGGCTGCGGAAACCACCGCGGCCCCCATTGCCGTATCGGATCCGCTGGAGCGCAACCGGCTCGTCCAGGCCCTCGAAATCCTGCCGAAGGAGGCACGCGCCGTGCTGATGCTGGTCGCTGTGGAAGGCCATTCCTATCAGGAGGTCGCCGACATCATGGACGTTCCCATCGGCACCGTCATGTCGCGCCTGTCGCGCGCCCGCCAGATGCTGCGCCAGCAGCTGCAGGAGGAAAACGTCATTCACCTGCGGAGCCCCCGATGAGCGAGAGCCGACCCGTTTCCGAAGCGGACCTGCACGCCTATGCCGACGGCTTCCTCGATGAGGCCGATCGCAAGCGCGTGGAAGACCATCTCACAGACAACCCCGAGGCGGCGCGCGTGATGGCCGACTGGCAGGCCCAGAACGAAGGCCTGAAGAACGCCTTCGCCCCCTATTCGGTTTCCCGCCCCTCGGATGTCGAGTTGATCGCCGGCCCGTCGACAACAGCGAAATCTGCCATGCCGCGCCGGCTTGCCATGGCAGCGGCAGCGGCGCTCATCTTCATGCTCGGTGGTCTTACCGGCCATTTCGCGCCGATGGTCTTCGACAAGGCGCCGGCGCTGACGGCCATGGACGCGCTACCGCACGAGGCGCGCAATGCCTATCTGATCTATGCAAGCGAGGTCCGCCATCCGGTCGAGGTTTTTGCCGACCAGGAGGCGCATCTGGCCAAATGGCTTGGAAAACGCCTCGATATCACCGACCTTAAGGTGCCGAACCTGCAATCGGTCGGCTTCAAGCTGGTCGGTGGCCGCCTTCTGCCGGTCGCAGACAAGCCGGGCGCGATGTTCATGTTTGAAAACGACGTCGGGCGCCGGGTCACGGTCCTCGTTGGCCGCAACGGGGAGAACCGGACGACGAGTTTCCGCTTCGCCTCCACGGGCGGCGTCGAGACCTTCTACTGGATCGATGGCGATCTCGGCTACGCGGTGACCGGCGATATTCCGCGCACGCTTCTCCAACAGATCGCCGAAGAATGTTACCGGCAGTTTCCGACATAGGAGTTGCCCGATCGGGCCAGATCAGGAACGTCCGGCCCGGATCATTGAAAAATAGTCGTCTCCGCCGACCTGGCCGCCTTTCAGCGCAATCTGCAAACCATCCAGCGCACCGCCATGGGCGATGCAGAGCGGCGAGCCCGGTGTCTGCGGCAGAGGCATTTTCAACGTCAGCGCCGCAACGCCCATCTCGCCCAGCGCATGGCTGGACGTGTCCCCCCCTGCCACCACGGCGCGGGAAAGGCCGGCGCGCGCAACAAGTTCGCGCTGGATACGGCCAAGCGCCCGGCCCAGGCGGTGGCGAGCGGATATGTCGAGTTCACCGCCGCGATCCGCCGAGGGGCCGAGCGCCGTATACAGCAGGACGCTCCGTCCGCTCCCCAGCACCTTGAGACCATCCTCGACCGCCGCGTCCATCGCCGCCGCGCCGCTGTCACCGGACAGCAGGACTGGATCGAGCGTCACGCCGCCAAAGCCATCGGCGAGCGCGTGACGGATCTGCCGTTCCGTCGTGGGTGAAACGCTGCCCGAGACGACGGCGATGCGATCGACCGCACCGGCCTCGGCAAAAACCGGTTTTTCGCCGATCAGCCCCTCGGCCCGCCATGCCGGGATCAGCGCATATTCCACACCGGACGAGCCACAGACGAAGCGGCTTTTCTGGCGCAAATCGTTCCACAGCAGAGCGCCGGCAGCGGCCTGCGTCGCCGCGTCGAGCACGTCGATCAGCAGAATATCGGCCGCCTCGGGTTCGGGCCGACCGGACAGGGCGACCATGTCGATAAGCGCAGACGACAGGTTCGTCTGACGCGCAAGATGCATCAGCAGATTGGCCTCATCCATCGGCGTAACGGGATGGCGGGACATGACAGGATGACGGTCGATCCTGTAGGTGCGCCCCTGGTAGGCGGCAAAGAGGTCTCCGAACGCCGTGTAGCGACGAATCTGCGGTGCACCGACGATGAGCGGCACGGTCGCCTCGCCACAGACCGTCCGCCCGATCTCAATGGCGCGACCAATATTGCCGATATGCGGCGCGGAATCGAAGGTGGAGCAGACCTTGTAATGGCAAAGCTCGGCATCAAGCGCCTTCAGCCAGCCGAAAGCCGCGCGGAGATGTTCGTCCATCCATTCCGGCGTCTCGCTGCGGCTGGTGCCGGCAAGACCGAAGGCGCGCGCATCGGAGAACCGCGACAAGAGCGCTTCGTCGGGCACATTCAGGAACAGCACGGTTTCCACGCCATTCGAGGCGAGCGCCTCCATGACGTCTGTCGAGCCGGTGAAATCGTCGCCGTAATAGCTGATCAGGGGGCGTGCCATGGCTCAGGCCGCCTTGCCATCGGCGAACTTGTCGATGGATTGCGCAAGTTCGGCATGGTCCTTCGCATAGGTCTCGAGCGGGATGCCCGCAACCGCCGCCTCCCAGGCCTGCCTGACCGCCTTCACGCCGGCCCCCGGTCCCGCAGGATGGCTGACAATGCCGCCGCCGCAGAGATAGAGCAGGTCGGTCGAGCCGCCCGTCGCTGCAATCGTATCGGGCGCCTGCCCGCCCCACTGGCCGGAACCGATCACCGGCAGCGCGACGTCGCCTTCAAAAAAGAGCGGCGTGGTAACCGCCTTGTAAGAGCGCACGAAGCTCTCGTCCGGCTCCCAGTATTTCACGCGGATGCCATTAATCTGGAACTGGTCAACGCCAAGCAAGCGCCAGAACTGCTGCCAGACGGAGAATTCGAAACCGAAGCCGGCATGACGCGTTAAGACATCCCAGCCGTTGCGATGGGCATGCAGTACAAGGCTGGAGCGCTTGCGCAGAAAGGCGATGCCACCGAAACCAATCGAGTTGATGTTGACGACGGCGCAATTACCGCCTGCCGCCGCCACGAGGTCATGGTTGCGCATCATTTCGTCCGGGTCGGCATGGCTGATGCCGAAGGCGTACATGACCTTCTTGCCGGTCTTCTGCTCGTGATCGAGGATTTTCGGCATGATCGCCGCCACCCGGTCCTTGAGCGGCGAATAGGCCGGGCTCATCAATTTTTCGTCGTCCTTGATGAAATCGACGCCCGCTTCGATCAGTTCGCCGACCATCTCCGCCGTCTCATGCGGCCTGAGACCAAGCGCCGGCTTGACGATGGTGCCGATGATCGGACGGTCCTTCACGCCTGTCAGCGCAAAGCTGCCCGGCACGCCGAACTGCGGACCCAGATGGGCGGCGGCAAATTCCTGCGGCAGCTTCATGTCGACGATGCGGATGCCCGTCATACCCTTGATGGAGAAGACGCCGCCGATCGCAATGGTCATCAGCGCGGAAAGATCGGTTCCGACGGCATCCATCGGGAATTCGATATCGACGTCCGCCCGATTGAACAGCGTCGCACCGCCCGCCTCCTGCGGAAACGAGGCACGATCGGTCGGCGGCAGCGGGCGGATCGCGACGACACGCGCCGCCACCCGTGCCTTCAACTCTTCCGTCTCACCCGGCAAGGCCACGAAGGTGCCGGTCGACTGGTCGCTGGCGATCTTCGTCGCCATCGCTTCCACGGAACCGGGGGTCTCTATCCGATAGGTCAGACGGATCACGGTTTTTCCTCCCGAGCGCAGGCGCGTGCTTGTTTGTCTTCGTCAACTGGTATAATGAGTATTTATGTTATTGCAAGCCGATTGCCGCAAAAGCTGTTGCGGCGAACCAACTTGGTGCATATTCCAACCTGTCGAAATCAGGTGATCCATGAACGTCGTTTCCGAACCGATCGTCCGCAAAAAACTCTCCGACGAAGTCTTCGCACGGCTGAAGCACATGATCGAAACCGGCGAACTGAAGGCGGGCGACGACATGCCCTCCGAACGTGAACTCATGGAGCGCTACGGCGTCGGCCGCCCGGCGATCCGCGAGGCGATGCAGGCGCTTGCCGGAAAGGGCCTTGTCGAGATTTCGCAGGGCGAGCGCGCCAAGGTGCTGCGCATCACCGCCGAATCCATCTTCCGGCAGGTCGATCTGCCAGCCAAGATGATGCTCTCCGGCTCTTCCGACTCGCTGGAGCACCTGAAGAGCGCCCGTATCTTCTTCGAACGCGGCATGATCCGGGAAGCGGCCGCCAAGGCGACCCCGGACCATATCGCGCAACTCAATGCCCTCCTCGACAAGCAGAAGCAGAGCCTCGGCGATGCGGACGCCTTCATCGAAGCCGACATGGAGTTCCACCAGTACATCGCGCAGATTTCCGGAAATCCGATCTTCGCCGCGGTCAGTGGTGCAATGCTGGGCTGGCTGAAGTCCTATCATACCGAAATGCTCATCTGGACGGGCCGCGAAAACTTTACGCTCGCCGAACACGCGGAAATCATCCGCACGATCGAGAAGGGCAATGCCGACCTCGCGGAAAAGGCGATGATCAAACATCTCGAACGCTCCCGTGCGCTCTATGCCCTCAAGGATCGGACGTAGGGTTCAGAGCACGATCTCGACGCAGCCATAGGGCGGCACGACGATCCGTTCGCTTGCCGGCAAATCGACACTCTCTGCCCCGATCAGCGAGACCCTGCGCGGCGGTTGGGACAAGGCGGCCACCTGCGGTTTCGCGGTGATGTTCGCCAAAAGCAAGCGTTCCTTGGAAGCGAGCCCGAGCAAAGCATCCGGGCGAGACGTCTCGACGGCATGCACTGCCTCGCCTGCCAAGATGCCAAGGCGCGCCAGAACATGCGCGAGCGGCCGCAAATCACCCTGTAGTGTTGCCTCGCCCTCCCCTGCGACCAGGCCGTAGGGACCGGTAAGCGTCGACAGTGTCAGCACCTCCAGCCCGGCAGGGACGACCGTTGCGGCGTAAGCCAGCGTCCATGCCGCGCCGAACTGGCCGTTATGCCTCGGATCAAGATTGGCCATGGGAATGCGCCCACCCGCTGCGTTGTCCTTCGTCGCACTGCCGTAGGGGTTCTGCCGCATGGCGATCGTCGACGGGCCGATGCGATAGGGCTTGTCGCCATAGATCGCGCGGGTCGAGCTAACGACATGGCGCAGCGCTTCAAACGTCTGCATGACGGACAGATCATCGGCCGCATGCACGATCGGATTGGTGCAATGGCTGACATAATCGATAGGGTCCGCCGGCACGCGCTTGCGGTTGAGTTCAGTGAAATAGCTCATCATGCCACCGCCGAGCCGCACACCGGGAAAAGCAGCGCGCGCGGCGACATAGACCTCCTCCAGTGGCGGGCATTCCGGCCACGAGCTTCCGGGTGGCGTCGATTGGCGATCAACCGAGGGGCAGACGAACAGAGTATCGAGCGTCAGGCCGGCCCCCTGCACAAGCGCTGCGAACCCGGCCATTTCCTCCTGCAGCGGACGCTTGCACGGTACGGCAAGTTCCAGCGTCATTCTGAGCCCGGATTTTTCCGCGATCTCCGCGTAGCCCTTCAGCGCGGCAAGGCCATGCCCCGCCCCCGGATCGAAATGGCCGATCAGGTGCCGTGCACCGATGGTTTTCAGGGTTTTGAGCGCGGCCAGCTCCTGCGCAAGGCATTCCGGCCGCAGACCGACACCGATTTCAGGAAAGCGCAAGCCCGTCGGCGCCAGTTGCAGGGTGATGGCGTCAGATGCATCGGCAGCGCGTGCAGCATCGTCTTCCGCCCGAATTTCAACGGCGATCGTCTGGCTGAACGGCTCGTTTTTCGCCACGCGATAGGGCCATGGCAGCGCCAGAGGACGCACATAGGTCTTGTAGGAACCATCGGTCCAGTTGCGCTGGTCCTCCATCTCAAAGATGTCACCACCGAAGGCCGTCATCGCCGCAATGCCGGGCGCGACCTGATGGGTGATCGCAGCGATGTCCTTGAACGGCTGCCATGGCTCGATCTCTTGTGGCCAGTGCGACCGTTCGATGCTGCCGTCACCATGCCGGACCTCGACGGGCTCTCCCGCAACGCCGACGACCGGGTGCAGCACGACGAAGCCGGCACGGGCCGTTTCGAAATCGGCATCGCTGACACAATGAGCAGAGAACGTAACGGTTTTTGCCGTGCCCGAAATCGCGATGGCGCAATCGAGATTGGCACCCGAGGGCGCGGTGAAGCGGGCGTTATAGGTAACGGAAAAGCCCAGTCCCGTTTCCGCGACGGCCAGATCGGCGATCGCGGCGCTGCATGTGCCCCAATCCTTGTCGCGCACGAGAAAGGCGACGGCCCGGAGAACCTCCTGTCCCCGGAAACGCAGGGTGCGAAGGTTGCCGTCCTGAAGCTCCACACTGAGATCGCCCGCAACGAGTGTCCGGCTTTCCGGCGCACGCTCGCTTGTGCCGTAAAGCCTCAGCAGGTCCTCGCTCATCCCAGCAGGTTCCCCAGCGAAATGGTCTCCCCGCGCTCGGCGCTCAAGTAGGCGGCTTCGACGAGGGCAAAGGTTTTCAGATTGTCACGGCCCGACGTATCCGGCGCCTGACCGGACGCCAGCCGCTCGATCCAGTGTCTCTGGATAAGGGCCACACTCTCCTGGATATTGTGCCACGGCCGGGAGGCCCAGGGCAGCAGGTTCGGCGCGACGATGTTTTCCGTCGTGCCGTCAGGCCCGTGGACGACGAGCTTGTAATCCTTGCCGAGGCGCAGCGTGCCTTTACTGCCATCAATTTCGACGAAGGTCTCCGGGAACGGTTCCTCCGGCAATTTCGTCGCATAACTGACATCGACGATCGAGGTGATGCCGTTGTCATGGTCAAGCAGCATGGTCGCCACGTCTTCGCCGGTAATGTCCGGATTGATGCGGCGCGTGCGGGCGGTCATGCGGCTAGCGTCGCCGAACAGGAAGCGGGCGATATCGAGCGAATGGATGCCGAGATCTTCGATGATGAAGCGCTTTCCCCTGGCGAGATAGGGCTGGCCGGAGAAGACATCGAAACCGGAGCGGAAGGAGACGCGGCCCCAGAAGCGCGTGCCGATCACGCCGCTGTCCAGCACCGCCTTGACGGCGAGGATCGGCGTCTGCCAGCGAAAATTCTCGTGGATCATCAGTGGAATGCCGGCCTCATCGGCCGCGGCAACCATCGCCTGGGCATCGGCCAGCGTCGGCGCAAACGGTTTTTGGCAGATCGCAGGCACCTTGTGGCTGGCGGCAAGCTCGACCAGCGCCCGATGGCTGCCGACCGTCGTTGCGATATCGACGAAATCGAAGCCGCCGTCGGCAAACATGTCGTCAGCCGAGTGATAACGCCGCGCCACGCCGAACTGGTCGCCGACGATCGCCAGCCGTTGCGGATCACGGTCGCAGATCGCCACGATCTCGACGTCAGGCAGGTCCTGCCAGCCATGCATCTGGTTGACGGCGAAGAAGCCGCAGCCGATGAGCGCACCCTTTACCTTCGCCATGCTTAGCCTGCCTTTGCCATCTGCATCAGGGTAACGCGCTGCTGCAAGCGGCGCTGCGCCTGGTCGACAACAACAGCGACGATGATGACGAGACCCTTGATCACCATCTGCCAGAAGGAACTCACGCCCATCATCACCAACCCGTCCGAGAGAATGCCGATCACGAAGGCGCCGATGATCGTGCCGCCGATCGTGCCGCGCCCGCCCGACATGGATGTACCACCGAGAACGGCCGCCGCAATGGCGTTGAGTTCGAGATTTGTGCCGGTCGCGGGGTGTGAGGCCATCAGTTCCGAGGAGATGATGAGGCCGACGATCGCCGCGCAGAAGCCGGAAAACATGTAGACGAACATTTTTACGCGGTTGACGCGGATGCCGGACATGCGAGAGGCGCGTTCATTGCCACCGACCGCAAAGATATGCCGGCCGAGCGGCACGAAGCGGGCGAAATAGGCGGCCCCCAACGCCACGACGATGAGGATCCAGACCGAGACCGGCAGCCCGAGAATAGAGCCGGAACCGAGATAGGAAAAACCCTGGTTGCCGAGGTCTTCGCGCCCCGTGAGGTTGGGCAGCGTCTGGCCATCCGAATAAAGCAGCGCCATGCCGCGCGCCACATAGAGCGTGCCGAGCGTCGCGATGAAGGGGGCGACGTTTAGCCGGGTAATCAGCAGGCCGTTGACCGCGCCGATCAGGATGCCGACGACCATGACGATAACAGCCACTTCCACGATGTTGAAATAGACCGTGTAGCCCAGCGGCAGCGCGACACCATACATGATGAGCCCGCCGGCGATCATGCCGCAGAGGCCGACGATCGAGCCGACGGACAGGTCGATGCCGCCGGTGATGATGACGAAGGTCATGCCGATTGCCAGAAACGCATTCTGCGTCGCGTGCTTCGACATCAGGATCATGTTGGCGGTCGACAGGAAATTCGGTGCGAAGATCGAGAAGAAGATGATCACCGCAAAGAGCGCAATGAAGGTTCGAAGCTTCATCAGCGTGAGCAGGGCGGCTCCGGTGGAGAGGTGGTTGCCGGTGGCGGCAGTTTGCGTTGCTGTCGTCATCACGCATGCATCCTTTTGGTTTTATGTCCCTCTGCGGAGGCCGAGACGATCATCTCTTCGGTGGCGTCCTTGCGGTCGACGACCGTCACCAGCCGTCCGTTGCTCATCACCGCAATGCGATCGGACAGGGCCATGACCTCTTCGAGGTCAGAGGTGGAAAACAGGATGGCGAGGCCCTCGCCTGCCAAGCGCCGCATGGTGCGGAAGACGTCCGCCTTGGCGCCAACGTCGATGCCGCGGCTCGGCTCGTCCATCAGCAGCACTTTCGGTTCCGTCATCAGCGCCTTGCCGATGACGACCTTCTGCTGGTTACCGCCCGACATGGAGGTGACGTCGAAATCCGGGTTCTTCGCCTTGATGGAAAGATTGCGGATCGCCTCGAGGATCGCCGCCTTCTCAAGCTTCAGGTCGATATGGAAGCCGGCTTTCAGGAACTGGCCGAGGCTTGCCATGGACAGGTTGTCGGCAATCGACATGGACTGCACGAGCCCTTCGCGCTGCCGATCCTCCGGGATCAGCGCAAGCCCCTCGCGGATACGCCGGGTCGTGTCGCGGCCCTTCAGCTCCTCGCCCTCGACGAAGATTTTTCCCGTGTAATGCTCGTGCCGGCCCATGATGCATTCGAAAAGCTCGGAACGCCCTGCGCCCATCAGGCCGTAGATGCCAAGGATCTCGCCCTTGCGCACGCCGATCGAGACATGATCGACCGCATAGCCGCCCTGCGCGCGCGGCAGGCAGATGTCTTCCGTGCGAAAAACCTCCTCGCCCGGCGCGTGATCGACCTGCTTGGCAAAGTCCTTGGCATCCGAGCCGATCATCGAGCGCACGATCCAGCGCGTATCGATGTCCTTGACCATGGCATGGCCGGTGATCTGGCCGTCCTTCAGGACGGTAATATAGTCGCCGATGCGCATCAGCTCTTCCAGCCGGTGCGAGATATAGACGATGGCGACGCCACGTGCTTTCAGGTCCGCGATGACGCGGAACAGCACGTCGACTTCGGCAGCGCTCAGCGCCGAAGTGGGCTCGTCCATGATGAGGATGCGGGTATCCAGCGAGACGGCGCGGGCGATCTCGACAAGCTGCTGCTGGCCAATCGGCAGGTCTTCCGCCAGCGTATCGGCGGAAATTCCGGCCTCGAGGCGGTTCAGGAATTCGTTGGCTTTCTCCACCTGGGCCTTGTGGTCGATACCGCGCAGGCCGCGGGTGATCTCGCGGGTGGCAAAAATGTTCTCGGCAACAGAGAGATTTCCGAAGAGGTTCAGCTCCTGGAAAACGATGCCGATGCCGTGCCGCACCGCATCCGCCGGGCTGTTGAGATGAATACGTTCGCCATCCATCCAGATCTCGCCGAGCGTCGGCCGCTCAACGCCGGCAATGATGCGCATCATCGTCGATTTTCCGGCACCGTTTTCGCCGACGAGCACGTTCACCGCGCCGCGCCGAAGTTTCAGGTCCGCCTTCTTCAGCGCCACGATGCCCGAATAGGCCTTGGTGATGTCCTTGAGTTCGAGAATGACGTCGCCATCGTCCTGTTCAGCCATCGTCAGCCTCCCACGGTGATGGTGGCCGGCACGAACTGCGGCAGCTGGCCCTTGGCGGGCAGCGGGTAGGCGCCGGTCGCCTTGATCGTCTTGCCGGTCAGGCCTTCGCGCGACAGTTTCTCCAGCAGCGCACCGTTCACATAGGTGTTGAACGACTTGCCGTACTGCGCCCATTCGATCTGGTTCTTGAACTCGTTGAAGTTCACGAATTTCAGGCTGTCGCGCAGCGCCGTGCCGCGGATCGCCGGGCCGATCGAGACGCGCACATCGGCCTTTTTGTCGCCATCGACATCCACGTCGACGTACCCGGCACGTGACTTGGTCTCTTCGCCGACGATCACGCCGTCGATCTTGGCGGCGAAAGTCCAGGGCGCATTGCCCTGCTTTTCCTTGTGGCCGTATTTTTCTGCGGCCGCATTCAAATCGCTTGCCGCAAGAGCCGAGACGTCCTGGAAGGCGCCACCGCGCTCCTCGAGATAGGGCACGACCTTGGCGTCCCATATGTCGGCGACCAGCTTGTCGGGGTTGAAGGCGCCTGCCGCCGCCTGTTTCTGCTCGTCCTCTGTCTTGACGAACTTGCAACCGCTAAGCGCGAGTGCGCCCGCAAGCACCAGTGTACAGGCAGCGTTGAACCTCAGCATTCCCATTCTCCGTCACAAACAGAAAACGCGAGGCGGGACCGACCCCGCCTCGCGCCATCGCGGGAGGATTATTCGGAGAGCGCGAAGGTCTCGAGCTTGCCGGCATTGTCCGCGGTGATGAGCACGCAGTCCATGAGCTGCTTTTCCTCGGCCGGCGCCTTGCCGGTCGTGATGTACTCATGCGCCTGGGTGACAGCGAGCTGGGCCTGGGCATAGGCCGGCTGCATGACGGTCGCCTTGATGCCGCCTGCCTTGATGGAGTCGCGCACGTCGTTCGAACCGTCGAAGCCGACGACGATGACATCCTTGCGGCCGGCAGCCTGAAGGGCTGCAATCGCGCCCATGGCCATCGTGTCGTTGCCGGCGATTACGCCCTGGATGTCCGGGTTCGCCTGAAGGATGGTCTCCATCTTGGAGTAGCCTTCCGTCTGGCTCCAGTTGGCCGACTGCTGGGCGACCATCTTCATGTCAGGATATTCGTCCATGACGTCGTGGTAACCCTTGGAGCGGATGCCGGCGTTGAGATCGGCTTCGCGGCCGAGCAGCTCGACATAGTTGCCCTTCTCGCCCATCAGCTTGACGAACTCTTCGGCACCGAGCTGGGCGCCCTGATAGTTGTTCGAGACGATCTGCGAGACGGCGACGCCCGTGGCGTTGATTTCGCGGTCGATCAGGAAGGAGGGAATGCCCGCATCCTTGGCCTTCTGCACGGCGGCGATCGAGGCTTCCGAGCCGGCATTGTCGAGGATGATCGCCTTGGCACCGCGGCCGATGGCGGTGTCGATCAGCTGCGACTGCTTGTTGGCGTCGTCATCATGCACCAGAACCAGCGTCTCGTAGCCGAGTTCCTTGGCCTTGGCTTCCGCACCGACCGCTTCCGCCTTGAAGAACGGATTGTCGTGACTTGGCGTGATGATGGCGATGAGGTCGGCCGCGAAAGACGGCATGGCAACGCTTGCGGCCATGACGGCAGCAAAGCCGACGGTGATCAGTCTGCGGGTAATGTTCATAGTCTCTCCTCCCGGTTAGGCACCGAACTCCAGCAGCCATCCCTCCATTGAAAATGGCCGCCCCGGTGCGATCTTTAGCCGGCGCGTGACGCCGGCCGCGGCGGGCCAGGCCCGCCGGAAATCAGGTGATACGCTGGATGCTGGCTGCGATTTCCGCAGGCTCGAACACGCGCTTCCAGTCGTCCTTCATGAGCACGGGCTTGCCGAACTCGATCGCCTTGTTGCAGGCATCGGAGAAGACGCCCGGCGTCTCCTCGAAGATCACCGCGCCGAGCACGTTCATATGGCCGAGCAGGAAGTCGCGGGCGGCTTCCTTGGCAACGCCGCGGCGCACGCATTCATCCATGGCTTCGCGCATGACGACGAGCAGCGAGGCGCAGACGGTTTCGGACAGGCCCGGCTCCAGCAGCGCCATCTGCTCGACGGTAACGCGGTGCGAGCGCATGACCGGCGCCCAGATGACCTTGGCGATCTCCTCGCCGAGCGCGTAGGCCTCTTCGGGGCCTTGCATCAGCGCGGACACGATGTGCTGCTTGGCAGCGACGCCGCCGAAGAAATCGCGCTTGGCGGCCGGGTCGGTCTCGTCGTTGAAGATCGGCGGATGGCAGGGATGCGTGACGAAATAGGTAAGGTCCGCGCGTTCCGGCAAGTGGCCGGCGAAGGGGGCGGCAGCATCGAGCGCCACCACCATGGTGCCCGGCTTCAGCTTGTCGACGATGCCGGCTGCGACCTTGCCGATCGCCGTATCCGGAACCGCGAGAATGACGACATCAGCGCCATCGAGACCTTCATCGGCGGATACGCAGGAGAGCCCGAGATCGCCGGCAAGGCGCGCCTTACCGGCATCGCTCACTTCGATATGCCGGACATCGAAGCGCGAACCCTTGAGATTCTTGGCGAGCCGATAGCCCATTTTGCCACCGGCACCGAACAGCGCGATCGATGTCATCGAAGACCTCCCTGAATGCGAGCGGCCGGATCCAAAATCCTGTCCAGCCGAAATTTCCTCCACCGGTCACCCGGCGTGGGCCTATATTTCTCAACTGGTATAACAAGTCAATAACTATCTCTCAGAATAAGTGACATGGCCGATCCGGCTTCTCATTCCGACAGCCAAAGAAAAAGCCGACCGTCTCTCGACGGCCGGCTCAAGGGCACGCGCTTTACGCACGCAAGGTGTCAAAGGCTGACGCGGTTGAAGGCGGTCAATTGTTCGGTAACGGCCGCAAGCTCCTCCGCCCGGCGGCGTTCATCCCAGCCGAGGGCAGACGCGGCAATGGTCGCGATCTCGTCCAGTCCGGCGACGCTGAGCCGCCCTTCGATGGCAAGCGTCGTTCGCCGCATGACGATATCAGCGAGATGTTCGACCATTTCGCTGCGCGCGATCCAGTCGATTTCCGCCCTGCTGTAACCATCCACATGCGCGAGCGGCGTGGCGCCACCCTCCCCGCCGATATGGACCAGCACCGCATCGGCGGTCGTGCCATAACGCCCAAGCAAAGCATCAACCATCGCAGCGGGCAGGCCACTTTTCGCGGATCGCGCGGAAACCCAGGCGCGCCGCGCGACATCATCCACCGGGAAGTCGCGCCCGCCGCCGATCGGCAGCATCTGCGTGCTGATCTTGCGCGGGCGACCCATGCGCGCGAGGATCGTATCGGAGACCTCCTCGGCGAAACCGCGGAAGGTGGTCCACTTACCGCCGACCAGAGAAATGACGGAAAATGGCCGTCCCTCTACAGGTTCCGCCACGGGGGCCGAATGGTCGCGGCTGATCAGGCCGGGATTACTGGCGTCCGACGCCGGCAGAGGCCGGATGCCGCTATAGGCATAGACGATCTGCTCCCGGCCGAAATCCAGCTTGGGCAGGAGAGACCGCAGGCTGGCAAGGAAGTAGTCGATCTCCTCCTCCTCGCAGCGCACCGTCTCGGGATTGTCGGCCTTGGTGTCCGTCGAGCCGACCAGCGCGAGACCGAGGAAATCGTAGACCAGGCAGATGCGCCCGTCATCCGCCTCGAAATAGATCATCCGGCCCTTGAGGCTTTTGACAAGCTCGGGGTGCCTGAGAAGGATATGCGACCCCTTCGTGCCGCCGATCAGTTTTCCGGGAACGCCAAGCGTCGCATTGACATGATCGATCCAGGGACCGGCACCGTTCACGACGGTGGCCGCGCGCACCAGCCGCTCCGTGCCGCGCGGATCGCGAAGCCGAAGCACGCCTTCCTCCTGCCCGAGCAGCGTCGTGTCGTTCATCGCGCGGGCGTCCGGGCTGGCATCGAGGCCATCCCGCACCAGTTCCCAGACCAGCCGTTCCGGCCGGCTGATCTTGGCATCGTAGTAGATGCCGCCGGCAACGATGCGCGGCGTGATTTCCGGCATTTCCTCCAGCGCCTTGCGGCGAAAGAAGAACTGATGTTTTGGCATGACGCGATGCCGTGCGCCGTAGAGATCATAAAGCGCAAGACCGATCTTGATCAGCACGGCACCGCGGCTGCGCGGCGCGGTCGTCGAGCCGAGCAGCGTGCGGAACGCTGCAAAGGCGCCCTTCATCAGCGAGAAGGAGGGAATGAAAGTCGGCAGCGGCTCGACGCAATGCGGCGCGTTGCGCAGCAGCAGATTGCGCTCCAGTGTCGACTGCGCGACGAGGCCCAGTTCCCCCGTCTCCAGATACTTGATGCCGCCATGGATGAGGCGCGAGGGAGCGGCGCTGGTGCCGGAACCGAAATCGGCCTTGTCGACGATCAGGCATTTCAAACCCTGGAGGCAGAGATCCCGAAAGAGCCCGGCCCCGTTGATGCCCGCGCCGAGGATGATCACGTCGAAGGTCTCGACCGTGCCGGCTGTTGTGTTCGTCATGAGAAGCAGTCCTGTTGCTATGCAGCGCCGCCGAGACGCCGGAGCGTCGGCCAGAGCGGCTTCATGGCCTCGGCGAGATCGAGGAAGACCCGATATTTTTCGTCATAGGCGCGCTGCCGGTCTGGATCCGGCTGGTAGGTCGTCTCGATAGATGCAAGGTCGCGCGGATCGGCAGTGGGCGAGGCAAAGAGCCCGGCGCCTGCACCCGCGCACAACGCCGCGCCCCAGGCAGCCGCCTCCTCCGTGCGCGTCGCCGTGACCGGCAGGCCGAGAATATCGGCAAAAAGGCCCGCCATGGCGGGATTGCGCGAGATGCCGCCCGTCAGACGGGCCGAGGTCGGCGCAAAACCATCACGCAGCGCATCGACATGGACACGATGATTGAAGGCGATGCCCTCCAGCACGGCCCGCACCAGATCGCCCCGGTCGTGCCAGGCATTGAGCCCATAAAAGCCAGCGCTCGACGCTCCGCCGAAGGGCGAACCGAAGAGATAGGGATGGAAGAAGGCGCTCGACGGGCGCTGGCGTGCGACCTCGAATTCCTTGCCCAGGATGGCATGGATGCTCTCGCCGGAGGCCTCGGCCTGCCGCGCATCGCCGGCGCAGAACTGCTCGATGAACCAGTCGTAATTGGCGGTCGAGGCGGGCGAGATGGACATGTTGTTCCACTCGCCCGGCAGGATGCCGTTGCGGCAGAACCAGCGGCCATCGACCTTTGGTGCAGGCGACACCGTCTCGTTGATCGAGTAGGTGCCGGCAATGACGGCGACCACGCCTTCGCCATAGCCGCCCATGCCAAGCGCAGACGCCGTGACGTCATGCAGGCCCGCCATGACCGGCGTGCCCGCGACGAGACCCGTCTGCCGCGCCGTCTCGGCCGTCACGCCGCCGACGATCTCGGTGGAGCCCGCCATCGGCGGTTGCCGGCCGGCAAGCTGCTCCAGCCCGAAGAGGCGGAAGGCGTCGTCGGCATAGTCCTGCGTCTGCACGTTGGTGAAGGATGTGCTGGCTTCTGTGCGGTCCGTGCCCATCGTGCCGCACAGACAGAAGCGCAGCCAGTCCTTCGCCGCGATGAAATGGGCGATGCGGGCGTAACGCTCCGGCTGGTGCTCGCGGATCCAGCGCAGAATGGCCGACGGCGCGGAGGCGTGCGGCTTCTGACCTGTCAGGTCCAGCGAACGAGCACCAACCTCGCCTTCGTTCCACGCATCGGCAATCGCGCCGGCGCGTGTATCGAGCGAAACGATGGCATTGCCGAGCGGCCGTTTGTCTTCATCCAGCAGGTAGATGCCGTCGCCGTGGGCGGTAGCGGCAATCGCCACGATGTCGGAAGCCGGACGACCGCAGGCGGCGACCGCCTCGCGGATCGCGTCCGCCGTTGCCGTCCATAGCCCGTCCATATCGCGTTCGACATGCTGTGGCGCGGGGATGAGCTGCGGAACACGCCGGCGGGCGATGGCCAGTACCGTGCCGTCCGCGTCGAAGATGACGGCCTTGGTCACCGTCAAGCCGCTGTCTATACCCATGATGCAAGGCATCGCTGTCTCCATTCTCAGGCGAAGGAAGAGCGGTGACCGACATCTGGATATCCGCGGCAGCGGAAACCTCAGCCGGCTCGTTCTCCGTCCGCCACAATGACGTTGATCCCCTTCGAGCGCATGCGCGACAGGTGGGAGATCGGGATATCTTCGTCGACGATCACGGCGTCGAATTCTTCAAGCGCCGCGAAGTGGTGCAGCGCGCGCCGCTCGAACTTGGTGTGATCCGCCAGAAGCACGCGCCGGGCAGAACTCTCGAACATCGCGCGCTTCGTCGTGACGGTTTCCGGCGACTGGTGGTAGACCACGTCATCGACGATCGCCGACAGCGACATGAACACGGTATCCGCCCGGAGGCGGCGAATTTCGTTAGTGGTGATATGCCCCATGAAGGCATTGCACCAATGGTAGAACTGCCCGCCGAGACAGATGAGGTTGAGGTCGTTCACCTCCTTCAGCTCGTTGATCAGCACGAGCGAATTGGTGATGACCGTCAGCGGCACCTTGGCCGGCAGGAAGCGGGTCATTTCGTGCACGGTCGTGGCGTCATCCATGAAGATCGCCTGCCCCGGCTCGACGAACTGCATCGCAGCCCTGGCAACCGCCTTCTTCTCCTTGGCCTGCTTGGTGGCGCGGTAGACATCGGAGGATTCGATGAGGCTGGTGGGTGCCGCCGAAACGATGCCGCGCGTCTTGCGGAAAAGGCCGCGGCTGACGAGCTCGTCGACATCGCGGTGCGCCGTCATCAGGCTGATGCCGAAGCGCTCGGTCAGGTCTTCGATGCGGATCGACCCTTCGGCAATGACCGTTTCGGCGATCGCCTGGCGGCGCACGAGCTGGCGCGCATGCCGGCTGTCGCTCGGCAGCTCTTCCGAAAGCAAATCCTTGACGTCGACTTTCTTGTTCACGGGGAACCCTGCCATGCTTCGAGGAGAGAAGTTTGGTATCTCGTATCGGGCGGCAAGGAAAATGCCAAGCAAGGTGGATGGGAGCGCCCGCGGACAGGCGCTCCCGGTGTTGATTACTCGCTCAGAACGAACGGAGCGGTGTACTTGTCGACATTGTCCTTGGTGATCAGCAGGCAATCGAACAGCTGCTTTTCGGTGTCGACACCGGTCGAGCCGTTCTTGATCACGTTGTCGGCCTGCTTGACGGCGGCTTCCGAGAAGACAGCGACCGGCTGGAGGACGGTGTACTGCAGCTCACCGGCCTTGATGGCGGCAACTGCGTCCGGCGAACCGTCGAAACCGCCGACCTTCACCTGCTCGAGCTTGCCGGCTTCCTTGAGGGCGGCGATGGCGCCGAGCGCCATTTCGTCGTTGCCGCTGATCACGCCGATGATGTCAGGGTTTGCCTGAAGCAGGGACTGCATCTTGGCATGGCCCTTGGTGCGGTCCCAGTCAGCCACTTCCTTGCCGGACTTTTCGAGGTCCGGGTACTGCGTCAGGACGGTTTCGTAGCCGTTCGAACGGGTTGCCGCATTGTTGTCAGCAGGCGCGCCAAAAAGTTCGACATACTTGCCCTTGTCGCCGACCGCTTCGACCCACTGCTGTGCACCGAGAGCAGCGCCCTGGGCGTTGTTCGAAACGAGCTGCGCCTTGGCAAGGCCTTCCTGGTTGATCTCGGCGTTGACGAGAATGACCGGAATGCCGGCCGCAACGGCCTTCTTCACGGCGCCGACCGAACCATCGGCATTTGCCGGGTCGAGGATGATGGCGACCGACTTGTTGGTGATCGCGGTGTCGATCAGGTTGCTCTCGGTGTTGGTGTCACCCTTGTGCGCACCGACATTGGCCGTGTAGCCGAGCTTTTCGGCGGTCGCCTTGGCGACTTCGCCTTCGGTGAACCAGTACGGGTTGGACGGATCGTTGACGATGACCGTAATCAGGCCCTCGGCCCAGGCTGTGCTGAACAGCAGCGGCAAAGCGGCAGTTGCTGCGAAAAGTACACGCATACCTTTTTTGAACATGATCTCACTCCCTTTGTTGAGTTCGTTTGCGCCGATGATCGGCAATACTTTCCGCTGCCGGGGCACTCGGTGGCCCGTCTCTCCCGGTCGCAGTCAGTTCCGGTCAGTCGCCGCTTTTCAGCGGCGGCCGTATTTGAAGCTGTTGAGCAGAACGGCGGTAACGATCACGGCGCCGGTGAAAACCGTCTGCCAGTAGGCCGAGACCCCGATGATGACCAAGCCATCCGACAGGAAGCCGATGACGAAAGCACCGAGCATGGTGCCGATGACGGTGCCGCGGCCGCCGGTCAGCGCAGCGCCGCCGATGACGACGGCTGCAATGGCCGTCAGCTCGTAGGTGGTGCCGGCCGTCGGGCCTGCCGAGGTCAACTGTGAGGACAGAACCAGACCGGCAACGGCCGCGCAGACGCCGGAGAGCACGTAGACCGCGATCTTCACACCCTTGACCGGAACGCCCGACAGTTCTGCCGCCCGCTCATTGCCGCCCGACGAGTAGAGCCAGCGGCCGAAGGCCGTGCGGGCAAGCAGGATATGGCAGGCGACGGCGAAGACCAGAAGAACGATGACGCCGATCGGCACCCCGGCAAGGCGGTTGAAGCCGAGCCAGTCGAAGCCGGTATTGCCGAGCTCCGGACGACCGCCGAGATTGTTGTAGGTGAGGCCGTTGGTCATCAAAAGCGCAACGCCACGGGCGACATAGAGCACGCCGAGCGTCGCCACGAAGGCCGGCACGCGCAGATAGGCGATGAGCACGCCGTTCACGGCGCCGACCACGGCCCCCATAAGGCAGGTGAGAACCACCACGACCCAGACCGATGGGTAGAGGATCACGCCAATTTGCGGCAGCGTGACGCCCTGCATGAGGAAGCCCGCGACAACGCCGGCCAAGCCCAGTGTCGAGCCGACGGAGAGGTCGATGCCGCCGTTCAGGATGACGAGCAGCATGCCGATCGCCAAGAGGCCGAAGATCGCCACATGCGAGGCCATGATCAGGAAGTTGCTGACCGTGAAATAGTTCGGCGACATCAGCGAGAAGACGACGACGATGGCGATAAGCGCGAAGAAGGCGCGGCCTTCGAACAGCAGCTCGACGAAGCTCTTCTTGCGCTTGCCGCCGCTGACTGCCGTCTTCGTGTCGATTGCAGGTGTGACTGACATGGATTCAGCGCTCCTAGTGGGCATGCACGGCTTCGCCGGAGGCGGCCATGATCTGTTCTTTGGTCACGTCGGGACCGAATTCGGCGGAGATGCGGCCACGCCGCATGACGATGATGCGGTGGGCGATACTGAGGCATTCGCCGACCTCGGAGGTGGTGTAGACGACGGCAAGCCCATGCTTGGCGCGCTCGGCGAGCAGCTTGAAGACCTCGGCCTTGGCGCCGATATCGATGCCGCGGCTCGGTTCGTCGAGCAGGATGACTTCCGGCTCGGTCGCCAGCATCTTGCCGATGACCACCTTCTGCTGGTTGCCGCCGGAGAGCGAGCCGATCGGTGCGGCACCGCCATCCGTCTTGATATGCACCTTGCGGATCGCCTCGCTGATCAGCGCCGCCTCGCGGGAGGTGGAGGTGAAGAGGCCGCGCGTGAAGGCACCGAGGCTGGCAAGCGACAGGTTGCGGCCGACGCTCATCGTCTGCACCAGGCCGTCGCGCTGCCGGTCTTCCGGCACGAGCACGAGTCCATTGCGAATGCAGGCCGAAATCGACTGGCCGGTAACGTCCCGGCCCTTCAGCACGACCTTGCCCGCCGTCGGCTTGAGGCGACCAGCGACCGTCTCGAGCAATTCCGTGCGGCCGGCCCCCATGAGGCCGTAAATGCAGACGATCTCGCCTTCACGCACCGAAAGCGAAAGCCCATCGACCACCGAATAGCCGGCACCGCCGGGATCCGCCACCGTCAGCCCCTCGATCGAGAGAGCCACAGCGCCCTTGTCATAGCCGGTTGGCGGCGAGCCGAGATCGAAATTATCGCCGACCATGTGGCGGACGATCCATTCGAGATCGATGTCCTTGCGCTCGGCATAGGCCGTCATCGCGCCGTCGCGCAGGACCACCGCATGGTTGGTGATCTGCAGGGCTTCCTCGAGATGGTGCGAGATGTAGACGATGGAAACACCGCGGCTCATCAGGTCGCGGATGACCTTGAACAGCACCTCGACTTCGGATGCGCTGAGCGCCGAGGTCGGTTCGTCCATGATCAGGATGCGCGAATTGACCGAAAGGGCGCGGGCGATCTCGACGATCTGCTGCTGGCCGAGGCGAAGCTCCTCGACGGGGGTGAGAGGATCGATGTCCTCTTCCAGTTCAGCCATCAGGAGGCGCGTCTGGCGCTCTTCTTCAGCGAAGTCCACGCCCGTTGCCGTCATGATTTCGCGACCCATGAAGATGTTGTCGCGAACGTTCATGTTGGGAGCGAGGCTGAGCTCCTGATGGATGATGGAGATACCGCGGTCACGTGCTTGGGAGGATGACGCGAAAGCGATGGGCTCTCCATCGAGAATGATCTCGCCGGCGGTGGGCTGCACCACGCCGGAGAGGATTTTCATGAGGGTCGACTTGCCGGCACCGTTCTCGCCGAACAGCGTCGTCACCTGGCCGCGATGAATGTCGAAATTGACGCCCTTGAGGGCGTGCACGCTGCCGTAGGACTTCGCCACGTTGCGCGCGGCGAGCACGACTTCACCCTTCGGGCCGGTATCGACAAGCGCGCTCATTGGACGTCGAGCCTCACGGGAATGACGATCCAGCTCTTCGGGTTGACCAGCTTGAAGACACCGATGACCGACACGGTCTTGCCGGTAAGGGCTGCGGGATCGATGCCACCGAGCACGACCTTCTTGACCTCGTTGTTGATCGCCGAGCCGGCGTCCTGGTACTCGATCTGGTTCTTGAACTGGCCGAACTCGATCTGGCCCGTCGCATCGCGAAGGTCCGTGCCGTTGAGTGCAGGACCAGTCTGCACCCGTACGGTCAACTCGGCCGGCAGGCCTTCGACGGCGACAACGTTGTAATTGGCCTTGCGCTCGCCGACGACGCCGGTGAACTTGACCGGAAGGACCGGGCCGACCGAGGTCGCCACGCCGTATTTTTCGGCTGCCGCCTTCTTGTCGGCGGCGATCGCCGTCGAAAGTTCGACAGCATCGACGGCGCGCGTCTCGACGCTCTGCTTGATGAGCGGAAACTGCTCGGCACCGTAGGCTTCCGGCGAGAATTTCTGCACCTGCACGTCTCTTTCGGAGCCGATCTGCACGATCGTCGTGTCGAACGCCATGGCGCCGACCAGCACGACGGCGGCGGCAATGCCGATCCAGCGATAGCTTCGCGGAGACTGCGGCGACTTCGATAGCGTGGTGTCAGTCATGTCGATTGGCCTTGCGATTGAACGGAGGGTACTTCAGTGGCTGCGCCGGCACGGGGCCGACCGCAGGGGCACGCCGACGGACCTGCTTGCACCGTCGCAGGCGGGCGTCACTGTCTTCCGTACAGAACATGTCATGATGTCCTCCCCATGAAGGCGCCGGCCAGGTCTCCTCACCTGCCTTGCGCTGCATTGCACACATCTTCGCAGTTGCGATATATGCGTGTTATATGTCCCAGTATATATGTTAACTTAACGCAGGCTGTCAATCTGCCTTTTCGATCACATTGTCTTCAGGCATGGCGCCTCTTCAGCTCTCCGCTTGGCAAGGCGAGGGTTAGTTCTGCCCTGCAAACCCAGGCGCGCCCATACGAATGGAGCCGGGGCAGAAGCAAAGAACGAAACTCATCTGATTGATATTACGTGAAAAAACTCACTTTTATTGGCATTCCAAAGGTCGCAGCGCCGCGACAAATCCCTCATAGGAATAACGAGGACATCGCGGAAAACATACCCAAGCCTCACGCCTTGCCTACACTCACCATACCTGAAAAAAATTTCGAAGTCCGAAAAATTTTACGAGACATACGATAGCTTTGTGTTATGTTCTCTTCCGAGACTTGGGAGTTCCGTGATAAAGTCCTTGGAAGGCCAATTTGGCCTCGGCCGGATGGCCTGCAAGGCCACGCACGCTTTCGTGAAAGACGATCGGGAGGATTGAATGCTCTGTTTCGGGTCAGGCGAAGCGACGCAGGCTGTCGCGGCATCCGTTGGTGCGCGTCATGGCTGAAGCGGCAGACCTGATCATCGGCATCGACGCCGGCACCTCGGTGATGAAGGCCGTCGCCTTTACGCTGACCGGCCGCCAGATCGCCAGCGCCTCCGTCCGCAATACCTACACCACCGGCGACGACGGCTCCGTCACGCAATCGCTCGACCAGACCTGGCTCGACTGCACGCGCGCCTTGCGCGGGCTGGCGGACAAGGTCGACCGCCTTGCCGATCGCACCGCCGCCATTGCGATTACCGCCCAGGGCGATGGCACCTGGCTTGTTGGGGCCGGCAACCGTCCGGCCGGCGATGCCTGGCTCTGGCTCGATGCCCGCGCGGCGCCGACCGTCGAGCGGCTTACCGCCACTGACGCCGACCGCGCACGGTTCGAGGCGACCGGCACCGGCCTCAACACCTGCCAGCAGGGCACGCAGCTCGCCCATATGGACCGGTATTTCCCGGAATTGCTTGCCGGCGCCGAAACGGCGATGCACTGCAAGGACTGGCTCTACCTGAACCTGACCGGCATCCGCGCCACCGACCCTTCCGAAGTGAGCTTCACCTTCGGCAACTTCCGAACCCGCTGCTATGACAGCGACGTGCTTGCAGCACTTGGCCTGACGCATCGCCGCGGCCTGCTGCCGGAAGTCATCGAAGGCACGGAGACCACCCATCCTCTGACGGCTGAAGCCGCTGCCGCCTCCGGCCTCCGCGCCGGCACGCCCGTCTGCCTCGGCTATGTCGACATGTGTATGACAGCGCTCGGTGCCGGCGTGCGCAGCGAGGGCCGCAACGCCGCCTGCTCCGCCATCGGCTCGACCGGCGTGCACCTTCTGGCAAAATCGGTTTCCGACGTCGTGTTGAATGCCGAGCGTACCGGCTACGTCATCGCGCTGCCGATTCCCGGTGTGGTCACCCAGGTCCAGACCAATATGGGCGCGACGATCAACCTCGACTGGCTGCTGCAACTCGGCGCGGACCTCTTGGGCGAATTCGGCGTCACCGTCGGGCTCAACGGCATGATCGGCCGCGTCGATGCCTGGTTTGCCGCAAGCAAGCCCGGCAACATCCTCTACCATCCTTACATTTCCGAGGCCGGCGAACGCGGCCCCTTCGTCAATGCCCGTGCCCGCGCCAATTTCACCGGGCTTACCAGCCGCCATCGCTATCCGGATCTCGTGCGCGCCGTCGTCGAAGGCCTCGGCATGGCGACCCGCGATTGTTATTCGGCCATGGGCGCCCTGCCCTCCGAACTCCGCGTCAGCGGCGGTGCGGCCCGCTCGGCATCGATCCGTGGCACGCTGGGTGCTGCCCTTGGCGCACCGGTTCGCGTCAGCACCCGTGAAGAGGCCGGTGCCGCCGGCGCCTCGATGATGGCGGCCGTGGCGATTGGCGCCTACCGCACGATGGACGATTGCATTGCCGACTGGGTCACTCCCGAGCTCGGCGATGCTGAAAAACCCAAGCCCGAAGACACCGAACGCATGACGCGCCTGTTTGCCGCCTATGTGGATGTTCGCCGGGGCATAACACCCGCCTGGGACATCCTGGCCGCGCGCTGAAGAAAACGATTGCGCCTCCCCGTGAGGCGTCGAAGGAGATTGAGATGAACGAGCCCGAGCTTATTGACCTCTTCGTGATCGGCGGCGGCATCAATGGTGCCGGCATTGCGCGCGATGCGGCCGGCCGTGGCCTTTCCGTGGTGCTGAGCGAAAAGGACGATCTGGCCGAAGGCACCTCCTCGCGCTCGGGCAAGCTGGTACATGGCGGCCTGCGCTACCTCGAATATTACGAGTTCCGCCTTGTGCGCGAGGCGCTGATCGAGCGCGAAGTGCTGCTCAACGCCGCCCCGCACATCATCTGGCCGATGCGCTTCGTGCTGCCGCACAGCCCTGAAGATCGTCCGGCCTGGCTCGTGCGGCTCGGCCTGTTCCTCTACGACCATCTCGGCGGCCGCAAGAAGCTGCCCGGCACGCGCACGCTCAATCTCGCACGCGACCCCGAAGGCACGCCGATCCTCGACCAGTACACCCGCGGCTTCGAGTATTCCGACTGCTGGGTGGACGATGCCCGCCTGGTGACGCTGAATGCCGTGGGTGCAGCGGAAAAAGGTGCCGTGGTGCTGACGCGCTCACCGACCGTCTCCGCCCGCCGCGAAAACGGCGCCTGGACGGTGACGACGAAGAACAGCACGACCGGCGAAACCCGGACCTTCCGCGCCAAGTGCCTGGTCAACTGCGCCGGCCCCTGGGTCTCCGACGTCATCAACCGCGTCGCCGGCTCGAACTCCTCGCGCAATGTGCGTCTCGTCAAGGGCAGCCACATCATCGTTCCGAAATTCTGGGCGGGCGCGAACGCCTATCTGGTGCAGAACCACGACAAGCGCGTCATTTTCATCAACCCCTATGAGGGTGACAAGGCACTGATCGGCACCACCGACATCGCTTATGAAGGACGCGCCGAAGACGTCTCCGCCGACGAGACGGAAATCGACTACCTGCTGAAGGCAGTCAACCGTTACTTCAAGGAAAAGCTGCGCCGGCAGGATGTGCTGCATTCCTTCTCCGGCGTGCGCCCGCTGTTCGACGACGGCAAGGGCAACCCCTCCGCCGTCACCCGCGACTATGTCTTCGATCTCGACGAGACCGGCGGCGCGCCGCTGCTCAATGTCTTCGGCGGCAAGATCACCACCTTCCGCGAGCTCGCCGAGCGCGGCATGCACCGTCTTGCGCATATCTTCCCGAGCATGGGCGGTGACTGGACGGAGAAGGCGCCGCTTCCCGGTGGCGACATGCCAAATGCCGACTACGAGACCTTCGCCAACAGCCTGCGCGATACCTATCCGTGGATGCCGCGCAAGCTGGTGCAGCATTACGGCCGCCTCTACGGCACGCGCACCAAGAATGTCATCGCTGGTGCCACCAATCTTGAAAGCCTTGGCCGGCATTTCGGCGGCCAGTTCTATGAGGCGGAGGCCCGTTATCTCGTCGCCAGCGAATGGGCGCAGACAGCGCAAGACATCCTCTATCGCCGCACCAAACACTACCTGCATATGACGGAAGCCGAGCGCGCGGCCTTCGCCGACTGGTTCAACGCCACCCGCCTTGCCGCCGCCTGAGGACGACCATGCCGCTGACGCTTTCGCTGAACACAAATCCGCTGGTCAACCGCTTTGCCGATCCCGACGACCTGATCGAGGCCGTCGCGCGCGACCTTCGCCTGCGTGATCTCCAGCTGACCCACGAGTTCATCAATCCGAGCTGGAATGCCGCAACGATCCGACGGCTGACGCGGCAGATGGACAAGGCGCTGGAACGGACCGGCGTGCGCGTCACGTCAGGCATGACCGGCCCCTATGGCCGCCTCAACCATTTCGGCCATCCGGATGCGGATGTGCGGCGCTACTATGTCGACTGGTTCAAGACCTTTGCCGATATCATCGGCGATCTCGGCGGCACCTCCGTCGGCACCCAGTTCGCCGTCTTCACCTACAAGGACTTTGACGATCCGGCACGCCGCGAGGAACTGATCCAGATCGCGATCGACTGTTGGGCAGAAGTTGCCGAGCACGCCAAGGGTGCGGGCCTCTCCTATGTCTTCTGGGAGCCGATGAGCATCGGCCGCGAATTCGGCGAGACCATTGCCGAATGCATCAAGCTGCAGGATCGGCTGACCGCCGTCGACATGGCCATTCCGATGTGGATGATGGCCGATATCGACCACGGCGACGTGACCTCCA
Organism: Shinella sp.; assembly: GCF_052438155.1. Classification (NCBI taxonomy): domain Bacteria; kingdom Pseudomonadati; phylum Pseudomonadota; class Alphaproteobacteria; order Hyphomicrobiales; family Rhizobiaceae; genus Shinella; species Shinella sp. Next base: position 15,593 of record NZ_JBQVPI010000029.1, on the reverse strand, counting down.
GTAACCCGGACGACTTCGAGCCCTATGCCTGGGCGCGTGCGGTGCCGAAAATCTCGCCGATCATCCACATCAAGCAGAGCCTGATGGACAAGGGTGGCCACCGGCCGTTCACCGCCGAGTTCAACGCCAAGGGCCGCATCCAGCCGGAACCGTTGCTGAAGGCCTTCGCCGAGGGCGGCGCGGTCGACAACGAGATTTGCCTGGAACTCTCCTTCAAGGAGCGCGAGCCGAACGACCGGCAGGTCATTCCGCAGATCGCCGAAAGCATTGCCTTCTGGGCGCCGTATATCGATACCGGTGTTTCCGATCTCAAGCTGGGCTGACCGCTGCTGGTCCGCTTGCTAAGGCTTGATCTGAAAAATCACTCCGGGTGTAAAGCAAGGCAGGACACCACTGATGATCGACAATGAAGATTCCCTCGCCGTCCGCGCCGCCTGGCTGCACTATATCGGCGGCTTCACCCAGTCCGCTGTAGCAAAACGCCTGGGCATCCCATCGGTGAAGGCGCACCGGCTGATCGCGCGGGCGGTTGCCGAGGGCGTGGTGAAGGTCAGTATAGACGGTCACATTGCCGAATGCGCCAACCTGGAGGTCGAACTCTCTACCCGCTACGGGCTCGGTTACTGCGAGGTCTCGCCCGACATTGACGACGACCCGCTCGCGCTGACCACACTCGGCCATGCCGGAGCAAATTTCCTCCGGCGCGAAATCGAACGGGGCGAATCTGCCGTCATAGGCCTCGGCCACGGCCGCACGCTTTCGGCCGCCGTTCGCCACCTGCCGCGGATCAGCGCCAGCGGCACACGCTTCGTCTCGCTGCTCGGCGGGCTTACCCGCAACTATGCTGCCAATCCCTATGACGTCATGCATCGCCTCGCGGAAAAGACCGGCACCCAGGCCTATGTGATGCCGGTGCCCTTCTTCGCCAATACGGAAGAGGACCGCGAAGTGCTGCTCTCCCAGCGCGGCGTCAGCGAGGTGTTCAATCTTGCCCGCAGCGCCGACCTCAAGATCGTTGGCATCGGCACGGTCGACAACCAGGCACACCTGGTGAAATCCGGCATGCTCCAGCAGGACGAGTTGGAGGAGATCGCGGCCCTTGGCGGTGTGGGCGAGTTGCTTGGCCATTTCTTCGACAACAAGGGCCGCATCCTGGAAACATCGGTGACGGCACGGACGCTCGCCGCATCCTTCTCGGAAGACGGCAAGGACCGCATCGTGGCGATCGCCGGCGGCCCGGTGAAGACCGAGGCCATCCGCGCCGTCCTGCACAGCCATAAGCTCCATGGACTGATCACGGACGAACGGACGGCACGGTTGCTCCTGCGAAGCTCTGCGTGACAAAAATCACAAAATCACAAAATCTATGTTATAATTTCACAAACATGATGTTATAGAACTATCCGCAGCGTGAGGATGGAGAACGCGGTGAAACGGGAAGAGCGCAGGCAGGAGATCATCAATCTTCTGGTCGAAAGCCGGGCTGTCGAGCTTGACGACATCGCGGCGCGCTTCGGCGTCTCCAAGATGACCATCCACCGTGACCTCGACGATCTGGAGCGGGCCGGCGTGCTGCGCAAGGTGCGCGGTGGTGCCACCATCGATGCCGGCACCCAGTTCGAGAGTGATTTTCGCTTCCGCGAATTGCAGGAAGCCGATGTGAAGCGCGCGCTGGCCGAAACCGCCGCCGATCTCGTCGAACCCGGCATGACGGTCATGATCAACGACGGCTCGATGGCCTCCGTGCTCGGCGACGTGCTGGCGGCAAAAAAGCCGATCACCATCATCACCAACAATGCGGCGATCATGGAACGCCTGAAAGGCGTTTCCGGCGTCAGCTTGATCGGCCTCGGCGGCGTCTATTCGGCCAAGTTCAACGCCTATTTCGGCATCGTCACGGAAGAGGCGCTGTCGCGGCTGCGCGCCGACATCGCTTTTATCTCCGCACCCGCAGCCGCAGGGCGCCTCGCCTACCACATGGATGAAGCCGTCGTGCGCACCAAGCGGGCGATGATGACGTCCAGCCGCCAGTCCTGCCTGATGATCAACAATCGCCGCTTCGGCCACACGGCACTGCATGTGCTGGCCGACCTCGCGGAATTCGACACCGTCCTATCCGACAAACCCCTCCCCCACGACACGCTGGCCGAACTCGGCGACGGAAAAACCGTGGTGCGGATCGCCCACAAGGAGACAACCATATGAGCCAAAGCCGGACATTCTGGGTTGGCACGAGCTGGAAGATGAACAAGACGCTCGCCGAGGCGAAGGCCTTCGCAGAAGGTCTTGCTGCGGCCGACAGCGGCCGCGATGCGCGCATCCAGCGTTTCATCATCCCGCCGTTCACCGCCGTGCGCGAAGTCAAGACGATGCTCGCCAATACGTCCGTGAAGGTCGGCGCGCAGAACATGCACTGGGCGGACGAAGGTGCCTGGACGGGCGAGGTCTCGCCGCTGATGCTGAAGGATTGCGGCCTCGACCTCGTCGAACTCGGCCATTCCGAGCGCCGCGAACACTTCGGCGAGACGGACGAGACGGTCGGCCTCAAGACCGAGGCTGCCGTGCGCCATGGCCTCGTGCCGCTGATCTGTATCGGCGAGACGCTCGCCGACCGCGAAGGCGGCCATGCGACCGAAGTGCTGGCGCAGCAGGTACGCGGTGCGCTGTCGAGGCTTAACACAACGCAGAAACAGGCCGAAATCCTGCTCGCCTACGAGCCCGTCTGGGCGATCGGCGAAAAGGGTATTCCGGCAACGGCGGACTACGCCGATGCGCGCCACGCCGAGATCGCCGACGTGGCGGAAAAAATCCTCGGCCGCCGCATTCCCTGCCTCTACGGCGGCTCGGTCAACCCGCAGAACTGCGAGGAACTGATCGCCTGCCCGAATATCGACGGGCTCTTCATCGGCCGCTCAGCCTGGAAGGTTGAAGGTTATCTCGACATCCTGGCGCGCTGCGCCGCCACCATCTGAAAGGAGACTTCTCATGAAACTCGCTATTGCCGGTGACAGCGCGGGCGAAGGCCTCGCCAAGGTTCTCGCCGATCACCTGAAGGACCGCCACGACGTGCACGAAGTCTCGCGCACCGACGCCGGCCCGGACGCCTTCTATGCCACCCTCTCCGATCGCGTCGCCTCCGGCGTCATCGCCGGCGAATACGACCGCGCGATCCTCGTCTGCGGCACGGGCATCGGCGTCTGCATCTCGGCCAACAAAGTTCCGGGCATCCGCGCCGCGCTGACGCACGACACCTACTCCGCCGAGCGCGCAGCACTCTCCAACAACGCCCAGATCATCACCATGGGCGCCCGGGTCATCGGCACGGAACTCGCCAAGGCCATCGCAGACGCCTATCTCGCCCAAACGTTTGACGAAAACGGCCGCTCCGCCGGCAACGTCCAGGCGATCAACGAGGTCGACGCGAAGTACAACGCGGCCAAGTAACGGCCGGTACCAACAGCTTAAGACCAGCCCCGCGCAGTGCCGGGGCTGGTCAAATCGTTTTCGCAGGGACTACGCCTGTTCGTCCTTGCGCTGCACGACCACGCTGAGCAAAGCCAGCGCCCCCGATCCCACCATCAGGAAGAATGAGACAGCGTTCAGCACCGGCGTCGAGCCGACCTTCACCATGCGGTCGTACATGGTGATCGTCAGCGGCGCATCGGAGCCGACCAGCATCAGCGTCGTGTTGAAATTCTCGAACGAGACGAGGAAGGCGACGACAAAGGCGGAGAAGAGCGCCGGCATCAGATAGGGCAGCGTCACCGTCATCAGCACGCGCAGCCGCGTCGCGCCGAGATTGAAGGCCGCCTCCTCCAGCGCGATGTCGAACTTTCTCAGCCGCGCGGCAATCACCAGCGAGGTGATGGTGGTGAGAAACGAGAACTGGCCAAGGATGACGAGAAAAATCCCGGGGCGCAAAAAGTCCCATTCGATTCCGAACGTTTCTTCCAGGCCGTTGGCGATCATGCTGGCGAAAACCAGAAGCGAGATGCCGAGGATGACGCCCGGAATGACGAGCGGCACGATCATCAGGATGTAGAAGATGTTCTTGCCGGGAAACTGCTTGCGCTCGAACAGGAAGGCATTGCAGGTGCCGGCGGCGACCGCCATCGCGGAGACGGCGACGCCGATGATCAGTGAATTCTGCAGCCCGCGCAGCAGTCGCCGGTCATGGAACATGCCGATCTTCGGTTCCGTGCTGCTGAAGAACCAGTCGAGCGTAAAACCGTTCCAGGGCAGCGCCGGAAACATCGAGTCGTTGAAGGCGAACATGCCGGCGGCGAAAAGCGGTGCGGCGAGATAGATGAGGAACGCCAGCATATAGCCGCGGTAGACACATCGGAGGAGAGGCGATTGCGGGGCCGCAACGTTCATGATCAGTCCTTTGCGACGGTGGAGGCGAGGCTCTGGCCGGTCAACCGCAGCCCAAGCCAGACGACGAACGAGGTGAACACGAGAAGCAGGACACCGAAGGTCGCGCCGGACTCCCAGTTGTAGCGCGTCACGAACTGTTCGTAGATCTGCTCCGTGAACCACATGCTGTTCTTGCCGCCGAGCAGGATGGGCGTGAGGTAGCTGCCCGCCGTCAGCATGAAGACGATGATGCAGCCGGCGACGATACCGGGCATGGCATAGGGCACGACGATGCGGCGGAAGACCGTTAAGCGGCTGCCGCCGAGATTGTAACCCGCCTCGATCAGCGAATTGTCCATGCCGTCGAGCGTGGAAACAAGCGGCACGATCATGAACAGCACGACCGTGTAGACGAGCCCCATCACCACGGTGGCGTCGTTGTAGAGAAACTCCACGGGACCGCTGACCAGGCCGATCTTCTGCAGGAAGGTCGAAACGAGACCAGTCTCGCGCAGGATGACGATCCAGCCGAAGGCACGCACGAGGTCGCTCACCCAGAGCGGGATAAGGCACATCAGGAAGAGGGCGGCCCGCGAGCGGCGCTGCGCGATCTTGGCGATGTAATAGGCGACGGGAAAGCCGACGACGAGCGCCATCGCGGTCACCAGGATCGACATCCAGGCGGTGCGCAGCAGCGTGTTCCAGTAGATCGGCTCCGAGAGGAAGGCGACGTAGTTCGAGACGCCGAACGTGTATTCGCCCGGCCCCACCTTTTCCCTGAGCGAGATATAGCCGATGCCGATTTGCGGCAGGATGATGAGCAGCGCGATCCACAGCGCGAAGGGCGCGAAGAGCAGGATGAAGGAGAGTTTCGTGACGTCCGAGCGCGCCATCGCCGTTACCTCGACACGCTGAAGCAGCGGCCATGGCCGTGGCTCCAGCCGATATCGACCTTGGCACCCGGTGTGGCGCGGCTGCTGTCGTCCATCACGGCCTGGCCGACTTCGACGAGGTTGCCGCCCTGCGTGCGCACCAGGATGCGGCTGCTTGCCCCGTTGAAAAGCAGGCTTTCGACGGTTCCCTCAAGCCGGTTTTCGGCGCCTGTACCGACCGAAAGCACTTCCGGACGCACGAAAAGCTCGACCGCGCTGCCCGCCGCGATCCGGTCGTCACCGACCGTCGCTATCGCCTCGCCGCCGCCGTCAAGCGCCACGCGCACCTTGCCATCCGCCACCGAAAGCGCGCGGCCCGGCCAGCGGTTGCTGTCGCCGACGAAACCGGCGACGAAGCCGGTCTTCGGATGGTGGTAGAGTTCCTGCGGCGAGCCGATCTGCTCGAACTGGCCGGCATTCATGACAGCCACATTGTCGGACATCAGCAGCGCTTCCGACTGGTCGTGGGTGATGTAGAGGAACGTCGTCTCGAACTGGTGCTGCAGTTGCTTCAGCTCGATCTTCATGCGCTCGCGCAGCTTCAGGTCGAGCGCGCCGAGCGGCTCGTCGAGCAACAGGGCGTCGGGTTCAAGCACCATGCAGCGGGCAATGGCGATACGCTGCTTCTGCCCGCCCGAAAGCTGGGCGACCTGTTTTTGCTCCGTGCCCGGCAGACCGACGCGGTCGAGCACCTGCGCCACCTTGCGGGTAATGTCCATCTTGTTCTCGCCGCGGCAGCGCAGCCCATAGGCGATATTCTCGCCGACATTCATCATCGGGAAGAGGGCGAGATGCTGGAACACCATCTTGACGGGCCGCTTGTTCGGCGGCGTCGAGAGCACGGACTGCCCCTTGATGCGGATGTCACCGCTCGTCGGCTCCTCGAAGCCCGCGATCATGCGCATCAGCGTTGTCTTGCCGCAGCCGGAGGGTCCGAGAATGGAGAAGAACGAACCGCGCGGGACATTGAAGGACACGCTGTTGACGGCCGTATAGGCGCCAAACCGCTTGCTCAGGCTTTCGCATTGAAGGTCGTGCATGGGTGCTCGCAAATCGCGGCCGCAAGGCGGCCATTTTGAAAACAGCCGGCCAAGGCAATCCCTCGGCCGGCTGGTGTCACGCCTTCAGAGGCGATCAGTTGGACGCGGCGGCCTTGATGCGCTCGAGCGCCTTGCCTTCCATGTCCTCAAGACCCGCCGGAATATTGGCGAAGAACTTCAGGTTCGCGAGGTCCTTTTCGTCGAAGGCGGCCTTCACGGCGGCCTTCTTTTCATCCGGCAGGAGATCGATGCCGTTGCTGACGGCGGCAATTGCGCCCGTCGAATCCGACATCAGCTTGACGATCTCGGGCTTCATGACGAAGTTGATCCACTTGTAGGCGGCGTCATCCGCCTCGCCCTTGCGCGGGATGACGAAGGTGTCGATCCAGGCAAGCGCACCGGTTTCCGGCGGCACATAGACCAGGTTCTTGTTCTGGGCGTAAAGCTTGAAGGCCGTCGAATCCCAGGCTTCCGAGACGACGACTTCGCCGGAGAGCAGGAGCGTCGAAAGGTCGTCGCCGCCGTTCCAGTAGGTCTTGACGTTGTCCTTGCAGGCGATCAGCTTTTCCGTCACCTCGTCGAGCATCGCCTGGTAGGCGGCCTTGTCGCCATAGAGCGCGAACGGGTCCTTGCCGAGCGAGAAGGCCGTGCCGAGCAGGATGGTGCGGCGCAGGCGCATCGAGGTGCGGCCCTTGTATTCCGGATTGCAGAGATCCGCCCAGCCCTTGACGTTCGGCGCCTTGGAAATATCGGCGACGACGCCAGATGTGCCCCATTGATGCGGCACGGCATAGAGATTGCCGTCGATCGTCGCATTGGCCTTCACGCCGTCGAGAAGGTTCGGTGCGAGCGACGCGGTGTCGATCTTCGAGAGATCGAGCGGCTTGTAGATGTTGTATTCCTGCTGGGCCGCGAAAATGCGGTCATGGCTCGGCTGGGCGAGGTCGTAGCCGGCGCCACCGGTTGCCCGGAGCTTCGCAACCATTTCCTCGTTGTTGGAAAGCGTGACCTCGACGGTGATGTCGGGGTTGGCTTCCTCGAAGAGCTTGATGACGTTATCGGGCGCGTAGCCGCCCCAGGTGAGCAGGCGCAGGGTATCTGCGTGAGCTGCAGTGCTTGCGACGATGAGGGCAAGCGCCGTCGTCGCGGCGAGCGCGAATGTCGATTTCATGCTGTTCTCCTCTTCCATTTGGCTGTTGAAAGCCGCCGTTTCTCCGGCGTTCTTTTCTGAAGAGGGCCACCTCACTCCCGATGATGGCCCTTAGTTCCCGATTTTTAGCCATTGCCATCAAAGAGGGAGATTGGCTCCCCTGAAAGGTCCATTATCTCCTTGCGGTAAGACCAGTATGACGATCAGCTGATCTTCGCGGCGAGGCTCTTCGTGCGGGTATAGCTGCGCAGGGCCTCAAACCCCTTCTCGCGGCCGAAACCCGACAGCTTGTTGCCGCCGAAGGGCACCTCGATGCCACCGGCAAAATATTCGTTGATGTAGACCTGCCCGGCATCGATATCGCGCGCCATGCGATGGGCGCGGCCGAAATCGCGGGTGTAGATGCCGGCGACGAGGCCGAAATCCGTCCCATTGGCGATGGCGACGGCTTCCTCTTCGCCCTCGACGACCTGCACCGACAGTACTGGGCCGAAAATCTCCTCCTGGATCACCGGGTCATCCGCCCGGACGGCATCGAGAATGGTCGGCTGGAAGAACCAGCCGGTGCCGCTCTCAGGGTCCGTTGCGCGCTCACCGCCGGCAGCAATCGTAATGCCGCGGCCGCGAGCACCCTCCACATAGCCCGCCACCTTGTCGAGATGGGCACCCGAACTCAGCGCACCGACCTGCGGGCGGCGCAGGCCATGGCCGAGCGTCAGGCCGCTTGCGCGAACCGCAAGGCGCTCGACCAGTTCCGCATGCACCTTGCGTTCCACGACGAGGCGCGAGCCGGCCGAGCAGATCTGCCCGGCATTCTCATAGATGGCGCCGAGCACGCCTTCGACGGCAGCATCCATATCCGCGTCCGCCATGACGATCAGCGGCGACTTGCCGCCGAGTTCGAGCACGACGCTGGTGACATTGGCTGCCGCCGACTGCATGACCCGGATGCCCGTCGGCACAGAGCCCGTGAAGGTGACGTGGCGAATGCCGGGATGCGCGACCAGCGGCCCGCCGGCTTCCGCGCCTGTACCGGTGATGACGCTGCACACACCCGCAGGCAGACCGGCACGAAAAAGGATGTCGGCAAGCATCAGCGCCGTCAGCGGTGTCTGCTCCGCCGGCTTGGCGACCACGGTGCAGCCGGCGGCCAGTGCCGGCGCAATGCTGCGGGCCGCCGTCGAAAGTGGATAGTTCCAGGGGATGATATGGGCGGTGACGCCGACCGGTTCCTCGATGGAGTAGCCGATATAGTCGGTGCCGAGCGGAAAGGTGTCGCCCTGGATTTTGTCGGCCGCGCCGGCATAATACTCGAAGGAGCGTGCCGCACTCGCGACGTCCCCCTCGGCCTCCTGCAGGGCCTTGCCGCTGTCGAGACTTTCCACCACGGCGAGCCGAGCGGCCTCTGCCCGGATGATCTGGGCCGCGCGGAAAAGGATCGCACCACGGGCGCTCGCCTTGGTGCGCGCCCAGTCACGCTGCGCGCGGCGTGCGGCGTCAACCGCGCGGTCCACGTCGCTGCCGTCACCCGCGGCGAACGCATGGAAGGCACGGGCAGCACCGGGATCGAAGGTTTCCATCGAGCGCCCGCCGGAGGCCGCGACGAAAGCGCCGTCGATGAAATGGCCATCGGGCAAGCCGGAGAGCGTGCCGCTGGAGAAATACTCGTGGACGAGGGTTTCGGTGCTCATCTCAATTCGCCTCGCTTGCCTGGTAGCTGGAGCGCGCCAGCCATTCCGAATCGATCTCGACACCCCAGCCGGGTTCGTCGGTCACGGTCGCCTTACCATCAACGATCTCATAAGGCGACTTGCGGAACAGACCGTCCTGCCAGGGATAATAGTCCTCACCCTCGATCGAGAACTCGAGATACTTCCCGGCATTCGGAATGGCGCGCAGCAGGTGCATGGTGAAAAGCGTCACCATGGAAAGATTGGCGGCGTGCGGTGTCACGGGGATTCCAGCGGCTTCAGCCATGCGCACGACGCGCAACGTCCGGCTGATGCCGCCGAGATAGCAGATATCCGGCTGCACGATGTCAACCGCCTTCATCTCGATCATGCGGCGCCAGGTCGGCAGGTCGCAATCCTGTTCGCCGCCGGTCACGTCGATGTCGAGGGCGTCCGTGACTTCCTTCGTCTGTTCGAGTTCCCAGTAGGGGCACGGCTCCTCGTAGTGCACGAGGCCATTGTCCTGCATGATCCGGCCGACCTCGATGGCGCGCGCGGGGGAGTAACAGGAGTTGGCATCGGCGAGCAGATCAGCCTCTGCGCCAACGGCCCTGGCGATCGTCGGGATGATCTCCTCCGTCCGGCCCGGCCATTCGTCCTGGTTGCGGCCGCATTCGGCACCAACGCGGAACTTGAAGGCATCGAAGCCGTATTCGTCGCGCAGGCGCTTGAACCGCTCGGCCTCGGCGGTCGGTGTGATATCGCGCTTCATGGAGGAGGCATAGGCGCGCAGCGGACCGGCCGAGCCGCCGAGCAATGCCGCGACCGGTTTGCCGGCCTGTTTGCCACGCAGGTCCCAGACAGCCGTGTCCAGGCCGCACATGGCGCGGTAGAGATAGGAACCCGGAAACTTGTGCTCGCGCTCGAAGATGCGGTCGAGATGATCATCGAGGTCGGTGATCTCGGCGCCGAGCGTATAGGGCGCGACCTGACGATGCAGGATCTCGGACGTGATGTCGGAATTGTAGGTCGATACCTGGCCCCAGCCGGTGGCGCCGGTTTCATCGGTGATGCGGACGAAGCCGACATATCTGTTGCAGAAGGTCTCGATGCGTTTGATCTTCATGACAATCTAATCTGTTTGACGGCCAATCTGCCTGGCGGATGGAACGGCCCTTGACGCCGCGTACTGGTACGACAATCATCGCAAAATCTTCACGCGATAAGGTCCACTTTACTTTTAGTAGCGGACCATTATTGCGAAGGGACGACAGGCCGGGAGGGCGAGATGGTAAAATATCCGGGCGGCGCATTGCTGCCCACGCTGCAGTTCGATCGCACGTCCAGGACGCCGATCAGCGCGCAGCTCTGTTCGGCGCTCCGCGAGATGATCCTCTCCGGCGAACTCCAGCCCGGTGAGCGCCTGCCCTCCAGCCGCACATTGGCGAAGGACCACGAGGTTTCCCGCACCACGGCGATCAGCGTTTACGAGCAGCTCGCCGCCGAGGGGCTGATCCGCTCCAGCATCGGCGCCGGCGCCTATGTGGCCGAAACCCTGCGCGACGGCCGCCCTGCGAGGATCGCGGTGAAAGGCATCGAAGACGAAATCCGCAGTCCGCCGCGCCTTGCCCAGCTCAGCGCCGACGCTTCGGAACACTACTTTCCCCGCCTCGCGCACCCGGAAAACCCGCGCCCCTTCATCACCGGCATTCCGGCCTTCGACGAGTTTCCGATGGCGCTGTGGGCAAGCATGGTCGCGCGCTACTGGCGCCAGCCGCGCAACCTGCTGCTCGGCTACCCCCCGGCAGAAGGGTTGATGGAGCTGCGCCGGGCCGTCGCGATGCACCTGCGCGCCAACCGCGGCATCACCTGCGAGCCCGAACAGGTCTTCATCTTCAACGGCGCGCAGGATGCCTTCAACCGCATCGGCAACACCCTGCTCGATCCCGGTGATACGGTATGGATCGAAAATCCCGGCGCGATCGGCGCGCGCAACAGCCTGATTTCCTCCGGCGCGAAGCTCGTGCCGCTCAGCATCGACGAGGAGGGCATCAACGTTGCCGAGGGGCTGGCGGTCGCACCGGATTTCCGCCTCGCTTTCGTCACCCCCGCCCATCAGCACCCGCTCGGCGTGACGATGAGCCTCCAGCGCCGCTTCGAACTGCTGCGGGCCGCCGAAAGAGCCGGCGCCTGGATCATCGAAGACGACTATGTCGGCGAATTCCACTATGCGGGCCATCCACCGCCGACGCTGAAGAGCGTCGATACGTCCGGCCGCGTCATCTATGTCGGCAGCTTTTCCAAGGCGCTGTTCGCAGCCCTTCGCCTCGGCTATGTCGTCGCGCCGCCAGGACTGGTCGACGTCTTCTACCGCATCGCCGGGGCAACCTTGCAGGGGTCTGCCACAAGCCTGCAATCGGTCGTCGCCAGCTTCATAGAATGCGGTCATTTTTCCAGCCACATCCGTCGCATGCGGCGTGTCTATGCCGAACGGCTCCAGGCGCTGCTCGACGGCGCGGCGCGGCATATGGAGGGCATGCTGGAGGTCGCGCCGACCGAAACGGGCTTTCACACCGTCGGCCGCCTTGCCGACGATTTCGACGAACTCGCCGTCGCCCGCCGTGCGGCCGAGCGCAATATCCTCGTCTCCCCCATCAGCCGCTTTGCCATCACGCCGGTCAAGCAACGCGGGCTTGTCCTCGGCTTCAGCTCCGCGCCGCCGCGCATGATCGCAAGTGCGGCGGAAACCCTCGGCGCCGTTCTGAAGGACATGCGCAAGGAACAGGGCCGCCGCGCCGGTTGAACGCTATCGGGCGTCAGCGAGGATCATTTCGGCACCCTTTTCGCCGACCATGAGCGTTGGCGCATTGAGATTGCCGGAAGTGATTCGGGGGAAGATCGAGGCATCGACGACGCGCAGGCCCTCGAGGCCGTACACGCGCAGACGCGCATCCACCACCGAGGTCGTAGCGTCCGGCCCCATGGCGCAGGTGCCGCAGGGGTGGAACACCGAACCGGAGCGCTCCCGGATGTCGGCGATCAGCTCTTCATCGCCCGTGATATCTGTGCCCGGCCGGATCTCGTTCTCGATGATCTCGCGCATCGGGCCGGTCCGGGAAAGACGCCGCAGGAAATGCGCGGCTTCGAGCAGTTCCTGCACGTCCTCCTCCGTCGAGAGATAGTTCGGCTGGATTTCGGGCGCGGCAAAAGGGTCCGCGGAGCGGATCGCAAGCTGCCCGCGGCTCGTTGGATGGCAGTTGGAAACCCCGACGAGGAAGCCGGAGAAAGGATCCGGGCTCATCAACGCCCGCCGCCCCGGAAGGGCGCGTGTATAGCTGACCGGCGAAAAATAGAGCTGCATGTTCGGCCGCGTATGCTCCGGGCTGGTGCGGAAGAACCCTCCGCCCTGGTTCACGCTGAGCGACAGCGGGCCGCTCTGCGTCAGCACATAGCGCAGCCCCACCATGAGCCTGCCCCACCAGGGGCGCAGTACATCGTTGAGTGTCGGGCGTCTGCTCCTGTAAAGATGGTCGAAGCCGATATGGTCCTGCAGATTACGCCCGACGCCGGTGGCCGCGTGCACGACCTCGATGCCATGGCGCTTCAGCAAGGCAGGATCGCCGACGCCGGAGAGCTGCAGAAGCTGCGGCGTGTTCACGGCCCCGGCGGACAGGATCACCTCGCGGCGTGCCCGGATCTGCCTAATCTCTCCGCCCTGCCTGTACTCGACACCCGTCGCGCGCTTGCCGTCGAACAACAGCCGGGTCGCCTGGGCAGCCTTGATCACAGTGAGATTGTGCCGCTTGCGCGCCGGGGCCAGATAGGCCGTCGCGGCAGAGCACCGAAAACCGTGGCGCGTCGTGATCTGATAGATGCCGATACCTTCCTGCGTCGCGCCGTTGAAATCCGGGTTGCGTACAAGGCCTGCCTCTTGCCCGCCCGCGAGATAATTCGCGCAAAGCGGATGCACCACTTTCTCGATATTGGTGACGGTGACCGGTCCCTCCTGCCCTCGCCATTGATCAGCCCCGGAAAGGTTGTTTTCCATCCGTTTGAAGGCCGGCAGCACGTCCTCGTAACCCCAGCCCGGATTGCCGAGCGCGCGCCACTCATCAAAATCCTGGGCTTGGCCCCTTATGAAAACCATGGCGTTGATCGAGCTGGACCCGCCGAGCACCTTTCCACGCGGCCAATAGCTTTGACGGCCGCCGAAACCCGGCACGGGTTCGGTCAGATATTTCCAGTTCAGCGTGTCATGGTAGAACGCCTTGCCATAGCCGATCGGCATGCGCACCCAGAAGTTCAGGTCACTGCCGCCGGCCTCCAGCAGTGCAACACGATAGTGGCCACCCGCTGAAAGCCGATTGGCAACCACGCAGCCAGCCGATCCCGCGCCGACAACAACGTAGTCGTATTCGTCCATGTTTCCGCCATTCCTTCAAATGCACGCCGTCCATCCCTTGCTATCCGTCCGTGGACCTTGCGTCAGCATCCATTTCGATGGGATTGGCGTACCAGTTTATCACAGCCCCGTTACGAACCGGCCCGCTGGCCATGCCCGTTCATGAGGGCGTTGGGGTCAATGCCTTCCGACAACGGCGCGCCCTTGATGGAAATCGTGGCACACACCTCTGGGCGGTTGCTCTCTAGCACCAGGGGGAGAGTACGATTAGGCTGCAAATACGCGCGCTGTATTGAACAGGATTCGGTAGTGGCCAGAGGTACCGTCAGTGATTTGAGCACCTTCCTGGTCGTCGCCCGGAACAAAAACTTTGCAAAAGGTGCGGTAAAGCTCGGTCTTTACTCTTCGGTTCTCAGCCACACGATCCGGAATAATTTGGGAGTATGGCTTCTGACGCGAACCATACCAAGCGTCTCGCTCACCGAGACCGGTGAGCGCCTGCTCCAGACCATAAGGCTCCCGGTCGGCAGGAGCGCTTCCTTCATTCGGCAACCCACGGCTGGAGTGCCCCCTGGATCATCACGTTTTCGTCGCCATCGCGGGGGCCGGCTCGCGGTGGCCGGCACCCGGGGTGATGCACGAAATCCAGCCTCTTAAATCAACGAAAGGCATATCCATGAAAAGCTTTGGTTTTGCAGCAACGGACGCCAACGAACCGCTGGTTCCCTACACTTTCGAACGCCGTGCACCACGCGCCAACGATGTGGTCATGGAAATCCTCTATTCCGGCGTCTGTCATTCGGACTTGCACATGGCCCGCAACGACTGGACCTGGACCGTCTATCCGCTCGTCCCCGGCCACGAGATCGTCGGACGGGTGATCGAGATTGGCAGCGCGGTGACGCGCTACAAGATCGGCGACCACGTTGCCGTCGGTTGCATGGTCGACAGCTGCCAGAGCTGCGACCAGTGCCGTCGCGGCGAGGAACAGCTGTGCCGGGAAGGCAACACGGGCACATACAACGCGCCCGACCGCATCACCGGCGACATCACCCGTGGTGGCTACTCCAAACACCTCGTCGTACGGGAAGAGTTCGCCTGCCGCGTGCCCGACAGCCTCGACATCAGCCGTGTCGCGCCGCTTCTTTGCGCCGGCATCACGACATACTCGCCACTGCGCACATGGAATGTCGGACCGGGAAGCCGCGTCGGCGTGATCGGCCTCGGCGGTCTCGGTCACATGGCCGTCAAGCTCGCCGCCGCCATGGGTGCTGAAGTCACGGTGCTAAGCCGCACCAGCGACAAGGCAGACGATGCCAGGGCATTGGGGGCAGACAGGCTCCTGATTTCCACCGACGGGAAGGCCATGGCCGACGCCCTGTCCAGCTTCGACCTGATCATCGACACCGTGCCCGTCAAGCACGACATCGATCTCTACATGCCGTTGCTCGATGTTGACGGCACGCTGGTGATCGTCGGCCAGGTCGGCCCGATGAGCCCGTTCAACAGCGTTCCCTTGCTGCTCGGGCGCCGGCGCGTGGCGGGATCACCCATTGGCGGCATCCGCGAAACGCAGGAAATGCTCGACTTCTGCGCCCGCAAGAACGTCATGCCCGACGTCGAGATGATCCGCATGGACGGGATCAACGAGGCTTTCGAGCGTATGGAACGCTCCGACGTCCGTTATCGCTTTGTGATCGACATGGCATCCCTCGAGGCCGCCGAATAAGGCTGCTTGCCGTGCGGCTTCGCCTCGGCCGCCGCACGGCACGTCCTTAGGCCGGCACAAAAACGAATACGCCGCCGGGTACGGGCGGGGGAGTTTAAAAATAGCCAGGCGAAGCTGGAATTCCTTGCCCGCTTCCTTGCGGTCCTCAATGCGCAAGAGGTCACCTGCAAAGCGGTTGCAGACGATGCTTTGTTCCGCCCAGCCGGAACGCAAAAAGCCCCGTTGCATTTCTGCATCGGGGCTTTGTTTGATTTGGTTGCGGGGGCAGGATTTGAACCTGCGGCCTTCAGGTTATGAGCCTGACGAGCTACCGG
>NZ_JBQVPI010000028.1:0-54276 GCF_052438155.1 Shinella sp. | reverse complement strand
GTACAGCGTGACGGCGTCGAGCGTGGCCAGATCCTGTGCAAGCCGGGTTCGGTCAAGCCGCACAAGAAGTTCATGGCAGAAGCCTACATCCTGACGAAGGAAGAAGGCGGCCGTCATACGCCGTTCTTCACGAACTACCGTCCGCAGTTCTACTTCCGCACGACGGACGTAACGGGCATCGTTTCGCTTCCGGAAGGCACGGAAATGGTCATGCCGGGCGACAACGTCACCGTTGCCGTCGAGCTGATCGTTCCGATCGCGATGGAAGAAAAGCTGCGCTTCGCTATCCGTGAAGGCGGCCGTACCGTCGGCGCCGGCATCGTGGCTTCGATCGTCGAGTAAGACTTAAGGCTTTAAGGCCGCTGAAATAGGAAGGGCAGGGTGTAATCCTGCCCTTCCGGTCTTTGAAAATTTAGCGGACTGGCCTTTCGGCATTGTGTTTTCGTGCGTGTTCCTTTAAGGCAACCGCAGAATCAAAAAACGCGTATTCTCAAGAGAATCGCGCGGATAACGAACTAAGGAAAAAGTCGTATGAACGGCCAGAACATCCGCATCCGCCTCAAGGCGTTTGACCACCGGATCCTTGATGCCTCCACGCGTGAAATCGTGTCGACGGCAAAGCGCACCGGCGCAAGCGTCCGCGGCCCCGTTCCGCTCCCGACCCGTATTGAAAAGTTCACAGTCAACCGCTCGCCCCACGTGGACAAGAAGAGCCGTGAACAGTTCGAGATGCGCACGCACAAGCGCCTGCTCGACATTGTAGATCCGACTCCGCAGACCGTCGACGCTCTTATGAAGCTCGACCTTGCGGCCGGTGTAGACGTAGAGATCAAGCTCTAAGTCCGGCGTAAGCCGAAATAACAAGGAAGGTACGTGGCGTAAGCCGACGTCTTCTGAAAACGGGAAACCCGACGGCTAGAAAGCCGGAGTGGAATCCTTAAACCAAGAGGCATGAAGGGGCTCCCGCTCACGGGAATACCCCGACAGGACTTCTAAGAGGATTGAACCATGCGTTCAGGTGTGATTGCACAGAAAGTAGGGATGACTCGCGTCTATAGTGACGCAGGTGAGCATATCCCTGTTACAGTATTGCGACTGGATAACGTCCAGGTCGTCGCTCAGCGTACGCAGGAGAAGAACGGCTACACGGCCGTACAGCTCGGCGCGGGCACCTCCAAGGTGAAGAACACGGTCAAGGCACTTCGTGGCCAGTTCGCCGCTGCAAGCGTCGAACCGAAGGCGAAGCTCGTCGAGTTCCGCGTCTCGGAAGACAACCTCATCGACATCGGCGCAGAACTGACCGCCAGCCACTTTGTGGCAGGTCAGCTCGTCGACGTTACCGGCACCACGATCGGTAAGGGTTTTGCCGGTGCCATGAAGCGCCACAACTTCGGTGGTCTTCGTGCAACGCACGGCGTTTCCGTCTCGCACCGTTCGCACGGTTCGACGGGTAACAACCAGGATCCGGGTAAGGTCTGGAAGGGCAAGCGCATGGCTGGTCATATGGGCCAGACGCGCGTCACCACCCAGAACCTCGAGGTCGTTTCGACCGACGAAGAGCGTGGTCTCATCCTCGTCAAGGGCGCAGTCCCGGGCTCCAAGGGCGCCTGGATCGTCGTTCGTGACGCCGTCAAGTCCGGCACCCCGACCGACGCTCCGCGTCCGGCCGCCGTGCGCGCCGCAGCTAAGTAAGGGAGCCTGATCATGGATCTCAAAGTCACGACCCTCGAGGGGAAGGACGCCGGCAAGGTCTCCCTTTCCGACACGATTTTCGGCCTTGAGCCGCGTGAGGACATCATTGCCCGCGTCGTTCGCTGGCAGCTTGCCAAGAAGCAGCAGGGCACGCACAAGTCGAAGGGCCGCGCGGAAATTGCCCGCACCGGCGGCAAGATGTACAAGCAGAAGGGTACGGGCCGCGCTCGTCACCATTCGGCACGTGCTCCGCAGTTCCGCGGCGGCGGCAAGGCCCACGGCCCGGTTGTTCGCAGCCATGCCCACGACCTGCCGAAGCAGGTTCGCGCTCTTGGCCTGCGTCATGCGCTCTCGGCCAAGCTGAAGGCTTCAAACCTGATCATCATCGACGATCTGGTTGCTGCCGAAGCAAAGACGAAGGCTCTGGCTGGCGTTTTCGCCACGCTTGGCCTCACCAACGCCCTCATCATCGGTGGCGCAGAACTTGACGGCAACTTCAAGCTCGCAGCACGGAACATCCCGAACGTGGACGTTCTGCCGATCCAGGGCATCAACGTTTATGATATCCTGCGCCGCGGCACGCTCGTTCTGTCCAAGGCTGCTGTAGAAGCCCTCGAGGAGCGGTTCAAATGACGGATCTTCGCCACTACGATGTGATCGTATCTCCTTCGATCACCGAAAAGTCGACGCTGGTCTCCGAATACAACCAGGTCGTCTTCAACGTTGCCAAGCGCGCCTCCAAGCCTGAAATCAAGGCTGCAGTGGAAGCACTCTTCGGCGTCAAGGTCACGGCTGTGAACACGCTCGTCCGCAAGGGCAAGGTAAAGCGTTTCCGCGGCTTCGCCGGCCGGCAGGGAGATGTCAAGAAGGCTATCGTCACACTTGCTGACGGTCAGTCGATCGACGTCTCCACCGGGCTCTAATCGAGCAGTCGGCTAAAGAGGAAACAAGAAAATGGCATTGAAACACTTCAATCCGACCACTCCGAGCCAGCGTCAGCTGGTCATCGTCGACCGGTCGGGCCTTTACAAGGGCAAGCCTGTCAAGGCTCTGACCGAAGGTCTCTCCAAGAGCGGTGGGCGTAACAACCTCGGCCGTATCACTGCCCGCTTTATCGGCGGCGGTCACAAGCGCACCTACCGTCTCGTCGACTTCAAGCGTCGCAAGTTCGAAGTCGAGGGTACGGTCGCGCGTCTGGAATACGACCCGAACCGCACTGCGTTCATCGCGCTGATCGACTATGCTGACGGCGAACAGGCCTACATCCTGGCTCCGCAGCGTCTGGCAGTCGGCGACAAGGTCATCGCTTCGGCGAAGGCTGTTGACGTCAAGCCCGGCAACACCATGCCGCTGCAGTACATCCCGGTTGGTTCGATCATTCACAACATCGAAATGAAGCCGGGCAAGGGCGGCCAGATCGCCCGCTCCGCCGGCACCTTCGTTCAGCTGGTCGGTCGTGACCAGGGCATGGCGATCCTTCGCCTGAACTCGGGCGAACAGCGCCTGGTTCACTCGTCCTGCCTCGCGACGATCGGCGCCGTTTCCAACCCGGATCACGGCAACATCAACGATGGCAAGGCCGGTCGCACGCGTTGGCGCGGCAAGACCCCGCATAACCGCGGTGTCGTCATGAACCCCGTCGACCACCCGCACGGTGGTGGTGAAGGCCGCACCTCTGGTGGTCGTCACCCGGTATCCCCGTGGGGCAAGCCCACCAAGGGCAAGCGTACCCGCTCGAACAAGTCGACCGACAAGTTCATCATGCGCTCGCGCCACTTGAAGAAGAAGTAAGAGAGGTAGTCAGGAATGGCTCGTTCAGTATGGAAAGGCCCGTTTGTTGACGGCTATCTTCTCAAGAAGGCTGAGAAGGTTCGTGAAGGCGGTCGTAGCGAAGTGATCAAGATCTGGAGCCGTCGCTCCACGATCCTGCCGCAGTTCGTTGGGTTGACCTTCGGCGTCTACAACGGCAGCAAGCACATCCCGGTGGCCGTCAACGAAGACATGGTTGGCCACAAGTTTGGTGAATTCGCTCCGACCCGGACCTATTACGGTCACGGCGCGGACAAGAAGGCGAAGAGGAAGTAACGATGGGTAAGGCTAAAGCCGAACGTCGGCTGAAGGATAACGAGGCGCAGGCCATCGCGCGCACGATCCGCGTCAGCCCCCAGAAGCTCAACCTGCTTGCTGCGCTTATCCGCGGCAAGAAGGTGGACAAGGCTCTCGCTGAGCTTGAATTCTCGCGCAAGCGTAGCGCCGAGACCGTCAAGAAGACGCTTGAATCTGCTATCGCCAACGCAGAAAACAACCACGACCTTGACGTGGACTCGCTGATCGTCGCGGAAGCGTATGTCGGCAAGTCGATTGTCATGAAGCGTTTCCACGCCCGTGGCCGCGGTCGCGCATCGCGGATCGAGAAGCCTTTCTCGCATCTCACGATCGTTGTCCGTGAAGTCGAAGCCAAAGGGGAGGCCGCATAATGGGTCAGAAGATTAATCCAATCGGTTTCCGCCTCGGCATCAACCGTACCTGGGACAGCCGTTGGTTCGCCGACAATGCTGAATACAGCCAGCTGCTCCACGAAGACCTGAAGATCCGCGCTTTCGTCATGGAAGATCTGAAGCAGGCCGGTATCGCCAAGGTCGTCATCGAGCGTCCGCACAAGAAGTGCCGCATCACGATCCACTCGGCTCGCCCGGGTCTGATCATCGGCAAGAAGGGTGCAGACATCGAGAAGCTTCGCAAGAAGCTTGCCGCGATGACGAACTCCGAAACGCACCTCAACATCGTTGAAGTGCGCAAGCCGGAAGTCGACGCGACGCTCGTCGCGCAGTCGATCGCCCAGCAGCTCGAACGCCGCGTGGCTTTCCGCCGTGCGATGAAGCGTGCTGTTCAGTCCGCAATGCGTCTTGGCGCCGAAGGCATCAAGATCACCTGCGGCGGTCGTCTCGGCGGCGCAGAAATTGCCCGTACGGAATGGTACCGCGAAGGTCGCGTTCCGCTTCACACGCTGCGTGCAGACATCGACTACGGTACGGCTGAAGCCAAGACCGCATTCGGCATCTGCGGCATCAAGGTCTGGATCTTCAAGGGCGAAATCCTTGAGCACGACCCGATGGCCTCTGAGCGTCGCGCAAGCGAAAGTGACAGCCAGGGCCCCGCCAGCCGCGAACAGCGCGGTGATCGTGGCGACCGTCGCCGTGAAAACGCGTAACAGTCGCGTTTGGCAGCCAATATCGGAGAAGTAAAAAAATGTTGCAGCCAAAGCGTACCAAGTACCGCAAGCAGTTCAAGGGCCGCATCAAGGGTGTCGCCAAGGGCGGCTCCGACCTCGCTTTCGGCGAGTTCGGCTTGAAGGCTCAGGAACCTAACCGCGTGAACGCTCGCGAGATCGAAGCGGCTCGCCGCGCGATCACCCGTTACATGAAGCGTGCTGGTCGTGTGTGGATCCGCGTGTTCCCGGACGTTCCGGTCACCGCGAAGCCCACCGAAGTCCGCATGGGTAAGGGTAAGGGTTCGGTCGAATACTGGGCGGCCAAGGTCAAGCCTGGCCGTATGATGTTCGAGATCGACGGTGTTACCGAGGAGATCGCCCGTGAGGCGCTTCGTCTCGGCTCGGCCAAGCTCTCGGTCAAGACGCGCTTCGTACAGCGCATTGCAGAGTAAGGGGCAGAAGCTATGAAAGCCGTAGACGTTCGGGCGCTCAGCGCCGATCAGCTCAACGACGAGCTTGCCAAGCTGAAGAAAGAGCAGTTCAACCTGCGCTTCCAGAAGGCGACAGGCCAGCTCGAGAAGACCTCGCGTATCAACGAAGTCCGCAAGGACATCGCGCGCGTCAAGACCATTGCCCGCCAGAAGGCGGCAGAAGCCAAGGCCTAAGGACCAGAAAAAGATGCCGAAACGCATTCTGCAGGGCACTGTAGTCAGTGACAAGAACGACAAGACAGTTGTCGTTCGCGTCGAGCGCCGCTTTGCCCATCCGCTGCTTCAGAAGACCGTTCGCCGGTCCAAGAAGTACAAGGCGCATGACGAAACCAACCAGTTCAAGGTTGGCGACGTCGTTTCCATCGAGGAATGTGCGCCCATTTCCAAGGACAAGTGCTGGACCGTTGTATCGGCCCAGGCTTAAAAACATCAGATTGACCGCCGGGCTCTTGCTTCTGGCGCGAATCTCTGTATGAAGCAGCGTAAGGACGCTCGGACTCGCGAGCGTTCTTTTGCTTTTAGCGCACGGAAGGTCCATCGGTTCGCCGACGTGGAAACCACCTTGGCAACACACCATCCCGCGCGAAAACATGAATTTCCATAAGCTGGAACAGGGGGCTAACACCCAACCGGTCCGGTAAAACAAGAAGGCGACCTGACATGATTCAGATGCAGACTAACCTCGACGTCGCGGATAATTCCGGCGCACGTCGTGTCATGTGCATCAAGGTTCTGGGCGGCTCCAAGCGCAAGTACGCTTCGGTCGGCGACATTATTGTCGTCTCGATCAAGGAAGCCATCCCGCGCGGCCGCGTGAAGAAGGGTGACGTGATGAAGGCGGTTGTTGTTCGTACCGCCAAGGACATCCGTCGCGCTGACGGCAGCGTGATCCGTTTCGACAACAACGCAGCCGTCCTGATCGACAACAAGAAAGAGCCCATCGGCACCCGTATCTTCGGACCGGTTCCGCGCGAACTTCGCGCAAAGAACCACATGAAGATCATCTCGCTGGCTCCGGAAGTACTCTAAGGAGCGATGGCTATGCAAAAGATTCGTAAGGGCGACAAGGTCGTCGTACTCACCGGCAAGGACAAGGGCCGTACCGGTGAAGTTGTTCAGGTCATGCCGAAGGAAGACCGTGCGGTCGTCAAGGGTATCAACCTGGTGAAGCGTCACCAGCGTCAGTCCCAGACCCAGGAAGCCGGCATCATCACCAAGGAAGCTTCGATCCATCTGTCGAACATCGCGATCGCCGACCCCAAGGACGGCAAGCCGACCCGCGTCGGTTTCAAGGTCGAGGGCGACAAGAAGGTTCGTGTTGCAAAGCGTTCGGGAGTGTCGATCGATGGCTGACACCAAGTATGAGCCCCGGCTCAAGAAGGACTATGTCGAGCGGATTCGCCCGGCGCTGAGGGAGCAGTTCTCCTACGCCAACGAGATGCAGATCCCGCGCCTCGAGAAGATCGTCATCAACATGGGTGTTGGCGAATCGACTGGCGACTCGAAGAAGCCGACTGTTGCGGCTGCCGACCTCGCAGCGATCGCCGGCCAGAAGCCGGTCATCACGCGCGCTCGTAACTCCATCGCGGGCTTCAAGCTCCGCGAAGGCATGCCGATCGGCGCAAA
Source organism: Shinella sp. (assembly GCF_052438155.1). Classification (NCBI taxonomy): domain Bacteria; kingdom Pseudomonadati; phylum Pseudomonadota; class Alphaproteobacteria; order Hyphomicrobiales; family Rhizobiaceae; genus Shinella; species Shinella sp. The sequence continues at coordinate 47,256 of NZ_JBQVPI010000028.1, read as the reverse complement.
GGTTACCCTTCGCGGCGCCCGCATGTTCGAATTTCTGGATCGCCTCGTGAACATCGCGCTGCCCCGCGTACGCGACTTCCGTGGTCTGAACCCGAAGTCCTTCGATGGCCGTGGCAACTTCGCCATGGGTATCAAGGAGCACATTGTGTTCCCTGAGATCAACTACGACAAGGTTGATCAGATGTGGGGCATGGACATCATCGTTTGCACGACGGCACCGACGGACGACGAAGCACGGGCTCTTCTGAAAGAGTTCAGCTTCCCGTTCCGCGCCTGATCCGTAACGACAAGCGTAAAGAAGGATAACTGTTATGGCGAAAACGAGCGCAGTTGAAAAGAACAAGCGCCGCCGCAAACTGGTTGCCAATCATGCCGCAAAGCGTGCGGCCCTGAAGGCGATCACTCAGAACCAGGCTCTTCCGATCGAAGAGCGCTTCCAGGCTACCCTGAAGCTCGCGGCCCTGCCGCGCAATGGTTCGAAGACCCGCATCCGCAACCGCTGCGAAGTTACTGGCCGTCCGCGCGCCTTTTATCGCAAACTCGGAATGTCGCGTATTGCGCTTCGTGAACTGGGCAATTCCGGCAAGGTGCCGGGCATTGTCAAGTCGAGCTGGTAAGGAGACGGGCACATGTCAATGACTGATCCTCTGGGCGATATGCTCACCCGCATCCGCAACGGCGCCGCACGCCGCAAGTCGAGCGTTTCCACGCCGGCTTCCAAGCTGCGCGCCCGCGTTCTGGACGTCCTTCAGTCCGAAGGCTACATCCGCGGATATTCGGAAGTCGAATTCGGCAACGGCAAGGCCGAGCTGAACATCGAACTCAAGTACTATGAAGGCGCGTCCGTGATCCGCAAGATCGCCCGCGTTTCCAAGCCGGGCCGCCGGGTCTATGTCTCGGTCAAGTCCATTCCGCAGGTCGCGAACGGCCTCGGCATCACCATCCTTTCGACCCCGAAGGGCGTGATGGCCGATCACCAGGCACGCGAACAGAACGTTGGTGGCGAGATTCTTTGCTCGGTCTTCTAAGACTGAGCAAGGATCTCCATAACGAACAGACAGGATAAAACAATGTCTCGTATCGGTAAGAAGCCCGTTCAGGTTCCCGCTGGTGTCACCGCGACCGTAGATGGTCAAAAGGTCACCGCAAAGGGCCCGAAGGGCGAACTGTTCTTCGTCGCAAACGACGAAGTTTCGGTGAAGCTCGAAGACAACGCTGTTGTCGTACAGCCGATCAACGCATCCAAGGATGCTCGTTCCAAGTGGGGCATGTCCCGCACGATGGTCGAGAACATCTTCAAGGGTGTGAAGGACGGCTACGAGCGCAAGCTCGAAATCAACGGCGTCGGTTACCGCGCGTCGCTGCAGGGCAAAAACCTGCAGCTGGCACTCGGCTTCAGCCACGACGTGGTCTACCAGACGCCGGAAGGCATCTCGATTGTTGTCCCGAAGCCGACGGAAATCGTCATCTCCGGTATCGACAAGCAGAAGGTCGGCCAGGTCGCTGCGGAAATCCGCGAATATCGTGGCCCCGAGCCCTACAAGGGCAAGGGCGTCAAGTATGCCGAAGAGCGGATTGTCCGCAAAGAAGGCAAGAAGAAGTAAGGATCACGCGAAATGGCTAGCAGGAAAGAAGCTCTCGTGCGCCGCGCCAACCGCGTGCGCCGTTCCATCAAGGCGGTCGCCAACGGCCGTCCGCGCCTGTCGGTTCATCGCTCGTCGAAGAACATCTACGTACAGGTTATCGACGACGTGGCCGGCAAGACGCTTGCGGCTGCCTCCACGCTCGACACCGATCTGCGCTCGTCCCTGAAGACGGGCGCCGACACGGCAGCAGCCGCTGCCGTCGGCAAGCTCATTGCTGAGCGTGCTGTCAAGGCCGGCGTCAACGAGGTCGTTTTCGACCGTGGCGCCTTCATCTATCACGGCCGCATCAAGGCTCTTGCCGAAGCTGCTCGTGAAGGTGGTCTGACCTTCTGATCTACCGGTCGGGCGCCTAGAGCGCCCGCCGACTTCAGTTGGATATCAGTCGCTTCCATTCCTGAATGGAGGCGATTTTCGTCAATCTGCCGATTGCACCCGGAAAATAAAAAGGAAAAGGACAATGGCACAGGAAAAGCGCGGTCGCGATGACCGCCAGAACCGCGAAGAGCGCGACAGCGAGTTTGTCGACAAGCTCGTCGCGATCAACCGCGTCGCGAAGGTCGTCAAGGGCGGCCGTCGTTTCGGCTTTGCAGCTCTCGTCGTCGTTGGCGACCAGAAGGGCCGCGTCGGCTTCGGCCACGGCAAGGCTCGTGAAGTTCCGGAAGCCATCCGGAAGGCCACTGAAGCCGCCAAGCGCGACCTCATCTTCGTACCGCTGCGCTCGGGCCGCACGCTGCACCACGACGTGCACGGTCGTCACGGCGCCGGCAAGGTTCTGCTGCGTTCGGCCAAGGCCGGTACCGGTATCATCGCTGGTGGTCCGATGCGCGCCGTCTTCGAAACGCTCGGCGTTCATGACGTCGTCGCCAAGTCGACCGGCTCCTCGAACCCGTACAACATGATCCGTGCGACGTTCGACGCTCTCAAGAGCCAGATGCACCCGAAGGACATCGCAGCTCAGCGCGGCATGAAATATGCAACGCTGCAGGCTCGTCGTACGTCCGCCGGCGTCGCTTCCGAAGAATAAGGGAGTTTGATCCATGGCTAAGAAAGAAACCGTATCGAAGACGGTGACTGTCGAGCAGATCGGCAGCCCCATCCGCCGTCCGGCCGTACAGCGCGCAACGCTGGTCGGCCTGGGCCTCAACAAGATGCATCGGGTTCGCACGCTGGAAGACACTCCGTCTGTCCGCGGCATGATCCGTGCCGTCCAGCACCTCGTTCGCGTCGTCGACGAGAAGTGAGGGGATAGATCATGAAGCTCAATGAAATCAAAGACAACGAAGGCTCCACCAAGAACCGTAAGCGCGTAGGTCGCGGTATCGGTTCTGGCTCCGGCAAGACCGGTGGTCGCGGTGTAAAGGGTCAGAAGGCACGTTCGGGTGTAGCCATCAACGGCTTCGAAGGCGGTCAGATGCCCATCTACCGTCGCCTGCCGAAGCGCGGCTTCAACAACATCTTCTCGTCCGACTTTGCTATCGTGTCGCTGGGCCGCATCCAGGTCGCAATCGACGCTGGCAAGCTCGACGCGAAGGCAACGGTTGACGCAGCCGCTCTCAAGGCCGCTGGCGTTATCCGCCGCCTCAAGGACGGCGTTCGCATCCTCGCTGATGGCGAACTGACGACCAAGGTGACGTTCGAAGTCGCCGGCGCCTCGAAGCCGGCTGTCGAGAAGATTGAAAAGGCCGGTGGCTCGATCAAGCTTCTTTCGGCAGCAGCAGAAGCAGCCGAATAATTCGACGAAAACTTCGCCCGGTGTGCTTCACACCGGGCGATTTTGCTCCCATATGTGAGCCTCACGACGACGGCCGGATTCTCTGGGCCGTTGTTATCCGGAAGAGAAACTGCAACGCCGCGCGTCGTTCGTGATGCACCAAGGCTGCTGTAGAATTTTGAATCTGCTGCATAATTCCTTACATCGATCGCGATTTAAGGAATTATGCAGCGCGGTGAGGCCGGGATTGCTTGACAATCCGCGTTTCAACCGGTTTAGGCTCCATCCGCCAGGTTTGCCGCAACGGCAAAATAGGCACGACGAATTTTAGCATGTGCAATCGGTCCGAGGAGGGCCGGGCGCATGTGCCAACGGATCAGCCATTCCGGACCTGGCCGGGCTCCCCGCCGCCGGATCGGCTTCGCGGAGAAATGCATGGCTTCGGCAGCGGAACAACTTGCCTCTAATCTCAACTTCTCGACTTTCGCCAAGGCGGAAGATCTGAAGAAGCGCCTCTGGTTCACGCTGGGCGCGCTGCTCGTCTATCGTCTCGGCACCTATATCCCGTTGCCGGGCCTCAACCCCGAAGCCTTTGCGCAGGCCTTCCGTGGCCAGTCGAGTGGTATCCTCGGCCTCTTCAACATGTTCTCCGGCGGCGCCGTCGAGCGCATGGCGATCTTCGCGCTCGGCATCATGCCGTACATTTCCGCGTCGATCATCGTGCAGCTGATGACCTCGGTCGTTCCTTCGCTGGAACAGCTGAAGAAGGAAGGCGAGCAGGGTCGCAAGATCATCAACCAGTACACCCGCTACGGCACGGTGCTGCTCGGCACGCTGCAGGCCTATGGCATCGCGGTGGGCCTCGAGAGCGGGGCAGGGCTGGTCAACGATCCGGGCTGGTTCTTCCGTATCTCGACCGTCATTTCGCTGCTCGGCGGCACCATGTTCCTGATGTGGCTGGGTGAACAGATCACCTCGCGCGGCATCGGCAACGGCATTTCGCTGATCATCTTCGCCGGCATCGTCGCCGCCCTGCCGGGTGCGCTGGCCGGTACGCTTGAACTCAGCCGTACGGGCGCGCTCTCGATCGGTGTCGTCATTGCCGTTGTGGTCATGGCTGTCGGCGTCATCGCGCTCATCGTCTTCGTAGAACGCGCCCAGCGCCGGCTTCTGATCCAGTATCCGAAGCGACAGGTGGGCAACCGCATGTTCCAGGGCGATACCTCGCACCTGCCGCTGAAGCTCAACACTGCAGGCGTTATCCCGGCGATCTTCGCATCGTCGCTGCTGCTGCTGCCTGCAACGCTGGCTGGCTTCTCGAACACCGCGGAACTGCCGTCCTGGGCGACCACGATCATCGCGGCGCTCGGCCACGGCCAGCCGCTCTATATGCTGATGTATGCAGGCATGATCGCCTTCTTCGCCTTCTTCTACACGGCTATCGTCTTCAATCCGAAGGACACGGCCGACAATCTGAAGAAGCACGGCGGCTTCATTCCAGGCATCCGTCCGGGCGAGCGCACAGCTGAATATATAGACTACGTGCTGACCCGTATCACGGTCATCGGTGCGGCCTACCTGATGTTCGTCTGTATCCTTCCCGAAATCCTTATCGCGCAGACCGGTGTGCCGTTCTACCTTGGTGGTACGTCGCTTTTGATTGTTGTCAGCGTGACCCTGGATACTGTAGCACAGATACAGGGTCACCTGATCGCTCAGCAGTATGAGGGGCTGATCAAGAAGTCGAAGCTGCGTGGAGGAAAGAGGGGACGATGAGACTGATTTTTCTGGGGCCGCCGGGCGCTGGCAAGGGTACACAAGCCAAGCTCCTGACGGAAAAGCACGGTATTCCGCAGCTTTCTACCGGTGACATGCTGCGGGCGGCTGTTGCCGCCGGCACGGATGTCGGCAAGCGCGCGAAGGCCGTCATGGACGCCGGCCAGCTCGTTTCCGATGCGATTGTCAACGAGATCGTTTCCGATCGCGTTGATTCGGCCGACTGTGCCAAGGGCTTTATCCTCGACGGTTACCCGCGCACGGTTCCGCAGGCCGAGGCCCTCGACAAGATCCTCGCCGGCAAGGGCATTGCCCTTGATGCCGTCATCGAATTGAAGGTCGACGAGGATGCGCTGGTCAAGCGCATGGAGACTCGTGTGGCGGAAACGCTCGCCGCCGGCGGCACGGTCCGCTCCGACGACAATCCGGAAGCCTTCAAGCGCCGCTTGACGGAATACCGTGAAAAGACTGCGCCGCTGTCGAACTACTACGCTTCGACCGGCAAGCTCCAGACGATCGACGGCATGGCCAATGTCGATGTCGTAACCGCCGAAATCGACGGGATTCTGGAGAAGGCCTGAGAAGCAATGTTCCATCAGGAACTGCTTTACAGGCTCAAAGCCTAAAAAGGGCCGGCCGGGGAGTTGACTTTTTGGCCGATTCCCCCTTAAGACAGCGCCAACTCGCGACATTCCATTGCGATCGGCGCGGACTTCCAAAGACGAAGTCCGGGTTCGGTCGTTTTCGACATGACCCGAACATCGATTGAGCGATGCGGCTTCTGGGCCGTTTCATATGAAGAAAACCACTTGCCGGATGGCAACTGGAAGCAAGGAGAACAGGCGTGGCACGTATCGCTGGCGTCAACATCCCGACCGCGAAGCGCGTAGTCATCGCGCTGACCTATATCCACGGGATCGGCCCGAAATTCGCACAGGAAATCATCGAGAAGGTCGGTATCCCGGCTGATCGTCGTGTACACCAGCTCACGGACGCAGAAGTTCTGCAGATCCGCGAAGCCATCGACCGTGACTACCAGGTCGAAGGCGACCTGCGTCGCGATACCTCGATGAACATCAAGCGTCTCATGGACCTCGGTTGCTACCGTGGCCTGCGTCACCGTCGTGGCCTTCCGGTCCGCGGTCAGCGCACGCACACCAACGCACGTACCCGCAAGGGTCCGGCCAAGGCCATCGCAGGCAAGAAGAAGTAATTTCCCGGTAACGGGGAACAAGAGGCTGGCGCTGCGCGCCGGCCTCTTTTGAGTTTCGAACGGGGCCTTGCGTCATGCGTGGGTCCCGCTCGGTGGAGCTGCTGGCATTACGGCAGTGACGATATCGCCGCACGCATCGCCCTACGGGTCCCGCGTGCATTTGTTATTCAGGGCAGGGACTTCAGTCTCTCCCGGTGGAGCCGCTGGTACTACGGCGGTGTCGAGATCAACGAAAGGACTACCCATGGCCAAAGAAGCCGCACGCGTCCGCCGTCGCGAACGCAAGAACATCACCTCGGGTGTTGCTCACGTCAATTCTTCGTTCAACAACACGATGATCACCATCACCGACGCACAGGGCAACGCAATTGCCTGGTCGTCGGCCGGTGCCAAGGGCTTCAAGGGTTCGCGTAAGTCGACCCCATTCGCAGCCCAGATCGCTGCTGAAGATGCTGCCAAGAAGGCGCAGGAACACGGCATGAAGTCGCTGGAAGTCGAAGTCTGCGGTCCGGGTTCCGGCCGTGAATCGGCTCTGCGCGCCCTTCAGGCTGCCGGTTTCATGATCACGTCGATCCGCGACGTGACCCCGATCCCGCACAACGGTTGCCGTCCGCGCAAGAAGCGTCGCGTCTGATCATCGCATTCGAACAACCATGGGAGCCGGTCGGCTTCCATGGATCTTCAGGGCTCGGCCGTCACGATTGAATGGTGGCGGCGAACGGAAGGCAATACATATGATCCAGAAAAACTGGCAGGAACTGATCAAGCCGAACAAGGTGGAATTCGCCTCCTCCGGCCGCACCAAGGCAAGCCTTGTTGCAGAGCCTCTGGAGCGTGGCTTCGGCCTGACGCTCGGCAACGCGCTGCGTCGCGTTCTCCTGTCATCGCTGCGTGGCGCGGCTGTTACCGCCGTGCAGATCGATGGCGTCCTGCACGAGTTCTCGTCGATCCCGGGTGTCCGCGAAGACGTGACCGATATCGTGCTGAACATCAAGGAAATCGCCATCAAGATGGATGGCGACGATTCCAAGCGTATGGTCGTGCGCAAGCAGGGTCCGGGCGTTGTTACGGCTGGTGACATCCAGACGGTCGGCGACATCGAGATCCTGAACCCCAACCATGTCATCTGCACCCTCGACGAGGGCGCGGAAATCCGCATGGAGTTCACGGTCAACAACGGCAAGGGTTACGTCCCGGCCGACCGCAACCGTTCCGAAGACGCGCCGATCGGCCTTATCCCGGTCGACAGCCTCTACTCGCCGGTCAAGAAAGTGTCCTACAAGGTGGAAAACACCCGTGAAGGCCAGGTTCTCGACTATGACAAGCTGACCATGTCCATCGAGACTGACGGCTCCGTCACCGGCGAAGATGCGATCGCGTTCGCGGCCCGCATTCTTCAGGACCAGCTCTCGGTCTTCGTCAACTTCGACGAACCGCAGAAGGAAGCCGAAGAAGAGTCGGTCACCGAGCTCGCCTTCAACCCGGCGCTCCTCAAGAAGGTCGACGAACTGGAGCTTTCGGTCCGTTCGGCGAACTGCCTGAAGAACGACAACATCGTCTACATTGGCGATCTCATTCAGAAGACCGAAGCCGAAATGCTTCGCACTCCGAATTTTGGTCGCAAGTCGCTGAACGAAATCAAGGAAGTTCTCGCTTCCATGGGCCTGCACCTCGGCATGGAAGTGCCGGCATGGCCGCCCGAGAACATCGAAGATCTCGCCAAGCGCTACGAAGACCAGTACTAAGGCCGCGCGCGCCCCCCACGGGGGCGCGTAAAGCTGGCCTTAGCATGTACAAACGCGCATGTACCTTTGTTCCGCGGAGCGGGACGGACATGCGGAACCATCAAACGGCAGGCAACTGCCTGCATGTGAAGGAGAATAGAGATGCGCCACCAGAATTCCGGTCGCAAACTCAACCGTACCCCCAGCCACCGCAAGGCGATGTTCGCCAACATGGCTGCTTCGCTCATCCTGCATGAGCAGATCGTAACGACGCTGCCGAAGGCGAAGGAAATTCGTCCGATCGTCGAGAAGCTCGTCACCCTCGGCAAGCGCGGCGACCTGCACGCTCGTCGTCAGGCGATCTCGCAGATCCGTGACGTTACCGTCGTTGCAAAGCTGTTCGACGCCATCGCGACCCGTTACGCCACCCGCAACGGCGGCTACCTTCGCATCATGAAGGCCGGCTACCGTTACGGCGACAACGCCCCGCTCGCCGTCATCGAGTTCGTTGAACGCGACGTCGACGCCAAGGGCGCAGCCGACAAGGCGCGCGTTGCTGCTGAAGCCGAAGCTGAAGCCGCCTGATCCTTTCGGGATACACAGTTGAAAAAGGCCGGGAGAGCGATCTCCCGGCCTTTTCTATGCCCTGTTGAACTGTGTTCGCCCGTCGCTTCCGCGTTTCCAGCGATTGAAGCGCGGCCGTATGGGACGCCAGGCGACGAGCAGGGCCACGAGCCCCAGATAGATCATCTGCTCCAGCGCGACGACTTTTACCGCCATGGCGAAGTGCAACGCGCCTGCCGCCGCAATCACATAGACGAGCCGGTGCAGTTTCACCCAGCGCGGTCCGAGCCTACGGATCGACCAGTTGTTGGATGTCAGCGCGAGCGGGATGAGCATCACGAAGGCGGCCATGCCGATGGTGATGAAGGGGCGCTTGGCGATGTCGGTCAGGATAGCCGCGAAATTCAGGTACTGGTCGAGCACCATATAGGTCAGGAAGTGCATCAGCACATACCAGAAGGCCAGCAGTCCGAGCGCGCGGCGGTAGCGGATCCAGTTGATGCCGAAGAGATCCCGCAGGGGCGTGATCGCAAGCGTCGCCACGAGGAAGCGCAGCGCCCAAAGGCCGAGCAGGTGCTCGAACTCTTTTACCGGATTGCCGGGCAACAGCCCCGTCGCGCCGAGATAGAAGCCATAGGCCGCCGGCGCGAGCCCGACGGCATAGAGCAGCCAGATCGACGCCGCATGATATTTGCGGGGCAGGGCGGGCAGGCTGGCCATCAGAAATTCGCCCTCAGATCCATGCCGGCATAGAGGCCTGCGACCTCCTCGGCATAACCGTTGAAGGGCAAAGTCGGCCGGCGGTTGGCGCCGAAGAAGCCGCCTTCGCCGATGCGGTTCTCGCTCGCCTGGCTCCAGCGCGGGTGATCCACCTCCGGATTGACGTTGGCGTAGAAGCCGTACTCGTTTGCGGCGGCGAGGTTCCAGGTGGAGGGCGGCTGCTTGTCGGTGAGCGTGATCTTGACGATCGACTTGATGCCCTTGAAGCCGTATTTCCACGGCACGACAAGACGGATCGGCGCGCCGTTCTGGTTCGGCAGGGTCTTGCCGTAGACGCCGACGGAGAGGATCGTCAGCGGGTGGCGGGCTTCGTCCAACCTGAGCCCCTCGACATAGGGCCAGGGCAGCGACTGGAAGTAGCCCCCTTGGCCCGGCATTTCCTCCGGCCGCACCACGGTTTCGAAGGCAACGTATTTCGCGTCGCCGAGCGGCTCCACCTGGTCGAGCAGGGCGGCGAGCGGAAAGCCGATCCACGGAATGACCATGGACCAGGCCTCGACGCAGCGCATGCGATAGACCCGGTCCTCGAGCGGTATGGCCATCAACTCTTCCAGCCCGAATTCCTTCGGCTTGCCGACGAGGCCATCCACCTTGATGGTCCACGGCGTCGGCTTGAACTTTTCGGAATTCGCCGCCGGGTCGCCCTTGCCCAGGCCGAACTCATAGAAATTGTTGTAGGTCGTGACGTCCTTCTCCGGCGTCAGCTTCTCATCGACCTTGTACTGGCTCGGCGACGCCTTAAGCGCCTCTGCAAAAGCCGGTGTGCCGGCCGCAGCTATCGCGCTACCTGCCGCAGCGGCGAGAAAGGTGCGGCGATTGAGGAAACAGTGTTCCGGCGTGATATCCGAAGCGGCGATGCGGGGCGGGCGGTAGAGAGACATGGTGAGGCTCGATCTGTTCGGTTGCTTTCCCTGGTACCTACGTAAACAGCAGTCGTGTTGTTTCAACGGCAGCAAAAGATTTATGGCGACCACTTTTTCGTGCTTTGCGCGTGACATCGTCGCAATTGAAGGCACCGGCGCAGTTTGCCTTTTTTCCTGCGAAATCCTATCTGATCGTAGCGCAGAAACGAAGGAGACTCGTCCATGCTGAAAGTCCGCACTCTGCTTGCCGCCCCGGTCGTTCTCGCGCTGGCGCTTGTGTCGCCCGCAACGGCCCAGGAGCGCACTGTGCCGCAATCGCGCATGGAGATGCAGCTCTCCTTCGCGCCGCTCGTCAAGCAGGTCGAGAATGCCGTCGTCAACGTCTATGCCGAGCGCGTCGTCGAACGCCGCTCGATCTTCGAGGGCGATCCCTTCTTCGAGGAATTTTTTGGCCAGCGCATGCCGAATCGCAGCGAGAAGCAATCCTCGCTCGGCTCCGGCGTCATCGTCGGCACGAAGGGCATCGTGGTCACCAACAACCATGTGATCGAGGGCGCCAGCGACATCAAGATCGCGCTGGCCGATGGCCGCGAGTATGAAAGCACCGTCGTGCTGAAGGACGAGCGCGTCGACCTCGCCGTGCTCAAGGTCAAGGGGGACTTCGAATTCACGGCACTGCCGCTGGGCGATAGCGACGCGGTCGCGGTGGGTGATCTCGTCCTTGCGATCGGCAATCCCTTCGGCGTCGGCCAGACGGTGACCAGCGGCATCGTATCGGCGCTGGCGCGCAACCAGGTGCGTTCGGGCGATTTCGGCTTCTTCATCCAGACGGATGCGTCGATCAATCCCGGCAACTCCGGCGGCGGCCTGATCAACATGAACGGTGAGCTGATCGGCATTAACACGGCGATCTTTTCGCGTGGCGGCGGTTCGAATGGCGTCGGGTTCGCCATTCCGGCCAACCTCGTGAAAACCTTCATCGCCAGTGCGGAGAACGGCAGCGCCAGCTTCGACCGCCCCTTCGTCGGCGCCACCTTCGAGGCGGTCACCTCGGAAGTGGCCGAAGCGCTCGGCCTGCAAAGGGCGCGTGGCGCGCTGATCTCGCAGGTGCAGGCCGGCAGCCCGGCCGAAAAGGCGGGTATGAAGCCGGGGCAGGTCATCACGGCGGTGAATGGCATTCCGGTCGAACATCCCGATGCCCTCGGCTATCGCCTGACCACCGTCGGCATCGGCGGCACGGCGCGCATCACCATCGTCAACAACGGCAAGGAAGAGGACCTGACGCTGTCGCTCGACCGAGCGCCCGAAACGACGCCGCGCGACGAACGGCTGATCGATGGCCGCAATCCGTTCTCCGGTGCTGTCGTTGCCAATCTGTCGCCGCGTATTGCTGAAGAGCTGCGCATGCCGGTCAACCAGGCGGCAACCGGCGTGGTCGTCACCGAGATCAACCGCGGTTCGCCGGCAGCACGCATCGGTCTCCAGCCACGCGACATCATCGTCGAACTCAACGGCACGGCGGTCACGTCGAGTGAAATCCTTGCCAAGCTCGTCAACGAGGACCCGTCCATCTGGCGCGTCGAGATCGAACGGGACGGCCAGCGCATCCGCCAGTTCTTCCGATGAGCGATCTCTTCGCCCCGCGTGAACCGGAGGACATGGCAGCCAAGCGCCCGCTTGCCGATCGCCTGCGCCCCCGCACGTTGGGCGAGGTGTCCGGCCAGGAGCACCTGACCGGGCCGGACGGCGTGCTGTCGCGCATGATCGAGGCCGGCTCGCTCGGCTCGATGATCTTCTGGGGGCCGCCCGGCACCGGCAAGACGACGGTGGCGCGGTTGCTGTCCGGCGAAACCGGTCTCGCCTTCGAGCAGATTTCGGCGATCTTCTCCGGTGTCGCCGATCTCAAGAAGATGTTCGATGCGGCCCGCCAGCGCCGCATGGGCGGGCGCCAGACGCTGCTCTTCGTCGATGAGATCCATCGCTTCAACCGCGCCCAGCAGGACAGTTTCCTGCCGGTCATGGAGGATGGCACCATCGTGCTCGTTGGCGCGACGACGGAAAACCCGTCCTTCGAGCTCAACGCCGCTCTTCTCTCCCGTGCCCGCGTGCTCACCTTCAAGCCGCATGACGAAGAGAGCCTGGAAGAACTGCTGAAGCGCGCCGAGGCGGTCCAGGAAAAACCCCTGCCGCTCGACGCGGAGGCGCGGGCATCGCTGCTGCGCATGGCCGACGGCGATGGACGGGCGGTGCTGACGCTGGCGGAGGAAGTCTGGCGCGCGGCGCGCGCCGGCGAAACCTTCGGGCAGGACGATCTCTTCCGCATCGTGCAGCGCCGCGCGCCGGTCTATGACAAATCGCAGGACGGCCATTACAATCTCATCTCCGCTTTGCACAAAGCCGTGCGCGGATCGGACCCCGATGCGTCGCTCTACTATCTTACCCGCATGCTGGATGCCGGGGAGGATCCACTCTTTCTTTGCCGCCGCATGGTGCGCATGGCCGTCGAGGATATCGGCCTTGCCGATCCGCAGGCGCTGGTCGTTTGCAATGCGGTGAAGGATGCCTACGACTTCCTCGGCTCGCCGGAGGGCGACCTGGCACTGGCGCAGGCCTGCCTCTATCTCGCCACCGCACCGAAATCGAACGCCGTCTACACCGCCTACAAATCGGCCATGCGCGCAGCCAAGGAAAACGGCTCGCTGCTGCCGCCGAAGCACATTTTGAACGCGCCGACCAAGCTGATGAAGGGCGAGGGCTACGGCGACGGCTATCGCTACGACCATGACCAGCCCGACGCCTTTTCCGGCCAGGACTATTTTCCGGAAAAGATGGGCCGCCGGCAATTCTACGACCCGCCGGAGCGCGGTTTCGAGCGCGAGCTACGCAAACGGCTCGAATGGTGGGCGAAGCTGCGGCGGGAGCGCGGTTAGGCCGCGCTGAAGCGTGGTGCCGGTTTCTGCGGGGCCAGCGGCACGATCTTGATCGACGAATCCGCCTTGCCCGGGTGCCCTTCCATGTCGACCACCACGTGCCAGTGGCCGCTCTTCGGAATCTTCAAGCGGATCGGCGACTGTTTGGCGACGCCGCCGAGAAACTTGTGCTGGCGAGCGTTCTTGAACAGGTCGAAGTTGGCGTGGCTCATCAGGCGCACATTGGCCACCGCCGAAAGCGTGATCTCGATCACCGTTCCGCTGCGCTGCATGTCGAGATCGTAGTGCGTATAGGAAAAGCTGTGTGCCATGGTCTGCCCGGGAACGTATCTGGTTTTGCGCTAATATTGCCACGCGCCGGTTAATGTTTTCTTCCGCGCAGAAGACCGCCAGAGAATTGAATAGTCTAATTATTTCATAATGTTGCTGGAGAAACCGGATTCAGTCCGGCAATCCGTTGATTCAACTTTTCAAGCGCCGCGGAAAAATTTCGAGGGCCGTGTCGGCTCGTCGGTCCGGCTGGCGTCCTTGGTGCATGAAACCGGCGGGCGCCGGTTGGAACCGAGGAGAACGACATGCCCAGAATGACCATCATCACCCTTCTGACCGCAGCACTTGCCGCTTTCGCACCCATTGCAGCTGCGGAGGAGGCCAGGGACAACCCGTTGCAGGGCGAGGCCGGCAAGCCGGACAAGGCGGGCCATCTCGAGGTCAACGGCATCAACTATTACTACGAGATCCGGGGTAAGGGCGAACCTCTGCTGCTGCTTCACGGCGGCCTTGGCCAGATCGAGATGTTCGGCGCCAATCTCAAGACGTTGCAGGATCAGCGCCAGGTGATCGGCGTTGATCTCCAGGGGCATGGTCGCACGCCGCTCGGCAACCGGCCGATCGACATTGCGGCCATCGGCAAAGACATGGCCGATCTAGTCACGACACTCGGTTACGACCAGGTCGATGTGCTCGGTTACTCCTTCGGCGGCGGTGTCGCGCTCCAGATGGCCGCGCAGGCGCCGGACAAGGTGCGTCGTCTCGTCATCGCCTCCGCGCCCTTTGCCCGCAACGGCTTCTTCCCCGAGATGATTCCGCAGCAGGAGGCGGTTTCGGGTGCGATGGCCGACATGATGAAGGAGACGCCGATGTATAAGTCCTATGCGGCTGTGGCACCCGATGTTTCCGAATTCCCGAAGCTGCTCGATGCCATGGGGGCGGCGATGCGCCAGGATTACGACGCCTCCGACGCCGTCGCAAAACTCTCCATGCCGGTCATGCTGATCTTCGGCGACAGCGACATGATCCGGCCGGAGCATATGGTCGAGTTCTACCAGAAGCTCGGCGGCGGGCTGAAGGACGCCGGCTGGATGCGGGAGAACATGTCAAAGAACCGTCTGGCCGTCCTGCCGGGCCTGACCCACTACGAAACCTTTGCGGCACCCGCCCTTGTCAATACCGCACTGCCTTTCCTCGATGGCCAGTCTACCACGCAGAGCTGGGCCGGGCAGGTTGACGGCAATTGAAAAAGTCTGAAGCCCGGATGCGGTGATCGCATCCGGGCTTCACACGTCCGTGAGGCCGTCTGGCCGCTGGAGCCGCGCTTCGAGCGACCCCGGTCGAAGGGCTCCGCTTAGCGGCAGACGCGGACGCGTTTGATGATCAGGTTGCCGTAGTAGTCGTAGCTCTTGATCTTCTTGATGAAGCAATAGGGCTGGTAGTCGTAGCTGTAATAGCCGGCCTGCGAGGGGGCGGCGAAGGAGGCGACGGCGGTGAGAGCGACAGCGGCGGCGAGGATGAGGTTGCGCATGGTGGTGTCCCTTCTGGTTCGGTTGGGATGGTTCGTTCCATCCAGTGACCGAACTTTCGCATGGGACGCGGCTCCGCGTTGTTCCGCGCGGAACAGGCGCTAAAGATCTTCCGTCCAGGCCTTCACGGTCTTCGCCATGGTGGTGAGGTGATCGGCGGCGGAGAAGCTGGAAATGCTCTTGCGCGGCTTCAGGTCATGGTCGCCGTCTTCCAGCCAGAGCAGACGGATGCTGGCCGGCAGGCCATAGGTCGGCACCTCGTCCTTCGTGCCGAAGGGATCGCGGGTGCCCTGGCAGATCAGCGTCGGCGTTTTCAGCGCCATCAGGTGGGCGGTGCGCAGTTGTGTCGGCTTTTCCGGTGGGTGGAAGGGGTAGCCGAGGCAGAGGAGGCCGGCGATGCGACCTTCGGCAAAAAGCGCGTCCGCCACCATGCTGGCAACGCGCCCGCCCATCGACTTGCCGCCGATGACGAGCTTGCGCTTCGCCGCGAGCGCCTCGACGGTGGCGCGGAACTCCGGGTTCAGCGTCTCGGCCTTCGGTGGTGGCCGGCGGCTGCCCTCGGTGCGGCGGGCGGCCATGTAGGGGAATTCGAAGCGGGCGATGCGCAGGCCTTCGTCGGCGAGCGCCGCTGCGGCCGCGTTCATCGAAGCCGAATCCATCGGCGCGCCGCTGCCATGGGCAAGCAGGATCGTGGTGGCGGCGTCTTCCGGACCGGTGAAGAGGAAGGGGGTGCTCATCGCTGCGTCAACGACCCCGTCTCACTTGGCGTGGTCCTTCGCATCGCCGGGGGCGATCGGGTCGCTGGCGGGGAAGGTCTCTTCCAGCGCTTCTTCCAGATAGTCGTCCTGCTCGGCCTTCTCGCTCTTCTGCTTCTGGCGCGCGCGCTCCTGTTCGACCGAGGCTTTCGGGCTGTCCTTCTCTGTCGGCATCGTCATCTCCCGTGAAAGTCCTGCATCCAAGATAGGGTGTTTTTCCGCCGTGACGAGGCCCCGATCAGCTTTCGGGCAGCGAGAGTTCGGCGATGACGGGCAGGTGGTTGGAGCCGAAATCCGGGCCGATGCGACGGGCGTGTAACGAAATGTCGGGCGAGACGGCGATGTGGTCGATCGAGGCGCCGATATAGGCGAGCGGCGCGAGCTTCAGGCTGAAGCGCGTGACCGGCTGCAGCCAGCCGCCAGCGGTGGAGGCAAGGCCCGCCTGCTTCAGAAAATTGCGGAAGAACGGCGACCAGGTCGGCGTGTTCCAGTCGCCGGCAACGATGACCGGCGCCTTTTCGAGATCGCCCTTCACGGCGTCGGCGGCGGCCGAGAGATAGGCGTTGCGGTCGCGCCATTGCCAGAGGCGGCGGGGCGTCTCGGGGTGGAAGGCGTAGAGGAAGAGCGGCTTGCCATTCTCATCGAGCTCCAGGCGCAGCGGCTGCTTGTAGGCGTCCTCCTCGGTAAAGGCGCGTTGCAGGGCGGTCTGCGCGCGGATCGGCAGCTGCGAATAGACCTTGATGCCGTCGCGCGCGGAGGGATCGAACTGGCTTTCATAGGGGAAGAGGCGTGAGGCCGTGATGGCAGTCACGAAGCGCCGCGTGGTTTCCTGCATCACGACGATGTCAGGCTTTTCCCGGCGCAGCAGGTCGACGAAGGTCTCCGGGGTCTGCGCGTTCAGCACGTAGAGATTGGCGGTGAGCACTTTCAGACCCGTGGCGGCGGTGGAGAGGCGGGCGGTCGGCACGTCGGCGGCGGGGATGAGCGCGACGGCAAGGCCGGCGACGGCCATGACGATCGCCTTCACCCGCCGCGTCACGCAGGCCGCAACGACGAGCAGCGCGCCCACGACGACGATATAGGGCCAGGCGAAGGTGGCGAGGTCGACCAGCCAGAAGCGGTCGGCGGCGAGCACGACGATGCTGACGGCGAACAGATAGGCGATGACGCCCGGCAGGACGAGGACGCGGTAGGCGAGGGCGATCGGTCCCCGGCGCGGCGCTATCGGCATCGGCTGTTCCTTCCGCATCAGGGGATTCGCCAGAGTCCCGTAAAGGGATGTCCAGCCTTTACCCCGCGATGCCGGATGCCGCAATGCACACGGCCGCGAAGACGCGCTCAGTCGGGCGGAAAACCGTCCAGCCACGGCGGTGGCTCCTTGGCCCGCAATGCCTCGAAGGCCCGGAACGACCGTAGCCGCCGCCCGGCGAGCAGCGTGCGCGCCACCGCCACGGCCGCATCCATCTCCCGTTCACCGCGCCAGCACGAGGCGAAGAGCAGCTTGCTGGCGGGCGTGCTGTAGTCCCTGACATCGCGCACCAGTTCGGCGAAGGCGTCGAACAGGCGGCGCTACCGTCGTCGAGATTGTCGACGCAGCCGGGCTGCCGGTCGTCCCGATAGAAGAACGAGCAGCGGCGCGCGCGCCGGCATGCGCGCACAGAGCAGGCGTGCGACGGCAAGGCGAGCATATCGGCGGTGTGGCAAAGCAGCGCCTCGTCGAGCGGGGGAAGCCGGCTGCGGTCGAACATGGGGGCTCCTGTCTGTGGGAGGTCGGGTGCGCGTGCGCTCCGGCCGGGGTCGCCGGACTGCGGATACGCGGCATCGGTCCCGCGCGTGAAACCACGCCGGGCTCTGGACAAACGAACGTCGGACGGGGCGCCGGAGCTGCCGCATCTAAAGAAAGTAACTGGCACCTCGCGGCACCCCGTTCAGCGGTTTTTGCCTGCGACTCCGGTCTCTCTGAAAAGGCTGGCGCCGGCGGGCGGTTGCCGTCGGTTTTCGGGGTGGGTCCTGTCCGGTTGACGGAACGGCAGCGCTCTCCATGAGCCCCGCCGCCCGGACAGGCGCGATCCGCACCCGTCCCAGAAAGACGTCACCCCGGCGGACGATGCCGACGCATCCTCCGGGCCAGCCTCCTTGCGTGCCGCACAGGCACATCCGGCGCGCCGTTCGGGGCGCAAAGCGACAGGGTCGGTCCGACACCCCGCCGCTTCCCCCGTGTCGCCGGAGGGAGACCATTTTCCGCAGGCCCTCCTGGAGCAGGATTACGTCCCGCCCACCCCAAAAGCGCCGCCCCCGCCTCGCCGCAACGCCTTGCGGTGTATCCGCGGCGGGATGAGGAGATTATGGCATGGGGTTTTGGGGCGGGGAAAATGGTAAGCGATGTATGCTTCGATTTAATTTATTAGATGGGGGGGAATAAGATGCAGTGCTAATTGTTTGGCATATGTATTCTCTCGCACAGGAAATATATTCCATGCAGCGACGAGATCGTTATTGATGAAATTGTGTAAATTATTATTGATAATATTAAATTATCAATAATATTATCAAATATTTATTCAGCTCAATGGTGCTGTATATATAGAATATTTTTATATAAATTCGGGGATGCGCTAGTTATTATGAGCAAAATGAAGGTTATTATTGTCAAATATGAAAAAAGATAGGATAGAAATAGCCTTCTTGTTAGGTCTATATTTATAATTTTCCCTTGATATCTGACTTCAAGTGTTGGGCAGGGCTCCGGCATGGTTTCGTCCATCTCTGGCCTGTTAAAGGTGGAGACAGCCGCAAGCGCAGTAATAAAAAAACCAGGAAGGAGTGTGAGTGCGGAAGAGATCTTCTCCAAAAGGCCACCGACTCCGACGATCTCTGGTTTTATCGGAAGAGCATAATACAGTACGATTAAGCAGGCTGTAACCAAGATGGGAGCGGTCCAAATGTAGTGCTTCATCGCAGGATCGTTAATCCGGCGATACGCCCACCACCTTGTGAATTCATACGTGAGCATATTTTTTTGTTCCGTTTTTGTTCCGGAGCCCTTTGTAGCGTTTGTCTTATGGATTTTCAAGAAGCTCTCTTCTCAGAATGGCGGCAAAATGCGGCACCACTCCGTCGGAGCATTCGTCCATAGGCGGATCTAAATCAGAGATCCTCTTCGCTTTAACATACTTCTGATCCAGAAGGCCGCCGGTTTCCGGGTCGACATCGACAGTGTCCACCTGTCCATCAGGTCTTTTGAATTTAATCCTCGCTCGGCTAATTCCCTCTTGGGCCTTTTCGGCAAAAAGGCCGGTGAGGTTTTCCCACATTCGGCCAATAGGGCGTCCATTAGCCTGTACAGCTAATTTGAGAACTTTCTGATTTTCGATAAGCCAAGGTCTGGCGCCTATCTGTCGTTCTTCAGATTCTTCGATTAGCTGGATTTCTTTTATTTCACCGTTTTCAATATCCATGATGAACTGTTCTGAGGGCAGACCGGCTAATTCAATCATAGGTCTGAAGCCAATTCTTTTAATATGCCCTTCTCTTGTTCTCGCTCCATTTAAATCTGGGCACGTGAATAGGTTTGGGTCGGCTTGATACATCCGGCGGAAAATCCCTTGTATCATGCGAACAACTATTGTCGAACTCACTCCGTTAGCTTTTTCTAAGGCAGCACTATAGGCAGTTCCGCCAACATTCTTTGGCGCTAACGAAACCGTCAAATGAGCACCGAAAGCTCGGCCTTCGCCCTCGCGCTTTCTCTCAACCCTAGATTGCCTTAGTACGGAGTTCGCAAAATAAACGTCCGCAGCATTCTTGTCGGAGCAGCGAATAAACAAAGTCACTGTGTTAGAAGGGACATCATCTAATATTTCTACTATTTCGGCGATGGCAGTTCCCTTGCTATGTTCGAAGCGAGCGTCATTTGTTGCCACCGCTTCTCGGAGCTTTTCGACGACTTCATTAAGCGGAGGAGCTGTGGCCGCCTCCTTGTTGGTCGATATCTGAACCTCAAAGAAGTAAATTAGGCGCTCATTCGCTTTCATGCTTTTATCCTTGAAGGCTGTGATTTCTTCTCAATAATAGGTTTAGTTTACTGGTTTGCAAAGTAATTGGATGAGGATCTTTTTGTTTTCCGCAGATACTTCATTTTGGGGTGGAGGATTTAAATCAACAGGGGACTGTTGGCACTCGCGATTGCGGAGTGCTTGACGTGATTAGAAGGGGCGTTCACGATCCAGTTTATATGATTCGGATATGGTCAATGCGGTTAAAAGACGCAGAGGAGCCTCAGGTGACGAGCTTGCGTAGTCTTCTTAGAAAAATAGCGTACGAAGCTGGGTTGAAAGGTGAATATACCCCCGAAGACGTCATCGGGACTCTGCGAGAAAATCACGCAGAAGCCGTTGCGTTCGAGGCGCGAAAGCTTGAGGATATCGCTCTGAGGAAGATGTTGTCAGATATTGAGGGGCACAGAACGCGAACCTTTAATTCGGACCAAGGCGAATTCTTCCCCGAACTAGCAGGTCTACAAACATCTTATGATGCCCGTGTTCTGGGAGTCTCCGAGAAGAGGGGTGCGCGAATTCTTTTGGAGAAATTGAGTGTAAGACTAGCGCGCGTGGCCGGCTCAGCCTCAAGAAAAATTCGAAGAAATCTCTCGCCAGCGGACAAATTAAACAAGTTTCTTGACGATCTACAGCCTTATATCGAATCGGAAGACGATCTCGTCGCCGATGTGATTAAGAGAAGCCGTAAAAGCTGATCTAACTCACTGCCCCGGCCGCCCCGTTTTCCCCTTCGTGCGCCCTTTGCGCTTCGCCTCCGCTGGATCCTCATAGCTCCCCACACCGACCTTCCCCCGCACCACCGGTTTGGCGTCGTCGGCGCCGATTGCACGTTCCGGCTGGCCTTCGAGCAGGGGGGCGGTGCGTTTCTTGCTGGCGAGGGTTTCGTCCGGGCGGGCGGGGAGGGTGCCGGTGACCGGTTTTTCGGTGCGACCGACGGTCATTTCGTCCAGGCTGTTCTTGCGGAACAGGGATTTGCCGGCCGGGGTCGCGACGTCGCGGCCCATGTCGTCTAGGGCGGGTTTCTGGAAATAGCTGGTGCTGGCTTTACCCTCCTCTTGAGGGGCAGCGGGGGGTATCGCGCCGGCGCTGGAGGGGACACCCCCCTCTGTCCTGCCGGCGTTCGTCGCTGCAATCGATTCACTGGATCGATTGCTCCGCTGCGCGGACTGCTCCTCACCCCCCACAAGGGGGGAGATTGACTCGTGGCTGGTGCTGGATTTCTTCTTTCCGGCATCCTGCGCCTTAGCGGCGCCTTTTGATTTCCCGCTCGCGCCTTCCTGCGCTCTCGCCTCCTGCCGTGCCATCGGGTCGTCCATGACGGCGAGTTCGGCGGCCTTGAGGCGTTTGATTTCGTCGCGCAGGCGGGCGGCCTTTTCGAAGTCGAGGTCGGCGGCGGCGTCGCGCATGGCTTTTTCCAGCGCGTTGAGGTGGGTCTGGAGGTTGTTGCCGACGAGGTTGCCGCCGTCCGCAAAACCCTTGCCGGAGACGCCGGAAATGTCGGCGCGGACGTGGTCGCGCTCGTAGACCGAGTCGAGGATGTCGGAAATCCTGGCCTTCACCGATTCCGGGGTGATGCCGTGCTCTTCGTTGTAGGCGACCTGCTTTTCGCGGCGTCGGCTCGTTTCGTCCATGGCGCGCTGCATGGAGCCGGTGATCCGGTCGGCATAGAGGATGACCTTGCCGTCGACGTTTCGCGCCGCGCGGCCGATGGTCTGGACCAGTGAGGTTTCGGATCGCAAAAAGCCTTCCTTGTCGGCATCGAGGATGGCGACGAAGCCGCATTCAGGAATGTCGAGGCCTTCGCGCAGCAGGTTGATGCCGACCAGCACGTCGAAGGCGCCGAGCCGCAGGTCGCGGATGATCTCGATGCGCTCCAGCGTGTCGATGTCCGAGTGCATGTAGCGCACGCGAACGCCCTGCTCGTGCAGGTATTCGGTGAGGTCCTCGGCCATGCGCTTGGTGAGCACGGTGACGAGCGTGCGGTAACCGGCCTGCGCCGTCTCGCGGATTTCGCCCAGCACGTCGTCCACCTGGCTTTTCGCCGGGCGCACCTCCACGGGAGGGTCGATCAGCCCCGTCGGGCGAATGACCTGCTCGGCGAAGACGCCGCCGGCCGCTTCCATCTCCCAGTTGCCGGGCGTCGCCGACACGGCGATCGTATCCGGCCGCATGGCATCCCATTCCTCGAAGCGCAGCGGGCGGTTGTCCATGCAGGAGGGCAGGCGAAAACCGTATTCCGCCAGCGTCGCCTTGCGGCGGAAGTCGCCGCGGTACATGCCGCCGATCTGTGGGATCGTGACGTGGCTTTCGTCGATGAAGATCAGCGCGTTGTCGGGGATGTATTCGAACAGCGTCGGCGGCGGCTCGCCGGGCTTGCGGCCCGTCAGGTAGCGCGAATAGTTCTCGATGCCGGCGCAGGAGCCGGTGGCCTCCAGCATCTCGATATCGTAGCGCGTGCGCTGCTCGAGGCGCTGCGCTTCCAGCAGGCGGCCGGCCTTTTCCAGCTCGACGAGGCGGTGCTTCAGCTCCTCCTTGATCGACTTGATGGCGCCGTTGAGGGTGGGGCGGGGCGTGACGTAGTGGCTGTTGGCGTAGATCTTGACCGACTTCAGGTCGCCGGTCTTCTGGCCGGTCAGCGGGTCGAACTCGGTGATCGAGTCGATCTCGTCGCCGAACATCGAGATGCGCCAGGCGGCATCTTCAAGGTGGGCGGGGAAGATTTCGATCGTGTCACCCCGGACGCGGAACGAGCCGCGCTGAAAATCCATCTCGCGGCGCTTGTATTGCTGGGCGACGAGGTCGGCGAGCAGCTGGCGCTGGTCGAGCCGCTCGCCGACCTGCATCTGGAAGGTCATGGCGGTGTAGGTCTCGACCGAGCCGATACCGTAGATGCAGGAGACCGAGGCGACGATGATGCAGTCGTCGCGCTCGATCAGCGAGCGGGTGGCCGAATGGCGCATGCGGTCGATCTGCTCGTTGATCGAGGATTCCTTCTCGATGAACGTGTCCGAGCGCGGCACATAGGCTTCCGGCTGGTAATAATCGTAGTAGGAGACGAAATATTCGACCGCGTTTTCCGGGAAGAAGTTCTTGAACTCGGAATAGAGCTGGGCGGCCAGCGTCTTGTTCGGCGCGAGGATGACCGCCGGGCGCTGCGTCGCCTCGATCACCTTGGCCATGGTGAAGGTTTTTCCGGAGCCGGTGACGCCGAGCAGCACCTGGTTGCGCTCGCCGGAGCCAAGACCCTCGACGAGGTCCTTGATCGCCGTCGGCTGGTCGCCGGCGGGCTGGTATTCGGAGATCATGCGGATGGGGATGCCGCCCTCCGACTTTTCCGGCCGGGCCGGGCGGTGCGGCGTCCACAGCTTGCCGTCCTTGAACAGCGGATTGCCGCTCTCGATGAGCGCCGACAGCGCCTCCACCGTCGCGGTGACGGCGGCGCCCGCATTCTGCGAGACGGCGTCCTCCAGCGAGGTGTCCATGCCGGACACCGGATTGAGGCCGGCGGCGGCGCGGGTCTTCGGGTCGGACGAGCCGCCGATCGAGACGCCGCGTGAGGTTTTCGAGACAGTGACGTTTTCCGTGTGGCGGCGCGCGGCGTTCTCCACCGTCTTGCGGTGTTTGCCGGCCTTCGACGCGACCTCGCGGCGGCTTTCGATGCCTGCGGCCTCGGCCTCCGCCTCGAGCTGCTTCACCCAGTCGGAGACGCTGCCGGACAACGGTTCTCCCTCGAAGGGCGATTGCGGGGCTTCCTCGAAACCGGCGTTCGAGGGCGAGGGTTTTTTCGGGGATCTGGCCATGCGGGGAATATGGAGAGAGTCACCGGGAAAGAAAAGAGGGCATGAGTACAAAAGGGAAACGAATTTGCGGCCGGTTCCACCCGTTATCCGTGAGCTACGGTGAGGGGGCGGTCATGAGCGCAGTCGTTGACGAAGCAGCATTGATGCCGAAGGACGCGGCGCTGGAAAACCTCCACGCCGCGGTGACCGCCTATAATGCATCGCGCGGTAGCGTGACCGGGGACATGTATGTGCGCGTGGCGCTGATCTTCGGCGGTTACCTGGTGTTTTCGGCTTTCGTGGCCTACATCGCCTGGGTGGAAATCGCGAACGATATCGTCGGTATCGTGCTCGGGCTGCTGTTCGTCGGCGGCGGCTTCGTCTGGCGTTTCGCCCTCGCGCCGGCCAAGCAGTTCCAGCAGAGCCTGCGCGACCGCATGCTGCCGCTGGTCTTCGGTTTCGTCGACAACGTGCAGTATGTGAACGGGGCGGAGCCGCGCTTCATCCACACCATGCCCGGCAAGGACCTCGTGCCGCGCGACCGCAACGAACATGGCGACATGATCGCCGGCAGGCACGATGGGCTGGCCTTCACCCTGTCGGAGACCGAACTGATCACCGGCAGCGGCAAGAGCCGGCAGACCACCTTCAAGGGCGTGATCTTCCATTTCGAGCGGGAGCAGGAGTTTCCCGGCCAGCTTCTGGCGGCGCGCCGGCCCAATGCCGTGCACCGCTTCATGCGCGACCTGTTCGGCGGCTCCAGCCTGGCGCTCGTCATCAGCGGCAATCCCGAAGTGGACTCCTCGCACGAGTTCCGCACCAACCGGCTGGACGCCGCGACACCGATCGTGCAGGGCACGTTGGCGAAAGCGCTCGATTATCTGGCGACGGAATGGCGCGACGACGTGGTGCGCATCGCGCTGGACGGCCGGGACTGTTACCTGCTGGTGCCGGCGAAGAAGAACTTTTTCGAGTTGCCGCCGGTCGACACGCCGATCGACTTCGACCGGCACCTCCGGCCGATGATCCGCGATCTCGTCATGCTGCTGGCGACGGCGCAGCTGGTGAACAGGATCGGTTAGGGCATCGCACCGCGTCGGCGTCGGATAATGCGATAAAACAATACTCTCGATCAGGGCACGACGACGCCCTGGAAAGCGCCGCAGAAGCAGATCGAGCCGAGCATCGCGGGCGGGATCTGGCAGACGAATTGCGGCGTCGCGCACCGGAAGCCGAAGGCCTGCGCAGTCTGCATGATGGCCTCACGCTCGACGAGACGGCTGTCGGCGGCCGATAGAGGCAGGGCAGCCACGACGGCGAGCACCAGAACCGGCAGCTGCCGGCGCCCCGCTTTGGTTCTGTGTCCAAAAAATCGCGTCATCTCTCGGTTCTCCATTGTCCAGCTACTGCGCTGCGGCGTCCGAAGTGGTGGCCTGGGTGGTGACGGCATCCAGCTTGTTGCCGTCCGCGGCCGCCGGGACCTTGCTGAGAATGTCGACCACCGTCACCTTGCCATCGATCTCATCCATGCCTTCGCTCGTCCAAACCCGGAGCGGCAATGTCTTGGTGCAGCGTCGCGCCGTGGGTTCGTTTGTGATGTTCGAGGGCATGCCTGTCAGGGCCGCAAGGGGCTGCACGTCCTCAATCGTCGTTTGGACGATCGTCTTGCAATCGATGAAGTCGTCGAAGAAGGCGCTGACCGATTTGAAGCTCGCGATGACGCCTTCCATGTCCGGCAGGACAAAAATCTCGTCCGCCTTCTGGCTGCCGAGGGTCACAACGGTGCTGCGCCAGAGGCGGACACCGGGGATGATGATCGAGCCCGGTTGCCCCACGCGCAGCAGGTGCCCGCTACCGAAGGCGTCCTCATCGATGTTGGGCCGTCGATAGGTCAGGCCATCCGAAATGAACGCGTCGAAAATCTCGTAGTCCGACGGCATGGGAATGGGAAAGCGGCGCGTTGGATCCTCGAAGACGACGGAACCCGAATCGTTGACCCAACCGGTCGTAACCTCGGCTTCGATCTGGTTTGCCCAGGCCGGCACGGACAAGAGCGCGGTCTGGGAAAAGGTCTCGGGACCGGAAGTGCGGTCATTGCCGATAGCGATCCACCCGAACTCGATCACGTCGGCCGGGCTGGCCATGCCGAAGGTCAACACCTCCGGCTCCGTATCGAAGGCGGAAATGTCTTCGCCGTGGTCGAGTATGCCACCGAGCCGTCCTTCTCCGCCCTTCAGGCCGAGGCGGAGACTGGCCGACTTCGAAAGTACCCGCGCTGTGGAGGATCCATTGGGGATGAGCGAGTAGAGATAGGAATCCGAACGCTCGACCTTCTTCATGAAGGCGAAATAGCCGGCCGGAAAGAAGATAGACGACAATGAACCGGTTTTCGGAAATATGTCCGTCTGGCCGCAATAATCGCCGATGCCGGCGATGGCCGTTCCCGCGTCCTCGCGCCTTTCCAGTTCCTTGGTGGGCGACGTGCTCGAAGGCAGGCACAGTTTGCCGGCATCGGCGAGGTGGTAGATGCTGGGTTTGGATTCCGTCGCCAGGGTCTCGTAGATCTGGGCGGCGAGGCCGTAGACGAGGGGTGGTATCGGGTCCGTGGCGGAGGCGGTCTTGATCTTGGTCGTGAAATAGACCCTTCGCTCCTCATCGTTGACGATGATCGTCGCGAAGTTTGACTGGAGGTCGTTCAGACGGCTGATCAGCGCCTGAAACTCATCGTCGGTGCTCGCCGTAAGCGAGAAAATGGTCGTTGTCAGCGGCAGAACACGCATTCTGAGCGCCGAGCAGTTGGCTTCCTGTATGATGTTGCTGGAATATTGCAGGCTGATCACATCGGACCATGGTGCCGGCAGCGGCACCGCCGCGAGATCCGTTTCCGGAAACTCGAAGTCGCTCTGTATGGACAGGACTTTCGCGAGTGTTTCGCGGAACATGGCCCGCACGTTCTTAAAATTGACCACGGCCAGATTGAGTTGAAGGATTTGGGTATTCGACGGGCCGAGCAATCGCTTGCAGGAGCGATCAAGCTCACGGTTCAGCCTGTGTTCGAGGTTTTTGAGCCACTCGTTGTACTGAAGATAAGACCGGTAAAGCGGATGCGCCTCGTTTGTGAGGATGGTGTTGCCTTCCTTGGAGAAATAGAAGGTGTTTATGAGCGCCTCTTCGACGGACATCGGATTGCCGTCAGCCGCAGTCGGAGGTGAGAAAAGCTTTTCCGCGGTGATCTTGAAGGCGACGCGTGCGTGGTAGCTTGAGCCGCGCCGCTTGAGCACCGTCGTATCGAATTTCATTGCCACCAGAGAATTGCCGGTCAGGTCGTGCCGGTCGTCGAGCATGTTCTCGATGATGTCCTGACGGATCTTGTCTCGCATGGCGGACTTGAGGTCGTAGTCGACATCGTAGGGAAACTCGCCCACCGGATCGGTTCTCACTGACGTGGCGGGGGCCGTCTCCGTTTTCGATGCATCGGACGATTCCGCAGCGACGGGTTCAGTTTTTCCGTCTCCGGCTTCTTCTGCGCCGATACCGATTTTCAACGATGAAGATATGCGCGTCCTGCTGAAGGTGGATTTCTCCACGGTGTCGAGCTTGTTGTTAAGCCAGGCCGCTTGCAGGTAGCGATCGTTGACCAGCCGCTCGCGGGTATAGATTTCCGGGCTTTCCACATAGATGCGGCCTGGTGAGCGCCAGAAGTAGAGATCCGGCAGGCCGAACAGATAGACGAGATAGGCCAGAAAGAGGGCGATCACGGTGGCGCCGGCCGAAACGCCGGCACGCCACCCCGTCGGAAGCCGGAAGGCATATCGGGGTGTGGGTTGCGCGGGATCCGGTTCGTTCACCACCACCATCCACCTCAGTTCCGTTTGTCTTGTTTGGTCTTGTCTTTTCCGCTGCCGGTGGTCGCCGGCACCGCCCCATTCGTCCTCTGGCTCGCGACGGGCGGCTCACACCGCTGAAAGACCGCTCTTCCACTCGAGCACAGGAAACGCGCAACGCCGGACGGGCAGCCCGCATAGGGCAAGGTGACCTTTGTTCCATTGGTTCCGGCGCGGCATTCCTGGGCGCTGGCCGGCATTTGGCTCAGCAGCAGAAGCGCGGAGACAGCGACGGCCTGCCGCGCGACAGAGTGTGAAGATGCCATCAGGGACATTCATCCCTCCTCGCACTGAAAATCGGGCCTCGCGACGCCAGACGGTTGTTTTCGTCATTCGCGCGTAAGTGCAGTCTGTGTCATATTGAGAAATGCAAGGTAGTATATAATAAGGGATTGCGAATGCAAGCAAAAGTGGGAATTCGCGGCTTCGGCGGGCACCCGGGTTGAGGCCGACCGGCGATCCCGTTTTGCTGTTTTATCGACGCGCCGCTGCAAGCAACGTCCGCAATTCATCCGCGACGTGCTGCACCGCCCGGTCCTTGTCGCGCCGACGGTGCCAGGCGAGGTGGAGCGGGAAGCCGGCAACGGGGATGGGCGGCAGGACGATGTGGAAACGCTCGGCCGCATCCGACGGCAGGCAATGGCTCGGCATCATGGCGATGAGATCGCTGCCCTCCAGCAGCGACGGCACCATCAGGAAGCTCGGCACGACGATGCCGACGCGGCGGGATTTGCCAAGGGCGGCAAGCTGGTCGTCCAGGGGCGTGCGCGTGTCGCCCCGGCCGGAAACGAGGATGTGCGGATAGGCCAGCCAGCGCTCGAGGGTGAAATCGGCGCCCGCCGGGTGGGTCTTCCGCATGGCGATCACATAATGCTCCTGCAGCAGCGTTTCGCAGTGGAAGGCCGTTTCGTCGATGGCCGGGAAGACCGAGAGCGCGATGTCGCTGGCGCCGCGGGCGAGGGATTCGAGAACCGCGGCGGCGCCATGCCAGGGTTGGATGACCAGATCGATGCCGGGGGCGGAGCGGGCGAGGGCGTGGTGCAACGGGCCGGCGACGAGGATGCCGGGATGGTCGGCGGTGACGATGCGCACGGTCTGGCGGATGTCGGCAAGCGGTTCTTCCGGGGCGTCGACGACGGCGGCAATGCCGATGAGCAGGTTTTTCAGGGGATCGCGCAACGCTTCCGCCTTCGGCGTCAGGCGCATGCCGCCCTTGCCGCGTTCCAGCAGGGGATCGGCGAAGAGGTGGCGGCAACGGTCCAGCGCACTGGAGGTGGCGGGCTGCGACAGGTTCAGCTTGGCGGCGGCGCGTGAGACATGGGCCTCGTCGAGCAGCGCGTCGAGGATGACGAGAAGGTTGAGGTCGATCGATCTTAAATTCATGAAATCGATAATAGCATATACAAACCATCCATTGGAATGATTTTACCGGGCACGGCATTCTGATGGCGTCAACACAGGAGATGACGTCATGAGCAAGACCTTGATCCTTCTTTTCCATCCCGATCTCAGCGGTTCGCGCGCCAATGTCGCGCTCGCCGGCACCGCCCTCCGCCTTCCCGGCGTCGAGGTCATCGACCTCCATGCCCTCTATCCGGACGGCAGGATCGATGCGGACCAGGAAGTGGCCCGGCTGCTGTCGGCCGACCGCATCGTTTTGCAGTTCCCGATCCAGTGGTATTCGACGCCGCCACTGCTGAAAGCCTGGCAGGATGCGGTGCTGACGCGCATGTATTACATCAACTACGAAACGGAAGGCCGGTTGCTGGAGGGCACGCCGCTGCTCGTTGCCGCAACGGCCGGCAATGTGCCGGAAGCCTATGCACCGGACGGCGCCAACAAGTTCACCATGGCTGAACTGCTGCGCCCGCTGGAAGCGACCGCGCATCGTTGCGGCCTGCCATGGCAGGCGCCCTTCGTACTCTTCCGGGCCAACAAGCTGGACGACATCGCATTGCATGGCGCGGCGAAGAGCTATGCGGGGCTTCTCAAGGACTGGCGCAAGGCGACCGAACCACAGGAAGATTTCCGACGTTTCCTCGTGGAAGCCTGGGGGTGAGCCATGACGACGACCGATTTTGCCGTCACGGCAAAGCCGCGACGCACCGTGCCGTTCTGGTATCTGCAGGCGGCACGCTCGGTGCCGGCCGGCATTCTCGCGCAATATCTGCTCGCGGGGCTCGCGCTCTTCCAGGACGGGGTTTTCTGGGCGTGGCATGGCGGGCTTGGCATGCTGCTCTCCGTGCCGATCTCCGCGATGGCCCTTGCGGCCTGGCTTCTTGCGCAGACGAGGCCGCTGCGCTGGTGGGCGGGCCTGCTCGCGGGGCTCTATGTCACGCAGATCGTGTTGATCGTGAGCGGGCAGAACCTGGAATCCGGCCTGTTGCAGGCGCTGCATCCGTTCAACGGCGGGCTGATGCTCGTGGCGGCGCTGGTCATCGTCGCCAAGGTAGAACGCAACCGGGCACGAACGGTACGGTGATCAGGGCGTGCCAGCCATGCTGCGGCTGATGCGCAAGGCATGCTGGTCAAGCCAGCGCGGGATGTCGGCGGCCGGCATGGGGCGGGCGAAGTGGTAACCCTGGGCGTGGCGGCAGCCGAGCATCCTGAGCACTTCGGCCTCTTCCTCGTCCTCGACGCCTTCCACGACGATATCGATGGAAAGCGCATGGCCGATGCCGACGAGGGCGGCGATGAGGGCCTGGTTCTCGCGGCTTCTGGCGATGCCCTTGACGAAGCTGCGGTCGATCTTCAACCGGTCGATATGCAGGCTGACGAGATAGGCCAGCGAAGAATGGCCCATGCCGAAATCGTCGACGGCGAGGCGGAAGCCTGCAGCCTCCAACCGGGCCAGTTCGGCGCCGGCGGCCTGTGTGTCGAGCGTCGCCTCTTCGGTGATCTCGATCTCCATCAAGGCCGGGGAAATCTCGTGCGCGGCGACAATGCCGCTCAACAGGCGGGAAAGCGTGTCGCCGGAAAATTCGCGCGGCGAAACGTTGACGGCCACGCAGGCCTCCGGCAGGCCGAGGCGGGGCAGGGTGCGCAGCAGTTCCGCGGCGCGGTTGGCGACATAGCCTGTCAGTTCGGTGGCGATATGCAGGGCCTGGGCGGCGCGCACGATATCCGGCGGATTGACCGGGCCGAGATCGGGATGCGCCCAGCGCAGCAGGGCCTCGAAACCGGTGACGCGGCCGGTGGCCAGCTCCACCTGCGGCTGGAAGACCACCAGCAGCTGATTGTCTTCGATTGCCTCGGCGAGCGTCGCCTCGATAAGGCGTTGCCGCTCGATGCGGGCTTTCAGCACGGGATTGAACAGGCCGAGCCGGCGGCGGCCGCCCTCCTTGGCGGCATAGAGCGCGATGTCGGCGCTGGCGAAAAGATCGTCCGCCGTTTCCCCATGTTGCGGATGGAGCGCCAGCCCGGCACTGGCGCCGACCGTCACGGGGCGTTCGCCGATAAAGATGGGATCGCCGGCCAACCGCACGATGGCATCGCCGATCTCGCGGCCGCGCCCCTCTGCCTGCTCGCCCTCGACGATGACGGCGAATTCGTCGCCCCCGAGACGCACGACCGTATCTGTCGGGCCGGTGAGACTGACGAGCCGCCCGGCAATTTCGACAAGGACGGTATCGCCCGCACCGTGCCCCATCGTGTCGTTGATCGCCTTGAAACGGTCGAGGTCGATCACAAGCAGGGCGAGCGTTCCCGCGGGGAAATCGCTGGCAAGCAGGCCGCGCAGTCGCTGGTTGAACAGGGCACGATTGCCGAGGCCGGTCAGCGGGTCGCGGTTCGCCAGCGATGCGAGCTGGTGATAGGACAGGCGGATTTCCGCATTAGCATCCGACAGCGACGAGGCCAGCGCCACGGCCTTCAACCGGTCGATCTGGCTGCGGATGAAGCCTGCCTCGCTGAGCTGGCCGGCCCGCACCATCATGATGGCGAGCAGCAGGGCGTCGGCGGCGATGACCAGCGCATCCGTCGTACCGGATATCAGCAGCGAGACGATGGCGGTGAGCAGCGGCGGGCCTGCGAAGAGCAGGGCGGTGCGGGCATAGGCTGTGCTCTGCATCAGCGAGCCCGCGCAGATGCCGCCGATGATGAAGATGAGGTAGGGATTGAGCCCGCTGGCACCATGGGCGGTGCCGATGAAGGGCACGAGGCTCCACGCAATACCGCCGCCGAGCGCTCCGAGCGACAACACGCCAAGCGCGCGCCGTGGCCGCTCCACTGCACAGTTCAGGCGCCGGACGACGCGCACGCCGACATAGCGCGAGAGATTGACGGCAAACACGGCGGCCAGCCAGAGATAGATACTGATATCGGGACCGTCGAGCCAGAGGATCGCGGCGGTCGTTGCGGCGAGGAAGCAGTTGGCGGCAAGCGACAATACGATGCCGTCCAGCACGGACAGCGCCTGCGCTGAAAGGATCTGGCGTCTTGTCGGTTCATCCGCCGGCATCAGCCGGCTCGCATCCGTCATTCTGGTCCGGCCCCGTCGACTTGCCGTCTGGACGGCTCGCGGGGATGGTGTGTCGGCGCGCATAAGATTGTCTTAACGGTGGATCGCGAGAATCAGTGGCCCGCCGATCTTGACGGCGTTGACCTGTCGGCTATGTCCTTCTTCATCTCCTAGGGAATCAGGATCCACCGATGCCTTTCAGCCTCACCCCCGCGGCCGTCTGGCCGATCGTGCTGCTCTGCCTTTCCAACATCTTCATGACCTTCGCCTGGTATGGGCACCTCAAGTTCAAGTCGACACCGCTGTTCATTGCCATTCTGGCAAGTTGGGGCATCGCCTTCTTCGAATATTGCCTGGCGGTACCGGCAAACCGCTTCGGCAATGGGGTCTATTCCGCCGCCCAGCTGAAGACCATCCAGGAGGTCATTACCCTCCTTGTCTTTGCCGGTTTCTCCGTGTTCTGGCTGAAGGAAAGCCTTACCTGGAACCACGCCATCGGCTTCATGCTGATCGCGGCCGGTGCCGCCTTCGTGTTCAAGGGATAGGCCGCGTCTCCCAAAATAGTCGCAATCAGGCGCAAGCATTGCGCATGAACCGGATGGAACTCTTTTGATGCCAACTTTCGCCAGCATGGCGGCGATACGCTTCGGTTACGGCAGACGGCCGGGCGAGGCGCCGCCGGAGGATGTGGACACGCTGATCCGGCAGGTGGAGCGCGGGGCAGGCGAAACCTGTCTTTTCCCCTACGAGGGCATAGCCGAGCGCCGCGCGCGTTTTGTCGACTATCGCGCGGTCGAATCCTCCACAAAGGCCGCGCGCGAGGCCGGCACACTGCGGATGATTGGCGAACGCAGTGTCAATCCCTACAGCGTAGCGCTCAACAATTCGCTTCAGCTGGACCGGCACAGGAAGGTTCAACAGGCGGTCCTGTCGCCAAATGGCTTCTTCGAGCGGCTTGCCGCCTTCTGGTGCGATCACTTCGCGATCGATACGCGCAAGGGCGCCACCACGCGCCTTCTGGTGGCGCTGTTCGAGGCCGAGGCGGTGCGGCCCAATATTGCAGGACGGTTCGACGAGCTTTTGAAGGCCGCAGTGCTGCATCCGGCCATGCTGATCTATCTCGACCAGATCCGCTCGGTCGGGCCGAATTCGCCGGTTGGTCTCAAGTCGGGCCGTGGGCTCAACGAAAACCTGGCCCGCGAACTGATCGAACTGCATACGATGGGGGCGGGGAGCGGCTACACCCAGACGGATGTCCGCGCCGCCGCCTATGTTCTCACCGGCCTGTGGTATCGGGCGCCGCACTACAACACGGTCTTCCGGACGCGTTTTGCGGAGCCCGACGGCTACGAGGTGCTCGGCCGTTCCTACGGCGGCGCGGACGCACAGATGCAAAGGGTACATGACCTGCTCGACGACCTGGCCGCGCGTGAGGAAACCCGTCGCCACATCTGCCGCAAACTCGTCGTGCACTTCATCGCCGACGATCCGCCGCAGGCGGTTGTCGAGGCCATGGTGGTGGCGTGGACGCGTAGCGATGGGGCGTTGCTCGACGTGTATCGGGCGATGCTCGAGCACCCGCGGAGTTTTGCGGAAGAGGGGCAGAAGGCGCGGCAGCCGTTCGATTTCGTCGTTGCCGCGCTTCGGGCGGTGAGCGCGCCCAAAACGGCACTCCGACCAGGCGGCGCGAACGAGAGCACGTGGCAGCTGGCATCAGACGTCGCGGCCTTGGAGGACGTGCTGATGATGACGGCGGAGGGGCGACCTGCCTTGGGATCCAATCCGTTTTCCGTTGCTGCCATCGACCGGCTCGGACAGCCGATCTGGTCTCCACCGAGCCCGGCGGGCTGGGCAGAAGATCTTTCGGCTTGGGTTACCGCCAGCCAGCTCACGGAACGTATCGCCTGGGCCCGGCGCCTCGTCGCGCGTTTCGGTGGAGATACCGATCCGCGGGCTTTTCTCGAGGCGACGCTTTCGGATGCGGCGCGGGCGGATACGATCGAGACTGTTTCACGGGCGCCCAACCGCGAGGTGGCGATGGCGATGGTGCTGGCGTCTCCGGAATTCAACCGACGTTAGGAGCGTGGCGATGACGACAGAAATCAACCGCCGCGCCTTCCTTGCCGGTGCTTGTTGCGTAGCGGCCTCGCCGCTCATGACGCCGGTCAGCTTTGCGGCCATGCCCGGTGACAACCGGCTGGTGACGATCGTGCTGCGCGGCGGGATGGATGGACTGGCGCTGGTGCAGCCCTATGGCGACCCGGCCCTTTCGCTGTTGCGGCCGAAGCTGGCGCTCGGCGCCGACGACGGCCTGATCGATTTGGACGGCTTCTTCGGCCTGCATCCGGCCGCGAAGGATCTGGTGCCGCTCTGGCGGGCGGGCGAACTCGCATTCGTCCACGCAACCTCCACGCCCTATCGCGACGGTCGCAGCCATTTCGATGGGCAGGACATGCTGGAAAGCGGCAGCGCCGTTCAGGGGGAGCGCACGGGTTGGCTCAACCGTGCCATCGCCGTCATTCCGCGACCCGCCGACCGCCGGGCGATCGACGTGACAACCACGGCGGAGCTTATCCTGTCTGGACAAAGCCCGGTCGATGTCTGGTCGGCGCGCGCCGATCTTGCACTGGCGGAGGATGAACTGGCATTTTTTGTCCGGCTCTACCAGAATGATCTGGCGTTTGCCGCCGCCCTTCAGGAGGCGACCGAGACGGACCTGTTGTCGGACACCATCCACGACATGCAGGGGAAACCCAGAGGCGGTCTCGCCGCCGTCGCGAAGTTCGCTGCCGGCATGCTTTCGGCCGATCATCGCATCGCGAGTTTCTCCATCAATGGCTGGGACACGCATCTCAGCCAGTCGCGGATCTTCCAGCGGCCGGCCATGGACCTTGCTGCGGCCATCGCCACGCTGAAGGCGAACCTCTCTCCGGAAATCTGGCGCAAGACCGCGGTCCTGGCGATCACCGAATTCGGCCGGACGGCGCGCGAGAACGGTTCGTTCGGTACGGACCACGGTACGGGCGGCGTCGCCATTCTGGCGGGCGGTGCCGTTGCCGGCGGCAAGGTCTATCGTGACTGGCCGTCGCTTGCCGATGGTGACCTGCTTGATGATCGCGACCTGCGGCCGACGATGGACCTGCGCCAGATCGCGGCGGCCATGCTGCGCCAGCAGTTCGGCATTTCCACAAGCGACCTCGAGTCATCGGTTTTCCCGGGGCTCGTCGTCGACAAGCGGCCGGCGTTCCTGCGCGGATAGATCACTCCAGCATGTCGAAGGCGCGGAAAATCCAGCTCAGCTGGTAGAGGATTCCGAGGCTGACGAAGGCAGTGTGAAAGCGCCGGCTGGCCGTCCATGCCGCCGTCAGGCAGAGCACGATGAAGGCGACGTTTCGGACCGGGTATTCGTAGCCGAAGGAGCCGAAATAGGCTTCTCCCTTCAATGCCGTGTCCAGCAGATCGACGGTGAAGACGAGAGCGAACGCGCCAAAAAACCATTTTCGGCGGGAATAGAAATAGTCCTCGTAGCCGGCATAGTCGTCGAGCGTCGTCGGGAACAGGAAGACGGCGAGCAGGAAGAACAGGCAGCAATAGCTGATCAGGAACAGGTAGACGCCGAAACCAATCGTCGTCAGCGCCTGCAGGCGGAACTCCCACCACCAGAAATGCAGCAGAAACAATAGAAGGAAGGCGGCCCAGGCAAGGTGCACCGGATAGGCCTTCACCTTGCCGGGATGCTGGATGAACAGGGCGACGCCGGTCAGGAGGCGCGCGACGGTGAGGCTCACCACCATGCCGATGACGATGCGCACATGGCCGAAAATGGCGGGATCCGGGGTCGTGTGCTCCATGGGGGCGCCTCCTGTCGCCTTATTCGACGGGAACAGGGGTCGGATGGCCGTCCTTGTCGAGTGCAACCATGACGAAGGTCGCCCCCGTCACCTTTTCGAGCGTCGTGGTGAGATAGCGCTGCGCCCAGGCCTCGACCGACAGCGTGATCGAGGTGCGGCCGACGCGGGCAATATCCGTGTAGATGCTGAGCGTGTCGCCGATCTTCACCGGCAGGTCGAAGGCCATTTCCTTGACGGCGGCGGTGACCACGCGGCCCTGGGCGCGCTCCGCGGCGCGGATGCCGGACGCAAGGTCCATCTGTGCCATGACCCAGCCGCCGAAAATATCGCCCGCGGCATTCGCGTCGCCCGGCATGGCGAGCGTGCGAAGGGTGAGCTGTCCGTTGGGCGTGCTGGTCATGCGGGTCCTCTCCGTTTCCCTCCGGTCTAGCTCAATGCGGCCAGCGGAGAAAGAGGGCGGGTGCGTAGCCGCAGATCCGGCGGCGCCATTTTCAAGCATGCTCAGACTCTAAAATTGATAATTGCAATTTTAGATGATTTTAAAAGGTTTCCGAGACCTTCGCCGACAAGGCGCACTGCGTCCAGTGGTGTCGAGGAGAGCCCGGTGAAGAATTTCAGAATTTCCACGCGACTTTCATTGCTTGTCGGTCTCGCCCTGACCATCTTCGCAGCGGCACTCGTCTATAGTCTATACCATTATCAGGATGCGATGGTTGTCGAGCGCAAGGCAAAACTTGCCGCGATGGACCAGAGCATGCTGACGTTGTTCAAGCACTACCACGAGCTTGAAACGGCCGGCACGCTGACGCGTGAAGAGGCACAGACACGGGCGAAGGACGCGGTGCGGGCGCTGCGCTACGAGGACAGCGGCTACTTCTGGATCAACGACATGAATGCCGTGATCATCATGCATCCGATCAAGCCGGCGCTCGACGGCACCGACCAGACCGGCATGGCGGATCCCACCGGCAAACGCATCTTCGCTGAATTCGTGAAGGCGGTGAAGGCAAGCCCGACGGGACAGGATTTCGTCGATTACTACTGGCCGAAGCCGGGCTTCGAGGAGCCGGTGCTGAAGTATTCGCACGTTGCCGGTTTTGCGCCCTGGGGCTGGATCGTCGGCACCGGCGTCTATGCCGACGACCTCGCCGCGATGTTCCGCAGCAATGCCATCGAGACGGCAATGATCCTCGCCATCGGCGGCCTCGCCATCATTCTTGTCGCCTATGCGATCGTGAAGAGCGTCACCGGCCCGATCCTGCGCCTCAAGGCGTCCATGCAGGCGATCGCCGAGGAGGATGTTTCCAGCGATGTGCCTGAAACCGAACGCAAGGACGAGATCGGCGAGATGGCCAAGGTCGTATCGATCCTGCGCCAGTCCGTGGCCGAGCGTTCTGAACTGCGTGTCCGCGAGGGCGAGCAGCAGGTTCGTCTCGACGAGGAGCGCGGCGAAAGCGAACGCCGGCAGCGGCAGGTGAGCCAGAGCCAGACGGATGCCATGCATGTCGTCGGCGGTGCGCTGGAACGCCTTGCCAATGGCGACCTCACGGTCTCCATCGGCTCGATCGCGCCGGAATATGCAAAATTGCGCGGCGACTTCAACCGGGCCGTCGATGCGCTCTCCAGCGTCATCAACGCCATCGCCCACTCGACCGAGATCGTGCACGGCAGCGCCGGTGGTATCGCGGAAGCCGCGAACAATCTCTCGCATCGCACTGAACAGCAGGCGGCGTCGCTGGAGGAAACCGCGGCCGCACTCGACGAGATCACCGCGACCGTTCGCAACGCCTCCGAACGGGCCGCCGAGGCAAGCCGCATGGTGGCCGAGACCAAGCAGTCGACCGGTCGCTCCGGCGCGATCGTGCGCGATGCCGTCGCCGCGATGAGCCGCATCGAGGACGCCTCCAGCCGCATCAGCCAGATCATCGGCGTGATCGACGAGATCGCCTTCCAGACCAATCTTCTTGCGCTGAATGCCGGCGTCGAGGCGGCGCGGGCAGGCGAGGCGGGTCGCGGCTTTGCGGTCGTGGCGCAGGAAGTGCGCGAACTTGCCCAGCGCTCCGCTAATGCGGCGAAGGAGATCAAGGGCCTCATCAGCAACTCGGCCACCGAAGTCGGCACCGGCGTGGCGCTGGTGCGCTCGACGGGCGATGCGCTGACCGAGATCGAATTGCTGGTCAACAAGGTGAACGACCAGGTGACGTCGATTGCCACCTCTGCCCGCGAGCAGGCCACCGGCCTTGCCGAGGTCAACACGGCGGTCAACCAGATGGACCAGATGACCCAGCAGAATGCCGCGATGGTGGAAGAAACCAACGCCGCCGGCCAGACGCTGACCCAGGAAAGCGAGCAGTTGAAGACGTTGCTCGGGAACTTCCGGCTGAACCCAGCCGGAGCGGCCGCCCCCAGGCGCCGCGCCGCATAACCAGAAGACGATCTCCGGACTTCCTTGCCCCGGCGCTCGACAAGCGCCGGGGTTTTTCGTTGACCTCTGATTTGGTGGGGTCGGCGGGAACGTTTCCTTTACCCTGTTGCGAGAAAATCTTCTGGAAATGCAGGCACGTCGCCCTGCAGGTCCGGTTTCAGGCTTTCGCCGTCCGAATGCGGACAAAAGCGGCCTGCACCATCACCGGACAAAGGTGTGTGCAACCGGGACTTCGCGATGGTGCGAGGCGGATGCCAGGCGGAAGTGACATGAGTATTGCGTTCGTTTCTCGTCTCCGCAGGCCGTTGGGGCTGTTTCTGATCCCGGTGCTGCTCGCCGCCTGTTCCGGTGGTCTGACCCCGCCGGACGACATCGACGGTGCCGGCGTCGGCGCCATCCGGCCGGCGACAGATGTCTCGCGGCGACAGACCGACGACATGGGTGATACGGGTGGCGATCTCACCGCCTATCCCGTCGAGGAACCCGCCGGGCGGGTGGCGACGGCGGATACGGCCATGATGACGCCCGTCATGGAAAACAAACGCCTGCCGATGATCGACAGCGACGAGGCCATGGGCATTTCGCAACCCGTGCAAGCGTCTTCCGGCGTGCTCACGGTGCCGGAGGGCGGCGTGAACATGGATGAGGGGCTCGGCGTCGAGCGGGTCGAAGGGCTCGCGGAATCGCAGGCCAACGAGATCGCCGAGGGCAATGCCACGCAGGTCGTCGTCGATGGCATCGGCACCGATACGCCGCAGCAGGTCGGCCAGCCGGATACGATCCCGATGACCGAGGCCGGCACGGAACTTGGTACGGCGGCTGACGGCGACGACTATCTGCGGGTGCCGGACAAGGCCACGACCCGTCGTCACAAGGTTGTCGAGGAAGACCAGGTCGCCTTCCTGCCGCGGCTCAACAACCCGATGCAGATCCCGGAAACCATGGGCGGCATGCCGGCCTCGGAAAAGGCCTGCCGTCAGCGGCTCCAGAAGCTGGGTGTGAAATTCCGCGACGTGCCGCGCATCTCCAAGGGGCGTTCCTGCGGCATCGCGTGGCCGGTCGAACTGTCCGGCCTTTCCGGCGGCATCCAGATCAAGCCGGCCGCACAGGTCAATTGCCAGATTACCGAGGCCTTCGCCCGCTGGGTGAAGCAGGAACTCGTGCCTTCGACGCGCACGCGCTACCTCTCCGGCGTCTCGGCCATCCACCAGATGTCGTCCTATTCCTGCCGCACCATGAATTCGCAGCGTGGTGCCTCCATGTCCGAACATGCCAAGGGCAATGCCATCGATGTCGGCAAGATCGTGCTGAAGAGCGGCAAGGCGATCACCATCGAGAAGAAGGGTTTCTTCGCCTTCCGCGAAAAGGGCCTGCTGAAATCGGTGCGCAGCGACAGCTGCAAGTATTTTTCCACCGTGCTTGGCCCGGGTAGCGACCGCTATCACAAGGATCACTTTCACTTCGATCTGCGTGCCCGCAACTCCGGCTACCGGCATTGCAGCCTATAACCGTGTTGCATTGCCTTTATCGGCCTAGTGTTTGCACGGGAATTATCTGCGGCATCGTGTCGGAACTTCGCCCGGCCAACCGTCTTCCAGATAGGCAAGCCAGGGAGAAAGACGATGACGGCGACGATTACCGGATTTGCACAATCGCCTGATCGCGGCAGGGGGCTGGCGCGTGACATGCGCGTTCGCTGGGCGCTCGAAGAGGTCGGCCAGCCTTACGCGGTCCGTCTTCTGTCCTTCAAGGCGATGAGGCAGCCCGCGCATCTGGCACTCCATCCTTTCGCGCAGATTCCGACCTATGAAGAGGGCGATCTCGCGCTGTTCGAGTCCGGGGCGATCGTGCTCCATATCGCGGAAAACCATGCCGGCCTGCTGCCAACCGATGCAAATGCCAGGGCGCGGGCGATCATGTGGATGTTTGCCGCAATCGGCACGGTGGAACCGGCGATCGTCGAGCGTTCGGCCGCGTATCTGATGGAGCGCGACAAGCCCTGGTATGCCGAGCGGCTGCCGATGCTCGATGGCCGCGTTCGCGCGCAACTGGATCGGCTTTCCCACCACCTTGGCGATGCAGAATGGCTCGACGGCGCCTTCAGCGCCGGGGACCTGATGATGGTGCATGTGCTGCGCCGGCTGGAATCGTCGGGCCTGCTGGAGGACTACGCGAAGCTCGCCGCTTATATCGCCCGCGGCGAGGCGCGGCCTGCCTACAAGCGGGCCTTTGCCGACCAGCTGGCGGTTTTCACCGCCGCAACGGCTGGCGGATAATGCGATCCCGAACGGCAGGCAAAAAAAGACCGGCGGGGAGCCGGTCGAAAGGGGTGGCAGCGCACATAGGGGTGGTTGCTGCCTGGAACGTCACATTCCGTCACCTGCGCCGGCGCGGACCGGCGAAGATGCATGCGGGCTTCCGCGGGGGAAGCGGGCGGATGGGGCCGCCGGTGGCTCCCTCAGGGTTCGGGAGCAAGGCCGCTGCGGAGCGCAGGGGGAGCGATGGGTGGTGCGGGGTGCAAACCGTTCCCGTCGGCCTCGCGCAGAGACTGGTTGAAATGGGTCACGGTTTGATGACATCTGGCGTCTCGCCGCCGCGAAATTTTCGCGAGTCGCCGCCGCCCCTGATGGCCCTGTCCGGAAGCCCCCATGCCGCCCATCACCGACCTGTTTCTGTTAGCGCTCGCGCTCGTTGCCGCCGGCGTGGTGTCGGGCCTGCTCGCCGGCATCTTCGGCATTGGCGGCGGGGCGATCCTCGTGCCGGTGTTCTATCAGGTGTTCGGTTCTCTCGATGTGCCGGAGGCGGTGCGCATGCACCTGTCCATCGGCACCTCGATCGCCATCATCGTGCCGACGTCGATCCGCTCCTTCACGGCGCACCGCCAGCGCAGCGCGGTGGATACGGACCTGCTGAAAAGCTGGATCGTCGCCCTGCCGCTCGGCGCGATCCTCGCCTCGGTGATCGCGGCCTTCATTTCCAGCGTCGGGCTGCGCCTCGTCTTCGTCGGCATCGCAATGCTGGTCGCGCTGCGCATGCTGTTCAACCGCGATACCTGGCGGATCGGCACCGAGCTACCGAAAGGCATCGGCAACCAGCTCGCCGGCGTCGTCATCGGCACGCTTTCCGGCCTGATGGGCATTGGCGGCGGTGTGCTCAACAACACCTACATGACCTCGTTCGGCCGTCCGATCCATCAGGCGGTGGCAACCTCCTCCGGTGTCGGCGTGCTCATCTCCATTCCCGGCATCTTCGGCTATATCTGGGCCGGTTGGGGCGAAGCCGGTCTGCCGCTCGGCTCCACCGGCTTTATCAACTGGATCGCCGTCGCGCTCATCGTGCCGATCGCGCTTGTCGTCACACCCTGGGGCGTGCGGCTCGCCCATTGGATGAGCAAACGACAGCTCGAGCTGGGCTTCGGCGTCTTCCTGATCCTCGTTTCGCTGCGCTTTCTCTACAGCATCTACGGATGAGCGAATTTTTTCTCTCACCCGGGTGAAAATTGACAAGGGACACGCCATATAGGGTGTCCTTCCGCATGAAATTTCCTCATTTCGGACCATCCCATGGCGCCCATCGTCTCCATACGCAATCTCACCAAGAGCTACGCAACCGGGTTCAAGGCGCTGAAGGGCGTCGATCTCGATATCGAGGAGGGCGAAATCCTCGCGCTGCTCGGGCCGAACGGCGCCGGCAAGACGACGATGATCTCGATCATCTGCGGCATCGTCACGCCGACCAGCGGCACGGTAACGGTCGGCGGGCATGACATCCTGCATGACTTCCGCCAGACGCGTTCCATCATCGGTCTCGTGCCGCAGGAACTGACGCTCGACGCCTTCGAAACGGTGTGGAACACGGTCTCCTTTTCGCGTGGCCTGCATGGTTGCAAGCCCAACCCGGCGCTGATCGAGCGCATCCTCAGGGAGCTCTCGCTCTACGACAAGAAGGACACGATGCTGCGTCACCTGTCGGGCGGCATGCGCCGGCGTGTGCTGATCGCCAAGGCGCTGTCCTATGAGCCGAAGGTGCTGTTCCTCGACGAGCCCACGGCGGGCGTCGACGTCAACCTGCGCAAGGACATGTGGCAGCTTGTCGAGCGGCTGCGCGCCAACGGCGTCACCATCATCCTGACGACCCACTATATCGAGGAAGCCGAGGAGATCGCCGATCGCATCGGCGTCATCAACCACGGTCAAATCCTGCTGGTGGAAGAGAAGAAGGCGCTGATGGCCAAGCTCGGCCGCAAGCAGATGACCGTGGAACTTGCCGAGCCGCTGGCGGCGATCCCCGACACACTGTCGCCCTTCGGGCTGACGCTCTCGGAGGAGGGCGCGCGCCTCGTCTATGAATTCAATGCATCCGGCGAGCGCACCGGCATTTCGTCGCTGCTCGCCGCGCTGTCGCAGGCGGGCCTCAGGGTCAAGGACATCTCCACCGAGCAGAGTTCGCTGGAAGACATTTTCGTGGAATTGGTGGGAGAGGGCAAATGAACGTCGAGGCGATCAAGTCCATTTACGCGTTCGAGATGGCGCGCACGCGCCGCACGCTGCTGCAAAGCGTCGTCTCGCCGGTCATCACCACGTCGCTCTATTTCATCGTCTTCGGCGCGGCGATCGGCTCGCGCATGCAGGAGGTGGAGGGTGTGTCCTACGGCGCCTTCATCGCGCCCGGCCTCATCATGCTGACCCTGCTCAACCAGTGTATCAGCAACGGCTCCTTCGGCATCTATTTTCCGAAATTCATGGGCACGATCTACGAAATCCTGTCCTCGCCCATCTCGATGACGGAGATCATCATCGGCTATGTCGGGGCGGCGGCGACGAAGGGACTGATCGTCGGCACGATCATCCTCATCACCGCCTCGTTCTTCGTCGACATATCGATCAAGCATCCGTTCATGATGGTGCTGTTCTTCGTGCTGACGGCGGTGACCTTCAGCCTGTTCGGCTTCATGATCGGCATCTGGGCGAAGGATTTCGAGCAGCTGAACCTCTTCCCCATGCTCATCGTGCCGCCACTGGTCTTCCTCGGCGGCAGCTTCTACTCGATCGACATGCTGCCACCCTTCTGGCAGACCGTCAGCCACTTCAACCCGGTGCTCTACCTTGTCTCGGGTTTCCGATGGAGTTTCTACGAGATCGCCGACGTGAACCCCATCGTCAGCCTGGTGACGGTGCTGGGCTTCCTGCTGGTGTGCCTGTCGATCACGGCGTGGATCTTCAAGACAGGGTACAAGCTGAAGAACTGAAGACGGAGAGGATGCGGCCGGTGTAAACCGGCCGCTTGCGCAAACTCAGTCCACCAGCGCGACGGCGATTTCCGCCGCCAGACGCGCGTTGTTTTCCACGAGCGCGATGTTCGTCTTCAGGCTGCGGCCGTTCGTCAGGTGGAACAGGCTGTCGAGCAGGTAGGGCGTGACGGCCTTGCCGGCGATCTCGTCGCGCTCGGCATTGTCGAGTGCACGGGCGATATAGATTTCCATCTCCTCGCGCTCGATCTCGTCGGCCTCCGGAACCGGATTGGCGATCAGCATGCCGCCGTCGATGCCAAGCTGGTCGCGCACCTTCTGGAAATTGGCGATCGCCGCAGGGCTGTTCAGCGTCAGCGGGCTTTTGATGCCCGAATCGCGCGACCAGAAGGCCGGGAAGATCGGGCTGTCATAGGTCACCACCGGCACGCCGCGTGTTTCCAGCACTTCCAGCGTCTTCGGAATGTCGAGGATCGCCTTGGCGCCGGCGCAGACGACGATGACGCCGGTGCGCGACAACTCGTCGAGATCGGCGGAAATGTCGAACGTCTCTTCCGCCTTGCGGTGCACGCCGCCGATGCCACCCGTCGCAAAGACCTTGATGCCGGCGCGGGCCGCACCGATCATCGTCGCCGCGACCGTCGTGGCGCCGGTGCGCCGCTCGGCGATGGCGAAGGCGAGGTCGGCGCGTGAAAGCTTCATCGCGCCCTGCGTTTGCGAGAGCGTTTCAAGCTCCGCATCCTCAAGGCCGATATGCAGCACGCCATCGATGACGGCGATGGTCGCCGGTATGGCGCCTTCCTCACGGATGATGCGCTCGACGCTGCGCGCCATGTTGAGATTGCCCGGATAGGGCATGCCGTGCGTGATGATGGTCGATTCGAGTGCGACGATCGGCGCACCACGGTCCCGGGCGGCGGCGACTTCGGCCGAAAACTGCACCGGCAGAAGGGGGGATACGGGTCTGGTCATGCTGTGTCCTCGCAGCTTTTTGGGCGGAAATTCAGGCAAAAGAGTCTCATGCCATCCATTCGGCCCCGGGTACAAGAGAAAGTGCGTCCGCAAGGGCTGCCTGCGACAATTCTTCAGCGGCAGCGAGTGGCGAGCGCACGGTGATCGCCGCTGCCGCCACCCCGCGACGCAACGCTTCGCCGATGGACGAGCCGGTG
The DNA here is from genome assembly GCF_052438155.1 of Shinella sp. Lineage (NCBI taxonomy): Bacteria > Pseudomonadati > Pseudomonadota > Alphaproteobacteria > Hyphomicrobiales > Rhizobiaceae > Shinella > Shinella sp. Next base: position 2,622 of record NZ_JBQVPI010000028.1, on the reverse strand, counting down.
AGCCAGGCGCTGAGAAAGCCGGAAGCGAGCGAATCGCCAGCACCCGTGACATCGCCGAGCGCCGGTATGTCCGGCGGCACGACGAGGGCTGCCTGTTTGTCGTCAAAAGCGATGACGCCTCTGCCGCCACGCGTCACCACGCCTGCGGAGAGGCCCGTCGCGCGCAGCGCCTTCGGCCAGTCTGCGGGGTTTTCCGGTGCCGCACCCGTCAGCGTGCGGGCTTCCGCTTCGTTCATGAACAGGAAGGCTAGGGCGGAAAGGCTTTCGCGGAACCGGACCACCTTGGCCGGCGAAATCGCGATGCCGGCGATCGGCACGCCGGCCGCCTTTGCAGCCTCCGTCATGACTGCCAGCGTTTCGGCCGGCAGGTTCGCATCGGTGAGGATGAGCCCGGCATCGGCCATCGCCTCGCGCATCGCGCGCTGTTGCAGGCGGCGTGGCGAAAACAGCCGGTAGAGCTCCATGTCCGCCAGCGCGATGACGAGATTGCCGTCCCGCTCGATGATCGCCGTGTAGCTCGGCGTCGCCCGGTCGAGGAAGATGAACGGCGTATCCTCGACGCCCGCTGCTTCCGCCGCCGCCGCGACGATATCCCCGTCCGCATCGCCGCCGCGCGGCGAAATCAGCCGCACCCGGTGACCCAGCCGCGAAAGGTTGCGCGCCGCATTGAACGCGCCGCCGCCCGCCTCCACGAACCAGGCGCCCGGATTGCTCGCCCCCGGCGCGGTTTCACCGGCGATGCGTCCGCGTCTGTCCACATGGGCCCCGCCCATCACCAGTATCGTCTTGCCCGTCATCATCTTCCTTTTCGCCCACCGATTCGGCACGCTACGTCCGTTGTCCCGGTGGGTTCGCCCTTATTCCCGCGCGGCGCTTATCCACGGGAAACAAAAAAAGAACACACCGCCGATTTGCAAATATATTCAAATTGTTGAACGTAGCTTGCAAGACGAGAACAAAATGTGTACATAGCATTCATCGGCGGCTTCATTGCCTGTCCTGCTTCAATAACCTAAAGGTGGACCAAATGGCACAGAACACTTTGCGGCTCGTAGAGGAAAAATCAGTGGACAAAAGCAAGGCACTCGAAGCGGCACTCTCCCAGATCGAGCGCTCCTTCGGCAAGGGCTCCATCATGAAGCTCGGTGGCAAGGACAGCATCATCGAGGTCGAGACCGTCTCGACGGGGTCGCTCGGCCTCGACGTCGCGCTCGGCATCGGCGGCCTGCCGAAAGGCCGCATTGTCGAAATCTACGGCCCGGAAAGCTCTGGCAAGACGACGCTCGCGCTGCAGACCATTGCAGAATCCCAGAAGAAGGGCGGCATCTGCGCCTTCGTCGATGCCGAACACGCCCTCGACCCGATCTATGCCCGCAAGTTGGGTGTCGATCTCGAAAACCTGCTGATCTCGCAGCCCGACACCGGCGAACAGGCGCTGGAAATCACCGACACGCTGGTGCGCTCCGGTGCAATCGACGTGCTCGTCATCGACTCGGTTGCAGCGCTGACCCCGCGCGCCGAAATCGAAGGCGAGATGGGCGAAAGCCTGCCGGGCCTGCAGGCACGCCTGATGAGCCAGGCGCTGCGCAAGCTGACGGCCTCGATCTCCAAGTCCAAGACGATGGTGATCTTCATCAACCAGATCCGCATGAAGATCGGCGTCGTCTACGGTTCGCCGGAAGTGACGACGGGCGGCAATGCGCTGAAATTCTATGCTTCCGTCCGCCTCGATATCCGCCGCATCGGCGCCGTCAAAGAGCGTGAAGAGGTTATCGGCAACCAGACCCGCGTCAAGGTCGTCAAGAACAAGATGGCACCGCCCTTCAAGCAGGTCGAATTCGACATCATGTATGGCGAGGGCGTCTCCAAGACGGGCGAACTCGTCGACCTCGGCGTCAAGGCCGGTATCGTCGAAAAGTCGGGCTCCTGGTTCTCCTACAACAGCCAGCGCCTTGGCCAGGGTCGTGAAAACGCCAAGACGTTCCTGCGCGACAATCCGGATCTCGCCCGCGAGATCGAGACGTCGCTGCGCCAGAATGCCGGCCTGATCGCCGAACGTTTCCTGGAGAATAGCGGTCCGGATTCGAACGATACCGACGGCGAAAGCTAAGCGCTGCGCAACGCCGGAACGCGTTGCGCAAAGCGGGCATGGGTTTTGCGAAAGCGACATGCGCTCAACAAAATGCGAAATTCCTGAAAAACCGGCCTCTTCTTCGTGAAAGGCCGGTTTTTTGGTGTCTGGACAGGTGCCGAGGCGGGCGATAAAAGCCTTGAGTTCTCGCGCGCGCCCCCAAGGTTTTCGACCTTTCCGCAAGATAGGCGGCGGTCGTGCGCAGTTCGACGGAATTCGCGGATGGATGGTCTTTCCAGTGGCCTCCGGGCGGGCACTCCGGCCGGCGGGGCGGTTTCGCATCTGCTGAAATGCAATTGGGTGGGTAATGCGCCGTAGACAGGTGCAGACAGTGCAGAGATGAAGGACGCGATATGAACGGCGTGAATGAGATCCGGTCGACTTTCCTCGACTATTTCCGAACGAACGGCCACGAGGTCGTATCGTCCAGTCCACTCGTGCCGCGCAACGACCCGACATTGATGTTCACCAACGCCGGCATGGTGCAGTTC